>NZ_JBVIIT010000074.1:0-1000 GCF_055569615.1 Streptomyces sp. NPDC031379 | reverse complement strand
AGTTCTCCAGTGTGCGTAGTACCAGGCCTGAGGCTGGTTTCGGGCCGAAGGAGGTTGATTTGCGGGGCATGGTGACGCCTTGGCGGGCCAGTTCGCGTACGACTTCTTCGCGGACGGGGTGCATGAGGACGGCTGTGCCGCCGTCGTGTTCGGCTTTGGCGACGGTGGCGGCGGTGTCGTGGATGTAGGCGATGTGGCCCGGGGAGTCCTCGGGGATGTGCCAGACGTGGTCGAGGAGTGTGGCGTGCAGGACCGTGGCGTCCAGGGAGCGCCAGGCGGCCGGGCGGTCGGCCGGGATCGTGCGGGCGAGCAGGTCCGGGTCGGGGCGGTCGAGCAGGTGGAAGGCGCCGTCGCCGGCGAGCAGGAAGGCGTTGCCGGCGCAGGAGGCGTCGGCCAGTGCCTCCAGGGCTTTGGGCAGGGGGACCTCGAGGTGGCGTACCCGGAAGAGGCCTTCCACGGCGGTGAGTGCGTCGGTGACGGGCAGGCCGTGCAGCAGGCGGTGGATGGCGCGGACGCGCAGGGGGTAGCGGGCGGTGTCGACGAGGAGGACGAGGCCGTAGTCCCAGGGGCTGGGGGAGGGGTGTTCGGCGCGTAGGCGCAGGTAGGTGGCCCAGCGGTGGTGGCCGTCGGCGATGAGGGCCTGGTGGTGTTGCAGTTCGGTCTGGATGAGGGTCATCTCGGCCGGCTCGGTCAGTGACCACAGGCGGTGGTGGAAGCCGTCCTCGGTGGTGGTGGCGAGCAGGGGCGGGCGCCCGGCGGTGCGTTCGACGACGGCGGCGGCGGTGCCGTCGCCGCGGTAGGTCAGCAGCAGTGGTTCGAGGTTGGCCCGGGTGGCGCGCATCAGGGCCGCGCGGTCGGCGACGACGGGCGGCATGATGTCCTCGTGCGGCAGGACCACGCCGTCCTCGGGTTCCGAGACGCGCAGGGCGCCGATGACACCGCGCTGGAGCATGCCGTTGCCGTCCTGCTGTTCGTACACGTACAGGCCCGGCTCGGGGTC
>NZ_JBVIIT010000073.1:0-1111 GCF_055569615.1 Streptomyces sp. NPDC031379 | reverse complement strand
GTACCCGTGGCCACGTCGTTGGTGACCTTGACGGGCCGGGGGTTGGCCGTCGAGCAGCCCTTCGCCTTCGGCGTGGTCAGGGCACAGGCGGGCAGCGCCACCACGCGAAGACGCGAGGCGAAGTTGCCGCCGTAGGCGTACTTGAAGCCCGAGTAGTCGAAGCTGACGTTCACCGGGCCGGGGGTGCCCCGGCCGTCGCGCCGGGTGAGCTGCACGCCCATCCCGATGCCGTTGGTCCGCTTCAACTGGGTGCGGTCCAGGACCTTGACGTCGACGTCCGCGGGCGTCGTCGTCGCGATGGCGGACCGCTGCTTGACGAGCGCGCTCACGGGAGCCGGGCCCACCTGGACGGTGGCCTTGTCCGCTTCGCCGGACGGTGCGACGGGCAGCTTCTTGCCCGGCTTGAGGCCGGAGAGGGCGAGGCGCGCCTGCGCCGCCTTGGGCCACACCGGGCGGACGGGCTTGGTCTGCGTGGGCTCCGCGCCGTCACGCGGCACCCCGCCGGCCGCCTGCACCGGCACGTTCACCGGCTTGAGCCCCGCCGTGACGGACTTGGCCGTGCCTGCGGCCTCGGCCGCGGGCGCGGCCAGCAGCGATGCCGCCAGCGCCACGGCCACCGCCCATGACGTGCGCTTCCCCTGTCTGCGTGCGAGTCGCACGGACCATCCCCAACCCAAAGAAGGCCGGGACCCGGTCCCGGCACACGTGCAAGGCAAAGCAGCCGTGGTATCGGGCTCATGACAGAGTGAAAGCCGCGCAAAGACCAGGCCAAAGCCGCACGCTAAGCGGAACATTCGTTCCGGTACCAGTCCCTCAAATCGGGCTGATCAACAAGAACCATCCCTTCACATCACCTTTACTCGAGTGACGTGTGTCACGTTGGCGGTTGCGGTGTGGGGCATGGCTGTGAGCTGGGGAAACGGACCTGGCGTAAGAGGCGGGTAAGTGATTCAATCCTGCGGCGCACACACATTGCACACGTGTGGCCCACGTCGAGGAAAGGTCCCCGAAGACAGATGAAGCGCGAGACGCCCAGCCATCTGAGCCGACGACAGGTACTGCGGCGGGCCGGTGGGCTGACGGCGGCGGCCCTCGTGGGTTCTGCCGCGCT
>NZ_JBVIIT010000072.1:0-1492 GCF_055569615.1 Streptomyces sp. NPDC031379 | reverse complement strand
ACGGAGCTGTCGGGCGAGGCGGCGGCCTACATGCGGCCGAACTTCTTCCCCAACACCCCCGACATCCTCCACGCCTACCTCCAGCACGGCGGCCGGCCCGCGTTCGAGGTGCGGGCCGTCCTGGCCGCCACCCTCTCCCCCGCCTGGGGCGTCTACAGCGGCTACGAGCTGTGCGAGAACACCCCGCTCAGGGAGGGCGGCGAGGAGTACCTGGACTCGGAGAAGTACCAGATCAAGCCACGGGACTGGGAAGCGGCCGAGCGGGAGGGGCGGACCATCGCGCCCCTGATCACCCGGCTCAACGACGTCCGGAGGCGCAGTCCGGCCCTGCGGCAACTGCGTGATCTCCACTTCCACCACGTGGACAAGGACGCGGTGATCGCCTACTCGAAGCGGAGCGGATCGAACACGGTTCTCGTTGTCGCCAACCTCGACCCCCACCACACCCAGGAGGCCACGGTCTCGTTGGACATGCCGCAACTCGGCCTGGACTGGCACGAGTCCGTGCCGGTGCGCGACGAGCTCACCGGCGAGACCTACTACTGGGGCAGGACCAACTATGTGCGCCTCGAACCGGGTCATAGGCCCGCGCATGTCTTCACCGTCCTGCGACCGTCCAACCCGCAGATCGGAGGGTCACCCACAATATGATCGTCAATGAGCCCGTTCCGGACACCTTCGAGGACACTCCCGCCAAGGACCGGGACCCGGAGTGGTTCAAGCGCGCCGTCTTCTACGAGGTACTCGTCCGCTCCTTCCAGGACAGCAACGGCGACGGCGTCGGCGACCTGAAGGGCCTGACCGCCAAGCTCGACTATCTGCAATGGCTCGGCGTGGACTGCCTCTGGCTGCCGCCGTTCTTCAAGTCACCGCTCAGGGACGGCGGTTACGACGTCTCCGACTACACCGCCGTACTGCCCGAGTTCGGCGACCTCGCCGACTTCGTGGAGTTCGTGGACGCCGCACACCAGCGCGGCATGCGCGTGATCATCGACTTCGTCATGAACCACACCAGCGACCAGCACCCGTGGTTCCAGGAGTCCAGGCGCGACCCGGACGGTCCGTACGGCGACTACTACGTCTGGGCCGACGACGACAAGCAGTACCAGGACGCTCGCATCATCTTCGTCGACACCGAGGTCTCCAACTGGACGTACGACCCGGTACGCAAGCAGTACTACTGGCATCGCTTCTTCTCGCACCAGCCGGATCTGAACTACGAGAACCCGGCCGTGCAGGAGGAGATGATCTCCGCACTCAAGTTCTGGCTGGATCTCGGCATCGACGGGTTCCGGCTGGACGCGGTGCCGTACCTGTACCAGCAGGAGGGCACCAACTGCGAGAACCTGCCCGCCACCCACGAGTTCCTCAGGCGGGTCCGCAAGGAGATCGACACGCAGTACCCGGACACCGTGCTGCTGGCGGAGGCCAACCAGTGGCCCGAGGACGTCGTCGACTACTTCGGCGACTACTCCTCCGGCGGCGACGAATG
>NZ_JBVIIT010000071.1:0-1513 GCF_055569615.1 Streptomyces sp. NPDC031379 | reverse complement strand
CCGCCCAGCTCCCAGCCCAGACCCGCCCAGTTGGCCTGGGTGTTCTGGGCCGAGGTCAGCGCGTCCACGGACTGCGAGTTGTACGCCAGCGACAGCGAGGGCGCGCTGCCCGCAGGGGGCTTCGGCGTCTGGATCGGCAGTTCGTAGGTGAAGGCACCGGAACCGATGGAGACGTTCCACGCCCCGGAGGGCTTCAGCGACGACGCCCGGTAGTCACCGGCGTCCGAGGAGGAGGTGGACGCCAGGGCGTACACCGTCCCGCCCGACGTCGCGGCGGCGGTCATCGCCGGGGACTGGAAGGTGGACTTGGCCTGCTGGTCGGGCTGGATGACCGAGATCTTGGTCTGCGGGTCGCCGTCGGCCTGCACGGTCGCGGTGAGGGTACCCGTGGCCACGTCGTTGGTGACCTTGACGGGCCGGGGGTTGGCCGTCGAGCAGCCCTTCGCCTTCGGCGTGGTCAGGGCACAGGCGGGCAGGGCGACCAGGCGCAGGCGGGACGCGAAGTTGCCGCCGTAGGCGTACTTGAACTTCGAGTAGTCGATCGAGACGTTGACCGGGCCGGGGGTGCCGCGGCCGTCGCGGCGGGTGACCTGGACTCCGACGCCGATGCCGTTGGTCCGCTTCAGCTGGGTGCGGTCCAGGACCTTGACGTCGACGTCCGCGGGCGCCGGCGAGGCGATGGCGGACCGCTGCTTGGCCAGGGCCGTCGCGGGAGCCGGACCCACGTGCACAGTGGCCGCTGCGGGGCCGTCGGTGCCGCCGGCCGGGGCCACGGGCAGGGTCTTGCCCGGCTTCAGGCCGGACAGGGCGAGGCGCGCCCGCGCCGCCTTGGGCCACACCGGGCGGACGGGCCTGGTCTGCGTGGGTTCCGCACCGTCACGCGGCACGCCCCCCGCAGCCTGAACGGGTACGTTCACCGGCTGCTTCCGCCCCGCCGAGGCCGCCTTGGCAGTCGCAGCCGCCTCAGCCGTCGGTGCGGCCAGCAAGGACGCGGCCAGAGCCACGGCCAACGCCCAGGAGGCGCTTCTTCCCTGTCTATGCGCGAGTCGCAAGGACCATCCCACCCCAAGAAGGCCGGACGGGTCCGGCACACGTGCAAAGTGAAGGGGCCATGGCATCGGGCTGGTGAACTGAAAGCCGCGTAGGAGCCAGGCCAAATGCGCACGTTAAGCGGCGGACTTCAGGGGAGGACAGTCCCTCAAAACGGACCGATGGACGACAACCATCCCTTCACGTCATCTTTACATGCGTGTTCTGCGTCACAAGCGCTGAGCAATTCTCGTCGCGCCGTTGAGCCTGCCAAACAGGGCTGGTGCAGGGGGTGTTGAGGGTGGTTCAATCCTGCGCTGCGGTGCGGCGCACCACAGCATGCACACAGCAACGCCCGCCTCGGGTCGATGAGAGGTTCCGGAGAACACATGAAGCGCGAGACGCCCAGCCATCTGAGCCGACGACAGGTACTGCGGCGGGCCGGTGGGCTGACGGCGGCGGCCCTCGTGGGTTCTGCCGCGCT
>NZ_JBVIIT010000070.1:0-1632 GCF_055569615.1 Streptomyces sp. NPDC031379 | reverse complement strand
TGTCTTGTCTCGGTTGATGCTTGACGTTGTGGCTTCACCTGATGCTTGACACCGCTTGCCTCGGCTTGGCTGTGCGCGTCGTATCCGCGTGCAGGGAGGGCCGGGGCCGTGCTGGTGGAGTTGAGCGTGGTCGAGCAGCGGTATCACGCGGTGATGGAGGTCGCCGCGGGGGTTCCGGTCACTCAAGTCGCGGCCCGGTATGGGGTGTCGAGGCAGTCGGTGCACTCCTGGGTGCGCAAGTACGAGCAGTCGGGTCTGCCGGGTCTGGCGGACCGGTCGCACCGGCCGGAGTCGTGTCCGCACCGGATCGCCGGGGAGGTGGAGGCGGTGGTGTGTGAGTTACGGCGCCGGCATCCCGGCTGGGGTCCGCGCAGGCTGGTGCACGAGCTGGAACGCAGGGGCATCACACCGGTGCCTTCCCGGGCGACGGTCTACCGGGTCCTGGTCCGCAACGGTCTGGTCGAGCCGGGAGTGCGCAAGCGTCGCCGGTCGGATTACCGCAGGTGGGAGCGGTCGACGTCGATGGAACTATGGCAGATGGACATCGTCGGCGGCCTTCTGCTGGCCGATGGCAGTGAGTGCAAGATGGTCACCGGGATCGATGACCACTCCCGGTTCATGGTGATCGCGAAGGTGGTCCAGCGGGCCACGGCCTGGGCGGTGTGTCTGGCCTTCGGCGAGGCATTGGTGCGGTTCGGAGTGCCCGAGGAGGTGCTGACGGACAACGGCAAGCAGTTCACCGCCCGCTTCAGTCCCGGCAAGCCCGGGGAGACGATGTTCGACCGGATCTGCCGGGAGAACGGCATCATGCACCGGCTCACCCGCCCGCAGTCCCCGACGACCACGGGGAAGATCGAACGCTTCCACCAGACCCTGCGGCGCGAACTCCTCGACCAGCGTGATCCGTTCGTCGACCTGGCGACGGCGCAGGCGGCGGTGGATGCCTGGCTGGAGGACTACAACCGGATGCGGCCGCACCAGGCCCTGGCCATGGCCGTCCCGGCCAGCCGGTTCATCCCCCGGCCTCGGTCCGAGCAGGACGCCCTGCCGGTGGTCCTGCCCGCCCGCCTCGACCCGGTCCCGAGCCCGGATGTCCCGGTGCCTGAGCCCGAGCCAGTGGCGGCGGCCTGGCCGATGGCCGAGGGCGAGGTCGGTGCGATCGAGGTGGAGCGGGTGGTTCCCGCGTCGGGGAACCTGAGCCTGCGCGGGCAGCAGATCTGGTTCGGCCCGGCCCTGGCCGGCACCACGGTGACCTTGCGGATCGACGTGAACCGCCTGCACGTCCTCATCGGCGGCGGCCGGCACAAGACCCTGCCCTCGAAGCTGTCCGGCCGGGACCTCAAAGCCCTGCTGGCAGGCGGAGGCGCCCGACCCGCCGGACCCTGGGCGGACGACCCCGGCCCGGCGAAGGACACGAAGGGGCCGGTGGAGGTGGACCGGACCGTCAACGCGGTCGGCTACGTCGGCCTGGGCGGTGACAAGGTCCTGGTCGGCTGGCCGTTCGCCGGACAGCGGGTCACCCTCCGGCTCGACGGCAAAGTGCTGCAGGTCCTCAACGAGCAGCGTGTTCTGCAGGCCACCCTGCCCAGCCCTCTGCCGCCCTCGGCCTGCGGGCGTCTGCAAGGGGGCCGC
>NZ_JBVIIT010000068.1:0-2252 GCF_055569615.1 Streptomyces sp. NPDC031379 | reverse complement strand
CGCCCGGTTACATTCCGAACCCGGAAGCTAAGCCTCACAGCGCCGATGGTACTGCAGGGGGGACCCTGTGGGAGAGTAGGACGCCGCCGAACAATCTTTGGAGGACCCCTGGTCCCAGCGTTCAGCTGGGACCAGGGGTCCTTTCGTTTTTACAATGCTTGTGTACCGAAGACAGGAGTCACCATGTCCACCAACTCTCCCGACGACCGACCGGAGCGCGACCAGCGGCGACGGGACAGTGGTGACCGGGGTGACCGCGGCGGCTACCGCGGCGACCGCGGCGGCTTCCGTCGCGACAACGACCGTGGTGGCTATGGCCGGCGTGACGACCACCGTGGTGGGTTCGGCCGCCGCGACGACCGTCGTGACGACCGTGACCGCGGTGACCGTGGCGAGCGCGGCGGCGACCGCCCCTCCTACCGTCGCGACGACCGCCGGGATGACCGCCGTGACGATCGGCGTGATGACAGCCGTGGCGGTTACCGCCGCGAGGGCGACCGGGGTTCGCGTCCCGGCTACCAGCGTGACGACCGCGACCGGGGCGACCGCGGTGGCGACCGCGGCGGATACCGGCGCGATGACCGCCGCGATGACCGCCGTGACGACCGCCGTGACGACCGTGGGGACCGCGGTTTCCGGCGCGACGACCGCGGCGGCGACCGCCCCTCCTACCGTCGCGACGACGACCGTGGTGGCTATGGCCGGCGTGACGACCACCGTGGTGGGTTCGGCCGCCGCGACGAGCGTCGTGACGACCGTGACCGCGGTGACCGTGGCGAGCGCGGTGGCGACCGCCCCTCCTACCGTCGCGACGACCGCCGGGATGACCGCCGTGACGATCGGCGTGATGACAGCCGTGGCGGTTACCGCCGCGAGGGCGACCGGGGTTCGCGTCCCGGCTACCAGCGTGACGACCGCGACCGTGGCGACCGCGGCGGATACCGCCGTGACGACCGGCGCGACGACCGCCGTGACGACCGGCGCGACGACCGCCGCGATGACCGCCGTGACGACCGTGGGGACCGCGGTTTCCGGCGCGACGACCGCGGCGGCGACCGCCCCTCCTACCGCCGTGACGACCGGCGCGACGACCGCCGTGACGACCGGCGCGGCGACGACCGGGGCGGCTTCCGTCCCCGGGACGACCGCGGTGAGCGCGGTGAGCGCGGCGGCTTCCGGGGTCGCGACGACCGCGGCGGCCGTGGCCCCCGTCGGGACGACCGTGGCGGGCGCCCCGGTGGCTTCCGTGGGCGTGACGGACGGGACGGGCGGGACGACCGCCGTGGCGGTGGCCGCTTCCGTGACGAGCGCGACCGCGACCGCGAGCCGATCAAGCGGCTGCCGATCCCGGAGGACGTCACCGGCGAGGAGATCGACAAGGACGTCCGGCAGGAGCTGCAGAGCCTGCCCAAAACCCTCGCGGAAGACGTCGCCAAGAACCTGGTGATGGTCGCCCGGCTCATCGACGAGGACCCCGAGGGCGCGTACGGCTACTCCAGGGTGGCCCTGCGCCTGGCGTCCCGCGTGGCCGCCGTACGCGAGGCCGCCGGCTTCGCCGCGTACGCGAGCCAGAAGTACAGCGAGGCCCTCGCCGAGTTCCGGGCCGCCCGGCGGATGACCGGCACCGTGGACCTGTGGCCGGTGATGGCCGACTGCGAGCGCGGGCTCGGCCGGCCGGAGAAGGCGCTGGACATGGCCGGCGCCCCCGAGGTGCAGAAGCTGGACAGGGCCGGGCAGGTCGAGATGCGGCTCGTCGCCGCCGGTGCCCGGCGGGACATGGAGCAGCTGGACGCGGCCATCGTGACCCTGCAGAGCCCCGAGCTGGCCTCCAACGCCGTACAGCCGTGGACCGCGCGCCTGCGGTACGCCTACGCCGACGCCCTGCTGGCCGCGGGCCGGGAGCGCGAGGCGCGGGAGTGGTTCGCGAAGGCCGTCGAGGCCGACCGGGACGGCAGCACGGACGCGTCCGACCGGCTCGCCGAGCTGGACGGCGTGGAGTTCGTCGACGCCCTCGACGAGAGCGGGAGCGAGGGCGAGAACGAGAGTGCGGCCGAGGGCGAGGGTGAGTCCGCGGACGCCTCCCAGGAGGACGGCGACAAGGACTGACGCCGGTCGATGAGAAGAGGGCAGACCCCGACGGGGTCTGCCCTCTTTCTTAGTTCTCCAGTGTGCGTAGTACCAGGCCTGAGGCTGGTTTCGGGCCGAAGGAGGTTGATTTGCGGGGCATGGTGACGCCTTGGCGGGCCAGTTCG
>NZ_JBVIIT010000067.1:0-2404 GCF_055569615.1 Streptomyces sp. NPDC031379 | reverse complement strand
GGACAAGCCCTCGGCCTATTAGTACCGGTCACCTCCACCAGTTACCTGGCTTCCAGATCCGGCCTATCAACCCAGTCGTCTACTGGGAGCCTTACCCCATCAAGTGGGTGGGAGTCCTCATCTCGAAGCAGGCTTCCCGCTTAGATGCTTTCAGCGGTTATCCCTCCCGAACGTAGCCAACCAGCCATGCCCTTGGCAGAACAACTGGCACACCAGAGGTTCGTCCGTCCCGGTCCTCTCGTACTAGGGACAGCCCTTCTCAAGACTCCTACGCGCACAGCGGATAGGGACCGAACTGTCTCACGACGTTCTAAACCCAGCTCGCGTACCGCTTTAATGGGCGAACAGCCCAACCCTTGGGACCGACTCCAGCCCCAGGATGCGACGAGCCGACATCGAGGTGCCAAACCATCCCGTCGATATGGACTCTTGGGGAAGATCAGCCTGTTATCCCCGGGGTACCTTTTATCCGTTGAGCGACGGCGCTTCCACAAGCCACCGCCGGATCACTAGTCCCGACTTTCGTCCCTGCTCGACCCGTCGGTCTCACAGTCAAGCTCCCTTGTGCACTTACACTCAACACCTGATTGCCAACCAGGCTGAGGGAACCTTTGGGCGCCTCCGTTACCCTTTAGGAGGCAACCGCCCCAGTTAAACTACCCATCAGACACTGTCCCTGATCCGGATCACGGACCCAGGTTAGACATCCAGCACGACCAGACTGGTATTTCAACGACGACTCCACAACCACTGGCGTGGCCGCTTCAAAGTCTCCCAGCTATCCTACACAAGCCGAACCGAACACCAATATCAAACTGTAGTAAAGGTCCCGGGGTCTTTCCGTCCTGCTGCGCGAAACGAGCATCTTTACTCGTAGTGCAATTTCACCGGGCCTATGGTTGAGACAGTCGAGAAGTCGTTACGCCATTCGTGCAGGTCGGAACTTACCCGACAAGGAATTTCGCTACCTTAGGATGGTTATAGTTACCACCGCCGTTTACTGGCGCTTAAGTTCTCAGCTTCGCCCTGACGAATCAGAGCTAACCGGTCCCCTTAACGTTCCAGCACCGGGCAGGCGTCAGTCCGTATACATCGCCTTACGGCTTCGCACGGACCTGTGTTTTTAGTAAACAGTCGCTTCTCGCTGGTCTCTGCGGCCACCCCCAGCTCACGGAGTAAATCCGATCACCGAGTGTGGCCCCCCTTCTCCCGAAGTTACGGGGGCATTTTGCCGAGTTCCTTAACCATAGTTCACCCGAACGCCTCGGTATTCTCTACCTGACCACCTGAGTCGGTTTAGGGTACGGGCCGCCATGAAACTCGCTAGAGGCTTTTCTCGACAGCATAGGATCATCCACTTCGCCACAATCGGCTCGGCATCAGGTCTCACCCTGTATGAGTGGCGGATTTGCCTACCACTCGGGCTACACCCTTACCCCGGGACAACCACCGCCCGGGATGGACTACCTTCCTGCGTCACCCCATCACTCACCTACTAACCGCTTGGTTCGGCGGCTCCACCACTTTCCTTTCCCCGAAGGGTCCGGAACGGCTTCACGGCCTTAGCATCACGATGCTCGATGTTTGACGCTTCACAGCGGGTACCGGAATATCAACCGGTTATCCATCGACTACGCCTGTCGGCCTCGCCTTAGGTCCCGACTTACCCTGGGCAGATCAGCTTGACCCAGGAACCCTTAGTCAATCGGCGCAAACGTTTCTCACGTTTGTATCGCTACTCATGCCTGCATTCTCACTCGTCAACCGTCCACAACTACCTTCCGGTGCTGCTTCACCCGGCAGACGACGCTCCCCTACCCATCCATACAGGCGTTGGCCCTAATGTATGAATGACACGACTTCGGCGGTACGCTTGAGCCCCGCTACATTGTCGGCGCGGAATCACTAGACCAGTGAGCTATTACGCACTCTTTCAAGGGTGGCTGCTTCTAAGCCAACCTCCTGGTTGTCTGTGCGACTCCACATCCTTTCCCACTTAGCGTACGCTTAGGGGCCTTAGTCGATGCTCTGGGCTGTTTCCCTCTCGACCATGGAGCTTATCCCCCACAGTCTCACTGCCGCGCTCTCACTTACCGGCATTCGGAGTTTGGCTAAGGTCAGTAACCCGGTAGGGCCCATCGCCTATCCAGTGCTCTACCTCCGGCAAGAAACACACGACGCTGCACCTAAATGCATTTCGGGGAGAACCAGCTATCACGGAGTTTGATTGGCCTTTCACCCCTAACCACAGGTCATCCCCCAGGTTTTCAACCCTGGTGGGTTCGGTCCTCCACGAAGTCTTACCTCCGCTTCAACCTGCCCATGGCTAGATCACTCCGCTTCGGGTCTTGAGCGTGCTACTGAATCGCCCTATTCGGACTCGCTTTCGCTACGGCTTCCCCAC
>NZ_JBVIIT010000066.1:0-2517 GCF_055569615.1 Streptomyces sp. NPDC031379 | reverse complement strand
GAAAAAACCCCACCCCCCCCCCCCCCTTCCCTCCCCCCCCCACCCCCCCCCCCCCCCCCCCCCCCCCCCCCCCCCCCCCCCCCCCCCCCCCCCCCCCCCCCCCCCGCCACCGGTGTTCCCCGGGGGAGTCCCGAGCTACGCGGGGACCGTGCAGTCGAACGCGTGCAGATAGGGGTTGACCGGTCGGATGTCGCCGACGATCAGTCCCGCGGCCTCGAGCCGGCCGACCATGCTGGCGGTGGTGTGCTTGGCCCCGCCGACGTTCAGGAGCAGCAGCAGGTCCATGGCGGTGCTGAAGCGCATCGAGGGGGTGTCGTCGACGAGGTTCTCGATGACGACGACCCGGGTGCCGGCACCGCCCGCCTCGACGACGTTGCGCAGCAGCCTGGCCGTGGACTCGTCGTCCCACTCCAGGATGTTCTTGATGATGTAGACGTCGGCCTCGACCGGGACGGACGCGCGGACGTCGCCGGGCACGATACGGGCCCGGTCGGCGAGGTCGCCCCCGGGGCGCAGCCGCGGCACGGCGTTCTCCACGACCCGCGGCAGGTCCAGCAGGAAGCCCCGCATCGCCGGGTACTTGTCCAGCAGGCTCGCCACCACGTGGCCCTGCCCGCCGCCGAGGTCCGCGACGGACGAGGCGCCGGACAGGTCCAGGAGCGCGGCGACATCGCGCGCCGACTGCTCGCTGGAGGTCGTCATCGCGCGGTTGAAGACGTCAGCGGACTCGGGGGCGTCCTCGTTCAGGTAGACGAAGAACTCCTTGCCGTAGAGGTCCTCGACGACGTTCTTGCCGGTGCGCACCGCCTCGTCCAGCTTCGGCCAGGCGTCCCAGGTCCACGGCTCGGTGCACCACAGGGAGATGTACCGCAGGCTGTTCGGGTCGTCCTCGCGCAGCAGCCGGGACATCTCGGTGTGGGCGAACGTCCCGTCGGGCCGCTCGGCGAAGACGCCGTAGCAGGACAGGGCGCGCAGCAGCCGGCGCAGCGGCTTCGGCTCGGTCTTCACCGCGGCCGCGAGGTGCTCCACGGTCATCGGGGCGTCCCCGAGTGCGTCGGCGACGCCCAGCCGGGCGGCCGCGCGGACGGCGGCGGCACAGGCCGCCCCGAAAACGAGTTCTCTCAGTCGCATCGACGGCGGCGGGGGTGGAGGTGCCCCCTGCCCGAGGGGAGCCGAGATCCCGGCGGATGGTGCGGTCATGTGCCGCCTTCCTTCCTTGCGTGGGTGGGGTGCGGCCCGGTCAGCACAGCCCCGCGGGCTTGGACGCCCGGCAGGAGTTGCGGTCGAAGGCGTTGCCGTTCTTGGTGGCTTCCTGGTTGACGAGGTCCGCGGGGGAGTTGTCCGCCAGGTGGTTGCCGGTGATTTGGTTCCGCTCGCTGGTGACGCCCACGAAGCTCTTGAACAGGACGATGCCGCCCGACAGCGGGGACCTGCCCGAGTGGCCGGTGACGACGTTCCGCGTGACCAGCGTGTTCTCGGTGCCGGTCAGCACGATCCCGGAGCCCTGCAGATAGGGCAGCCGGGCGGTCTTCGCGCAGTACTTGTTGTTGCGCTCGACGCGGTTGTCGCTGACGGTCAGGGCGCCCGCCCTCGGCTTGTTCTCGTCGCCGACGACGAACACGCCCGCGCAGTTGCCGGTGAGGTGGTTGCCGCTGACGGTCAGGTTGCGCAGCCGGCGGACGGTGATGCCGATCCGGTTGTTCTCGAGGCGGTTCCCCAGGACCAGCGCGCCCTTGCTGTTCGTGGCGCCTTCCTCGGCCTTCACGTTGTTGGCGAGGAACAGGCCGGCGTCACCGTTGCCCCGGGCGGTGTTCCCCCGGAAGACGCCGCGGGTGGAGTGCTCCTGGGCGATGCCCCACTGCCCGTTGTCGTCGGCGGTCACCCCCCGCACGGTCAGGTGGTCGGTGCCCATGGACCACAGGCCGATCTTGGAGAAGCCGGTCACCTTCAGGTCGGCGACGGTGACGTCCGGGAGGGCCTTGTCCTTGCCGCCGACCACACAGATGCCGTTGCCGCCCTCGAGACAGCTGACGGAAGCCTTCGGGGCGCCCGGTTTCGCGGCCTGCTTCGCGGCCGGCTTCGAGGCGGTCTTCAGGACCGGCGCGATCACCGTGCGGTGACCCACGCCGCGCAGGGTCAGTCCCGGCGTCCGCACCGTGACGCTCTCGTGGTAGACGCCGGCCAGGACGAGCACGGTGTCTCCCGGCCGGGCGGCGTTCACCGCCTTCTGGATCGACTCACCCGGCTGCACCACGTGGAGCCGGTGGGCGGCCGACGCCGGGGCGGAACCGACGAACGCGCCGAGGAGCGCCGTCGCACATGCGAGATACGTAATATGGCGTTTTGTCACATTCCGAAGGCTAGGAGCGCATGAGCCGATTACCGGCCGGATGCTCCGTTCGGCGGCGTGTCACCGGACAAAGACGTGGGGGGGGGGGGGGGGGGGGGGGGGGGGGGGGGGGGGGGGGGGGGGGGGGGGGGGGGGGGGGGGGGGGGGGGGGGGGGGGGGGGGGGGGG
>NZ_JBVIIT010000065.1:0-3230 GCF_055569615.1 Streptomyces sp. NPDC031379 | reverse complement strand
CCCCCCCCCCCCCCCCCCCCCCCCCCCCCCCCCCCCCCCCCCCCCCCCCCCCCCCCCCCCCCCCCCCCCCCCCCCCCCCCCCCCCCCCGCTGCGGCCGTTCTCGGCGAACCCCGCGCCTGTTCGGTACCCGGCGCCGGTGACCGGGCAGTCCTCACGCCTTGCGCCGCCGAGATCCCCCTCCTTCCGACGAGCCGACGTCGTCACGGACTCAGGCACACCTGGGCGGTACAGCGCTCCGGGCATGGACGGGGCCGACCGGCCCGACGCGTCCGCAAGCCCATCGATCCGCAAGGCCGACGTGTCCTCGGCGCTTGCCGCATGCGTCCCCCGGCACCCGCACCGAGCCGGCGACAGCCCGCAAGTCCATCGCTCACCGCAAAGGAGACAGCCCGATGAAGGGCTCCACAGCCTACTCATCGATACAGAAGCGCGGCCTGCACATCGGTCTCCTCCCGGAGATGGCCGCGGCCGTGAACCCGTCGACGCCGATCATCCTGGACCACGATCTGGGTGTCCTGCCCGAGGCGGGACGGCGTCTGACGGTCGCCCAGTATGCCGAGCACGTCGCCGACCTGGCCGCCCGTCTGTGGGCGGCCGGGGTGCGACCCGACGAGCACGTCGTGATCTACAAGACCGCCAACGCCGACCACTGGATGCTCGCCGCGGCGATATCCCGCATCGGCGGGGTCGTCGTGAACCTCTCGCCGGCCCTGGACCCCAAGACCGTGGGCGTCCTGCTGGAGCGGGTCGGCCGGCCGACCCTGCTCACCGACGGGACCAAGCTCGACTTCCTCGCCGACGTGCCGCTGACGGATCTCACCCAGCGGGTCATCACCTCGGCCGACGACCGGCCGGGCACCGTCTCGCTCCGCGAACTCGCGGGCGCCCCACCGGTGAAGCCGGTGGTCCGGCCCATCGACGCGGCCGCCGTCATCACCCACACCTCCGGCACCACCGGAATCCCCAAGCTCGTCGTGCACACCGCCCGCACCCAGGGCATCCGCCTCGTACCGCAGTGGCGGCTGCTGTCCCTGCTGCGAAAGAAGGAGACCGTGGCCATCCACGTGCCCTTCGTGCACTCGCGGATGGTCGCGGCGATGTCGCTGGCGCTGCTGAGGGAGTACCCGGTCCTCTTGATGCGGGAGATGGACCCCGCCGTCGTCGCCGAGCAACTCCTCGAGCACCGGCCGGCCCTCATCGAGGCGCTGCCCAACTCGCTGATGGAGTGGGAGGGACTGACCGAGGATCCGCGGGCGCCGTTCGGGTCCGTGAAGGTCTTCAGCAGCACCTTCGACGCGATCCACCCGGGGACGATGAGCAAGCTGCTCAAGGCGTCCGACCGGCGCGGCGCACTGTTCTTCCAGATCTACGGCCAGAGCGAGGTCGGCCCGGCCGTCGGCCGCGCCTACTTCCGCCACTCGGCCCACAAGGCGAACGGGCGGTGCGTGGGCTGGCAGATGCCCCTGGGCGCGGCGAAGGTGCGCGTCGTCAGCCGCGACGGCAACCGGCCGACCGAGCAGAACCCCGGCCGCATCGAGGTCGCCTGGCCCGGCATCGCCAAGACGTACTACGGCGAGCAGGAGCGCTACGACAGCAACCGCAAGGGCGAGTGGTGGGGGACCGGCGATGTCGGCTACTTCACCAGGTTCGGCTGCCTGCACATGCTCGACCGCGAGGTCGACATGATCCCCGGGGTGACGAGTTCCCTGGAGATCGAGGACGTCGTCCTCGGCAAGCTGCACGAGCTGAGCGAGCTGGTCGTCGTCCAGGGCCCCGACTCCGAAGCCATCCCGGTGATCTGCACCCATGGCGACGAGCCACTGGACCGGGACCGCTGGCGCGCGGCGGTCGTCGACTTCCCGAAGCTGGCCGACCCGATCCAGATCCCCGAGGCCGAGCTGCCGCGCACCGCCACGCTCAAGGTGCAGCGGCTCGCCCTGGCCGACCGGCTCAAGGAGCAGCTGAAGAACCGGGCGTGATGCGCGATCAGACGACCGCCATGGCGGTGGAAACTACCTACTCGAAAGAGACGAGTGCAATGACAACGGAAGCCACGCTCGCACGATTCCGTGAGTACATGGTGGGCCCCTCGCGGTTCATGACCCTGGTGTCCGTCTTCGAACTGGGCATCATCGACAAGCTCCGCGAGACCCCGGGCCTGACCGCGGCCCAACTGGGCGAGGCCGTCGGCGCCAAGCCGGACGCCGTGGAGCAGCTCCTTCTGCTGCTGGTCAAGGAGCACTTCCTCGCCCACGACGAGGAGACCGGCGGTTACACGCTCGACGCCCTCGCCGAGGTCGGCGAGCGCGACCTGAAGCGTGCTCTCACCTACATGAACATGATCAAGGTGGTGGCGCTGCGGCAGCTGTTCTACCTCACCGAGAGCACCCGGACGGGGAAGATCGTCGGCCTGAAGGAGCTGTACGGGGCGGCCGACGGCACCCTGTACGACATCGTGGGCGACCACCAGGACCTGCGCGACGCCTGGCTGACGCTGATGAACAACGTCACCGCCAACATCGACCCCTGGTTCTTCGACAACATCGAGATCCCCTCCGGCGCGCAGGTGCTCGACGTCGCCGGCAACACCGGCCTCGGTGCGATCCACACCTACCAGCACAAGAAGTCTCCCGGCCTGAAGGTGACCACCTTCGACCTGCCCGAGCGGGAGACCGAGGCCCTGGCGAACTTCAAGGCCCACGGTGTGGAGGAGCACTGCTCGTTCATCGGCGGGAACGTCTTCGACGAGATCCCCAAGGGCTACGACACCGCCCTGTGCAAGCACTTCCTGGACATGTTCGACAAGGACGACGTGTTCCGGATCCTCAAGGGCATCAACGCGTCGCTCAAGCCCGGCGGCGAGCTGCACATCATGGTGCCGGTGTACCCCGAGAACATCACGGACACCGACAACTACAACGTCGACTTCTTCCCGGCCTTCTTCATCGGCTGCACCATGGGCCAGGGCGGCCCGCAGAAGCTGTCGACGTACACGAGCTGGCTGGAGGAGTGCGGGTTCAAGGTGACGAAGGCGATCACCAAGAACGCCTCCGAGATCCCGAAGGACGTCATCCCCGTCCAGGCCTTCCTGTCCGCGACGAAGATCGCATGACCGGCTGAGCCGGGGGTCCTTTCCCGACGGGCGGTGGGGGGGGGGGGGGGGGGGGGGGGGGGGGGCAGGAAGAGGGGGAGGAGAGGGAGGGGGGGGGGGGGGTGAACAACGCCAGCA
>NZ_JBVIIT010000064.1:0-3577 GCF_055569615.1 Streptomyces sp. NPDC031379 | reverse complement strand
CGAGCAATCCAACAACTCCCGGCCCATCCCCACCCACTGCGAGCCCTGCCCGGGGAACACCCACACCACCTTGCCCGGCACACCCGAACCCGCACTGCCGACCACCAGGTTCGGACCGCTCTCCCCCCGAGCCAGCGCCTGAAGCCCTACTAGCGCCTCCTCGCCGGAGCCGGCCACCACCACCGCGCGGTCGGCCAGCAGTGCCCGGCCCGCCACCAGCGCTCCGGCCACATCCGCCAGTGCCACCCCGGCGGCGCCCTCGACGAATGCCGCGAGCCGCCCCGCCTGGCCGACCAGGGAATTCGCACTCCGTGCCGACACCACCAGCGGTACCACGCCCACAGGCGCTTCCGCCTCGGCGACAGCCTCCTCCGGCGGTGCCTCCTCCAGGATCAGGTGGGCGTTCGTCCCGCTGACACCGAACGAGGACACACCGACTCGGCGCGGCCGACCGTTACGCGGCCACTCCCGCGCCTCGGTCAGCAGTTCCACCGCGCCCGCGGACCAGTCCACCTCGGTCGTGGGCTCTTTCACGTGCAGCGTGGGAGGCATGACCCCGTGCCGCAGCGCCTGCACCATCTTGATCACGCTGCCTACGCCCGCGGCTGCCTGCGTGTGACCGATGTTCGACTTCAACGAGCCCAGCCATAAGGGCTGTTGTGGATCCCGGCCCTGTCCGTACGTCGCCAGCAAGGCCTGCGCCTCGATCGGGTCACCCAGGGCCGTCCCGGTCCCGTGGCCCTCCACCACGTCCACCTCGGAGGGGGACAGCCCGGCATTGTCCAGCGCCCTGCGGATCACCCGCTGCTGCGACGGACCGTTCGGTGCGGTCAGGCCGTTGGACGCGCCGTCCTGGTTCACGGCGCTGCCGCGTACGACTGCCAGCACTCGGTGTCCGCGCTCTCGCGCCACCGACAGCCGTTCCAGCACCACCACACCGACGCCCTCGGCCAGCCCCATTCCGTCGGCGCCGTCCGCGTACGCCTTGCACCGCCCGTCACCGGCCAGGCCCCGCTGCCGGGAGAAGGCCACGAAGTTTCCAGGCGTCGACATCACCATCGCGCCGCCGGCCAGCGCCATCGAGCACTCGCCCTGCCGCAGCGCCTGCGCGGCCAGATGCATCGCCACCAAGGAAGACGAGCACGCCGTGTCCACCGTGACCGCCGGACCTTCGAAACCGAAGACGTACGACACCCGGCCCGACGCCACACTCGACGCCGCGCCCGTACCCGCGAAGCCCTCCGACTCCGGCGTCACCACTCCGGCACCAGCCCCATAGCCCTGGCCTGACACCCCGGAGAACACCGCGACGTCGGTGCCTTTCAGGGAGACCGGGTTGACGCCTGCCCGTTCCAACGCCTCCCAGGAGGTCTCCAGCAGCAGCCGCTGCTGCGGGTCCATCGCCAGCGCCTCACGCGGGGAGATCCCGAAGAACCCCGCGTCGAAGAGCCCCGCGCCCCGCAGGAAACCACCCTGACTGGTGTAGGAGGTGCCCGGGTGGTCGGGGTCCGGATCGAACAGGCCCTCCAGATCCCAGCCGCGGTCGTCGGGGAAGTCGGAGACGGCGTCGACTCCGTCGGCCACCAGCGTCCAGAGATCTTCCGGCGAGGACACACCACCGGGGTATCGGCACGCCATGGAGACGATGGCGATCGGCTCCCGCGCCTGGTCCTCGACCTCGCGCAGCCGCTTGCGGGCGTCGCGGGCGTCGGCAATGGCCCTCTTGAGGTAGTCGCGGAGTTGTGCCTCGTCAGCCACTGAATTCAGCTCCCCGGAAATTGATGTGTGCGATTGCCGTGGGTGGGGCCCGCGCCGTCGATGCGGGCCGGACGGCCGGCTCAGTCGAGCCGGTCGACGAGCGCGAAGAGTTCCTCGTCGCTGGCGGTTTCGAGATCGTCGTCGGACGGGGCCGAGGTTCCCGGCGCCGTGCCGGCACCGCCCGCCGCCTCGGCGGCCTTCAGCAGTTCGCGCAGACGTACGGTGATCCGCTCGCGGGCCTCCCCATCGGACGCCGTGGACTCGATCACCGCCTCCAGACCGGCGAGACCGGCCAGCACCGGATCGGCGGGGGACACCGCGTCGACGGCCAGCTCGCCGAGCAGATAGGCCGAGAGGGCCAGCGGGGTCGGATAGTCGAAGACCAGCGTGGCGGGGAGCTTCAGACCGGTCGCCTCACGCAGCCGGTTGCGCAGTTCCACCGAAGTGAGCGAGTCGAACCCGGCGTCGTTGAACGCCGCCTCCGGCCGGACACCTTCCGGCCCGGCATGCCCGAGCACGACCGCGGCCTGGGCACGGACCAGTCCAAGAAGCAGTGCCTCCTGTTCCGCCGCGGCGAGACCGGCCAGCCGGTCGGACAGCTTCGCCTGCGCGTCGCCGGTGGCAGCCGCGTGCGCCGACTGCCGGCCCTCCCGCACCAGGCCGCGCAGCAGATGCGGGACTCGCCCGCCGGTCGCCGCGTCTGCACGCAGGCTCCGCAGATCCAGCTTGACCGGCACCGTCAGCGCCTGCCCACTCCTCATAGCCGCGTCGAACAGTTCCATGCCCTCCGCGGACTGCAGGGCCAGGACGCCCCCACGTCCTTCTCGCCGGGTCATCCGGGTCCTGGTGAGGTCGTCGATGCCGACCGCCATGCCGGTGGTCTCCTTCCATGGGCCCCAGGCCAGCGACAGACCGGGCAGGCCCGCGGCCCGACGGCCGGCCATCAACCCGTCCAGGAAGGCGTTCGCCGCCGCGTAACCGCCGCTGCCCGCGCCCAGGAACACGGAGGACGCGGAGGAGTAGACGATGAACGCGTCCAGGTCCAGGCTCCGGGTCAGGTCGTCCAGGTGGCGTATCGCGTCCACCTTCGGCGCGAACACCCTCGCCAACCGCTCCGGAGTCAGCGTCCCGATCACACCGGCATCGAACACACCGGCCGTGTGCACCACACCGGTCAGGGGATGGTCGTCCGGGACCGTCGCCAGCAGCGCCTCGACCTGGGCGCGGTCGGACACATCACAGGCCACCACCGACACCGCAGCACCCTGCCCCGTGAGTTCGGCGACCAGCTCCTCCACACCTTCGGCGTCCGGGCCACGGCGACTGGCCAGCACCAGATGACGCACACCGTGCCGGACGACCAGGTGCCGGGCAGCCATAGCCCCCAACGACCCGCCACCCGAGATCAGCACGGTCATCTCCGGCCCGAACGTCGCCTGTTCGGCCGGGACTTGATCAGTGATACGGACAAACCGGGGCACGGCGAGGGCCGTTCCGCGCATCGCGATCTGCGGCTCGCCGCAAGCCAGCACCAACCCCAGTCCCAGCTCCACGGCACCTTCGGTGGTGGGGTCGGTGTCCAGCAGGATGATCCGGTCGGGGTGCTCGGCCTGGGCGGCACGCACCAGGCCCCATACCGCCGCTCCCGCCGGGTCGCTCACCGCACCGTCGCTCCCGGCCGGTACCGCGCCCCGGGTCACCACCACCAGCCGCGACTCCTCCAACCCGGCCCCGGACAGCCACGCCTGCAGCACACCCAACACCCGTGAGGACAGAGCCAGTACGGCATCCTCGCCCTCATCACCGACAGCCTCCAGAA
>NZ_JBVIIT010000063.1:0-3701 GCF_055569615.1 Streptomyces sp. NPDC031379 | reverse complement strand
AATACGTCCGAGACGGAGCCTGCTGATTCCGCCGGCGCGAGAACCAGATGGTCTCCTTCGGCGGATGACCTCTCGCGGTGGCCCTGGGCTTCGTCGCAGAGGTCACCCCGTGGCAACCAAGACTGCCCAGGCGATGTAGAAGAGGTTGACCACCAGCCGCACCACCGTCCCCGCCGGCCACTCCAGGAGCCGGGCGCTGCCGGGACGGGCGTGCCGCCAGGCGTCCAGGTGTGAGGGCAGGTACGTGGTGATCAGAGCGGCCGCGGCCCATCCGCCCACCGACCTGGTCTCCGGCAGGAGTACCAGCGCGCCCACTACGATCTCCGCCGCTCCGCTGATGGCGACGAGCAACCCGGCGCGTGCGAGCCAGGACGGGACCAGGCCACGGAAGTAGCCGGGCACGACGAAGTGCGCGAGGCCCACGGCGGCCAGGAAGACCGCCAGCGTGACGGCGGCGACGGAGTACATGACCGCAGGGCTCCCTGATCAGCCAGTTATATGGTGGTCCACCCTGATGGCTGCGTGGGTGGCTGCACGCTCGCGGTGAACCCGTATGAGCAGGGCGAGTATCGCGATACCGGCGCCCATGGCGATCCCATGCTCGACGACGGCGACCGCCGGATGCTCGAGGGGCTCGTAGTCACCGGGGCGCACCACCGCCCAGACGAACCTCCAGGAACTCCACGCGAACAACGACCCTGAGGCGACGAATCCGGTCATCATGGGAAGCCACAGCGGCAGTCGACGACCAGCAGGGCGGGCGAGCACCCAGACGGTCCAGCCGCCGAGCAGCGACCAGAGCCCACCACTTCCGATCAGGAGACGGCCGTTGAGGTCCCAGTGGTGGAACGCCTGGTTGAGGCCGAGCGTTCCACCGCAAGCCCAGAAGAGCGACAGCACGGCCAGGGCCGTGGTAACCAACGGCACCAGCAGCCGGTGCACTCCCGGGAGCGTTGTGGAGGCCCCGTCCCCCACCCGGCCCACGAAGGCGTGTGGCCAGCGCTCCCGGAGGTAGACCGGGAGAGCGACAGCGAGTCCCACCGCCATTCCCACGAACCCGATGGAGATGAAGGCCATCTCCCAATCAGGCATCCCGCCGCCGCCGGCGGCCGACCCACCGCCTGGCTCGGCATCGTCCTCGCTTCCCAGACGGACCCCGGCGGCACCGAGCACCGCGGCCACGACTCCGTAGGGGAGCAGCGACCCCAGGAAGCCGCTCCCCATCCATGAAAAGAACAGCACCGGTGCCCCAGGCAGCCGCATTCCCCACGGTTGCGCCAACGCCAACCCCAGCGCAATGCCAGTCGCGGCCATCACCACCGTGACCGCGTTGAGCATGGCCCACTCGGCTGCGCTGCCGTCGGACCCTCCTGGCCCGTCACCGAAAAGGGCGACGGTCACCCAGATGACCTTGACCGCCAGGTAGAGCGACAGCGTCCCAGCAGCCACCAGACCAGCGGCCCTGCGCGCAATGGTCCATCCCCGCCCCAGGGCCGCACCGGTCGGTGCCCGACCCTCTCGACTGATTTCCATGCTCACAAGCCTTTCGGTCGCATTCAGCGCGCGCATCCCTCACTGGAACAACCCGCCTCCCTCACCGGGGGGAAACGAAACGGCTGTCAATCCTCCCCCGGTCTGGCACTGCCCAACGGACCCATCGGAGCCCACGCTGCCGAGGAGCTGGAGCCCAGGCATAGGTCACTTCCTTCGGATCGCAGGGGACCGCGGCCGGGCGCGATGACAGCGCCGCCGCCGGGCGCAGCCAGGGCCCTCTTTCGGTGGGATGAGCGCCGCTCGCTCAGTGAGAGGAACTACATCCGCCTACTCCACGGCGCCCACCAGTTACTGAAGACTCCACTGGTCGTGGTGTGAGACCGGCTGAGCACATGGGGACGGCGTGGTCAGTCGCGGCTTGGCGACCAGAAGTAGTTGTCGAACGGGGTTGGCGATGGTTTGTTGTCCGTGTAGACCGCTTGAGCGTTACCCGGCGAGGTCCTGAGATAAGTCCTGAAAGGAAGGGAGACCATCAGTCCCTCATCGCTGGACGTGTAGTCGAATTTCCAGTGCTGCCCTGGTTCATATTCGTTGCACCGGGAAGTCCAGACAGCGTTCGCCTTCCCATCGCTCCCGGACTTGTAGTCCGTGGCCAGGCACTTGCCGGTGGCCCGATTGGCGAGCATGTCGTCGTGGTGCCCCGTCCAATGCCAGTCCTGGTGCTTGCTTGTCGCGCGACAGGCGGCTTCGAAGGCGACACCACTGTCGCCACCCGTGAGGCAACCACGTGCTGCGTTGTCGAACGACCAGTAGGTCGTTGCACTGACTTGCTTCGGACCAGGCGTCTCTCCGGCTGCTGCATTCGCTGCGGCCGGCAGGGCGGCAGAGGTCGGGTAGGTGTCTACGTAGTGCCAACTCGCCGGAACGGCCCCCGTTCCCGGACTCGACGTGGACGCGGCGTTCGCGGCGCCTGCCGCCGCGGCTCCCACACCGAAAACCAACGAGGCGGTCAGGCCTATGACAGCGACATACCCTTGAATTCGAGACACAGTTTCCCCTCTCCGGGAGATCAATGGTGTATGTACGGCTCCCGTTCGTGAGCGCCGCAATTCATCCTGGCCCAGGCGGAAAGTAATTCGGAAGGGCTCACTGATGTGAACGGGGTAGCGATTGATACCCTCAGCTGCATGGGAAAGGACGGCTGGCCGTCCTGACAGGGGGAATCATGGCGACCGATCCGAGTACACATCAGCTGCGGCTGCTGCTCGTGCTGGCGGAGGAACTTCACTTCGGGCGCGCGGCAAACCGGCTGTTCATCAGCCAGCCCGCGTTCAGTCGGCAGATCCGCAGCCTCGAGGAGCACCTGGGAGTGCCCCTCGTGAAGCGATCCACGCGGCGGGTGGAGCTCACGGCGGCCGGTGAGGCGCTGCTTCCCCAGGTGCGGGCCGTGGTGGACGCCGTCGACGACCTGCGCCGTGCGGCAGAGACACAGGCACACCCGGCGGCATCGGACCGGGTGCGGCTCGGTTCCTACATGACGGCCCTGCCCGCCCTGCGGATACTTCTTGACGAGCTACGCGAACGTCATCCGAGCTGTCCGGAGGTCGAGTGGCGCGCTGTCGACAACATCGAGCAGGTGAGGGCGCCACTGGACGGGGAGCTCGACGCGGTCATCTGCTACGGGCCCATGCCCTCGGGCTTCGAGACGCTGCGGCTGGGCAGCGAAGCACGGTTCGCGTGCATCCCCGACACCCATCCGCTGGTGGAGCGCGAGTCGGTGACCCTTGCGGACCTAGCGGACCTGCCCATCATCGGCTTCTCGCCTCACGTGCCCCGGGAGTACCGCGAGTTCTGGGCCGCTGACCCGCGTCCCGACGGCACCCCGGTGCGGTATACCGACCACACGGCGACCACCCTGGAGGCTTACGTCTCCTTGGCCAGCCTGGGGCACGGCACCCGCTTCATCACCGAAAGCACGCTGGCGTTCATGGCTCGGCCCGGCCTGCGCTTCATGCCCGTCACCGACCTCCCGCCGTGCACGGCCGTGCTCGCCTGGCCGGCCTCCCCGCCGCTCACCCCTGCTTTGGGCGCGCTCGTGCGCGTCTTCCGCACGCACGCCCGCACCACAGACGAGGAGACACTCCGCAAGACGAACCGGCGCTGGTGGAACGCGGCCTGAGCTTGTCATCTACTGACTTCGGCGTATC
>NZ_JBVIIT010000062.1:0-4183 GCF_055569615.1 Streptomyces sp. NPDC031379 | reverse complement strand
CCACCCGTCACCACACCCGGCACATCCCGCCCCTCGGCCACAGCCTCAAGACCAGCCAGCACACCCTCACGACCCCCGCCCAGAACCACCGCACGATGCTTCATCGGGGCCCTGGTGGTCAGCAGGGACAGTGCGACGTCGGCCGGTTCGAGGCCGGCGTCGGCGGTGAGGGCCTGGTGGAGCCGGGCACCCTGGGCGCGCAGCGCGGCAGGGGTACGGGCCTGGAGGACGAGCGGTCGTACGGTGCCCGGCGTCGAGGCCGGTGCGGGGACGGCCTCAACGGTCCCGGCCTCTTCGACGATGAGGTGGGCGTTGGTGCCGCTGATGCCGAAGGAGGACACCGCCGCCCGGCGGGGACCGTCGCCCTTCCACTGCCGGCGTTCGGTCAGCAACTGGACCGTGCCCGCGGACCAGTCCACGTGCGGGGACGGCTCGTCCACATGCAGGGTGCGCGGCATCTCGGCGTGCCGGATTGCCTCCACCATCTTGATCACACCACCGACACCCGCTGCCGCCTGCGCATGCCCGATGTTCGACTTCAACGACCCCAACCACAACGGCCGCTCCGCGGAACGAGCCGCGCCATACGTGGCGATCAGCGCCTCCGCCTCGATCGGATCACCCAGCGTCGTACCGGTGCCGTGCGCCTCCACCAGGTCCACGTCCGCCGCCGACAGACCCGCGTCCGCCAGCGCCTGCCGGATCACCCGCTGCTGCGACGGACCGTTCGGCGCCGTCAACCCGTTCGACGCACCGTCCTGGTTCACCGCACTGCCCCGGACCACGGCCAGCACCCGGTGCCCGTTGCGCCGCGCGTCCGACAACCGCTCGACCAGGAGCATGCCGACGCCTTCGCTCCAGGTGGTGCCGTCGGCGCCGGCCGCGAAGGAGCGGCAGCGGCCGTCGGGGGAAAGGGCCCGCTGGCGGCTGAACTCCACGAAGGTGTTGGGGGTGGCCATCACCGTCACACCGCCGGCGAGGGCGAGACTGCACTCCCCGCGCCGCAGCGCCTGGGCGGCCAGGTGGATCGCGACGAGGGACGACGAGCACGCCGTGTCCACCGTCACCGCCGGACCCTCCAGACCGAAGGTGTAGGCGATGCGGCCGGAGGTCACGCTGCCGGTGCTGCCGGTGAGCAGGTAGCCCTCGTACTCCTCGGGTGCCTTGGCGACCCGTGCCCCGTAGTCGCTGTACATGGCGCCGACGAAGACACCGGTGCGGCTGCCGCGCAGGGTGCCCGGGTCGAGCCGGGCGTGCTCGAGGGTCTCCCAGACCGTCTCCAGCAGCAGCCGCTGCTGGGGGTCGATCGGTACGGCCTCGCGCGGGGAGATCCCGAAGAACTCGGCGTCGAAGCGGTCGGCGTCGTGCAGGAAGCCGCCCTGACGGCAGTACGTGGTGCCGGACCGCTCGGGGTCCGGGTCGTACAGGGCGTCCAGGTCCCAGCCTCGGTTGGACGGGAACCCGGTGATCGCGTCCTGGCCGTCCGCGACCAGCCGCCACAGATCCTCGGGGCTGTTGACGCCTCCGGGGTAGTGGCAGGCCATGCCGATGACGGCGATGGGCTCGTCGTCGGAGGCGGCAGGGGCGGTGATCTCCTCCTCGGCGCTGGACGCGGTCGCTCCCGGAGCGAGTTCGAGCAGCAGGTCCGCCAGTGCCTCGGGCGTGGGGTGGTCGAAGACCACGGTGGCGGGCAGTCGTACGCCCGCGAGGGAGTTGAGGCGGTTGCGCAGCTCCACTCCGGTGAGTGAGTCGAAGCCCAGTTCGCGGAAGGAGAGGTGGGCGTCGACGGCCTTCGGGTCTCCGTGACCGAGCACGGCGGCCACCGTGGAGAGCACCAGGTCCCGTACGGCTGCTCGGCGGTCGTCCGCGCTGAGCGCGGCGAGCCGCTCGAGCCAGGAGCCGTCCGCGGAGGCCGCGTTGTCGGCCCGCTGCCGGGCCGGGCGGCGAGCTGCGGGCCGGAGTATCGCAGGCAGGAGTCCGGCCTCGGACCGGGCGCGCAGCGCCGCGGCGTCCAGACGTGCGGGCACGAGGAGCGCCTGGTCGGCGGCGAGTGCCGCGTCGAACAGGGCGAGGCCCGTCTCGGCGTCGAGCGGTTCCAGCCCGTTCCGGCTCCAGCGGGACAGCTCGGTGTCGGTCAGTGCCGCGCCCATGCCGTCGCCGGTGTTCCACAGGCTCCAGGCCAGGGAGAGGCCGGGCAGCCCGAGGGCCCGTCGGTGCTGGGCGAGTGCGTCCAGGAAGGTGTTGGCGGCGGCGTAGTTGGCCTGGCCGGCGTTGCCGGTCTGGCCGACGATCGAGGAGAACAGGACGAAGGCGGTGAGCGGCAGGTCCTGGGTCAGCAGGTGGAGGTTCCAGGCGGCGCCGGCCTTGGGGGCCAGTACGGCGGCGCAGCGTTCCGGGGTCAGCGTCTCCAGGGTTCCGTCGTCGAGGACACCCGCGGCGTGCACGACGGCGGTCAGCGGATGCCCGGCCGGAACCGTCTCCAGCAGGGCGGCCAGCGCCGCCCGGTCCGCCACGTCACAGGCCGCGACCGTCACCTGCGCCCCCGACTCCCGCAACTCCGCGACCAGCTCCTCCGCCCCCGGAGCCGCAGCACCACGCCGGCTGGTCAGCAGCAGGTGCCGTACGCCGTACTCCGCGACCAGATGCCGGGCGAACAGCGCGCCCAGGCCACCCGTACCACCGGTGACCAGAACCGTGCCGTCGCCGTCGAGCACCGTCGGCTCGCCGTCGGCGCGGGCGGAGGTCAGCCGGGGTGCGTGGGGCACGCCGGCGCGTATCGCCAGCTGCGGTTCACCGGCGGCGACGGCGGCGGGCAGGGCCTGAGCGGACGCACTCGTGCCGTCGACGTCCACGAGGAGGAACCGGCCCGGGTGTTCGGACTGCGCCGTGCGCAGCAGGCCCCACAGCACGGCGCCCGCCGGATCGGGGACGGTGTCCTCGGGCAGGGCGCCGATCGCGCCCCGCGTCACCACGACGAGCCGGGCGTCGGCGAGCGCTTCCTCACCCAGCCATCCCTGGACCAGTTCCAGCACCCGGCCCACGCCGCGGGCCGCATCGGCCGCCGGTTCGGCGCCACCGACCGCTCCGCAGTCGAGCACGACCGTGTCCGGTACCGGTCGGCCGCCGGCGGTCAGTTCACCGAGCCCGCCTGCTCTGCGCAGCCCCGGCAGCGGCAGTGCGGCGTCGGAGGGTCGCTCGGCATCCCGGCCGAGGCCCGCTTGGAGGACCGCCCAGCCGGCGGTCTCCGGCTGTCCCACGGGCACCGGGGACCAGAGGACGCGGTGCAGTGAGTCATCGGCGGCACGGTGACGCACCGGCGCCGAGGGGCGCAGCACCAGCGACTCGACGCTGAGCACCGGGGCGCCCGTGCTGTCGGCCGCCACCAGGGACACGGTGTCCGCGCCGGCCGGCGACCAGCGCACCCGCAGGGCGGTGGCTCCGGTCGTGTGCAGGCGTACGCCGTTCCAGGAGAACGGCAGCAGCATCCTGCCCTCCTGCTGCGTCAGTACGACGGGGTGCAGCGCGGCGTCGAGCAGTGCCGGGTGGATGCCGAGCCGCCCGGCCTCCGCGTCCGGACCGCTGGGCAGACGTACCTCCGCGTACAGGTCCTCGCCCTGTCGCCACAGCGCGTGCAGGCCCTGGAACGCCGGGCCGTAGGTGTAGCCGCGCGAGGCCAGTTCGGCGTAGGCGTCGTCCACCGGTACGGCGGTCGCGCCGGGCGGCGGCCAGGCGGTGAGCCCGGTGATCGTGTCGGGTCGCGCGGTTTCCAGCAGGCCGGTGGCGTGCCGGATCCACTCGCCGGAGCCGTCGGCGCAGTACACGCCGATGGTGCGACGGCCCTCGGCGTCGGGCCGGCTCACCGCTGCCTGGAGGCGGACGGCCGACCGGCCGGGCAGCACCAGAGGGCTCTCGATGGTCAGCTCGGCCACGCTGTCACAGCCCGCGTGGTCGGCTGCGGCCAGCGCGAACTCCAGGAAGGCGGTGCCGGGCAGCAGTACGGCACCGCCGACGGTGTGGTCGGCCAGCCAGCCGTGGGTACCGAGACCGAGCCGGCCCGTCAGCAGCAGCCCTCCGTCCTGGGCCGGTTCGACGGCGGCGCCGAGGAGGGGGTGGCCGGTGGTGTCGAGCCCGAACCGGTCGGCTCCGCCCACACCCGCGGAGGCGTCCAGCCAGTACCGGCGAC
>NZ_JBVIIT010000061.1:0-6315 GCF_055569615.1 Streptomyces sp. NPDC031379 | reverse complement strand
CCTCACCCCACCCCCCCCCCCCCCTGCTTCCCCTCCCTCCCCCCCCCCCCCCCCCCCCCCCGACCCCCCCCCCCCCCCCCCCCCCCCCCCCCACCCCGTTTCGCGCTGCCTCAGCCGTCGGCCAGGGTCTCGTGCGGGGCCCGCCGGTGGGTGCGGCGGTACAGGGCCGCGAAGCGGCCCGGGTGGTGGAAGCCCCAGCGGGCCGCGATCTCCGTGACCGTGGCCCCGGTGCCGGCATCGGCGGCCACCAGGTCGTGGTGGGCGTGCGCGAGCCGTACCCGACGCAGATGCGCGAGCGGTGTCGTGTCCAGGTGCCGGCGGAAGGCGTACTGCAGGGCGCGGACCGTCACATGGGCCGCCGCGGCGATATCGGCGATCGTGACGGGCTGGTCGGCGTGGTCGTCGATGTAGGCGAGCGCGCGCCGCAGCACCGCCGGGTGCGCATCATTGCGGTCGGCCGCGGTCGGCTCCGGCAGCGCCGTGTTCGGGAACGCGGCCAGGACGCTCGCCGCCAGGTGCTGGGCCGCCGTGGCGGCGACGAGCGGCTGGTCCGCGATCTCCGGATCGGACAGCACCGCGTCGCGCAGATGGGCGATGGTGCGGGCGAGGTGGCGGGCCGCGGCCGCCGAACGCGGCCGGTGACCGGTCAGCCGCACCGGCCGCGAGCCGTCCGGGCCGGCGGCAACCTGCGCGAGCAGCGCGGGATCCAGCATCGTGATGTTGTACCGGGCGTTGCAGATCCGGCCCGAGTACGGCAGGTCCGGCGGGGCGAACAGCACGACGTCGCCCGGCCCGAAGGCGTCCTCGACGCCCTGGAAGCCGTGGTCCCGCACGGATCCCTCGTGGACGACGCACAGGCAGATCCTGCCCAGCGGCGTCACCGAGTAGCTCATCTCGAAGTCCAGCGTGAGCTCGTCGACGCTCACCGAGGAGATGGCGGCACGCCGGATCCGCGCCTGGTTCGAGCCGGGCGTGCCGCTGCCTATACGCATCCTGGCGTAGGCACGGCTGAGGAATTCCTCCGTGACGTCCAGGTCGTCGCTGTCGAAGGTGAGCGTCTCCATGGTCCCCGGCTGCCCCCGAAGCCCTCCGTCATGTGCCCGCTCATCAGGGACGTTTCGTATTCTGTACGTCAGCCCGCCAAAGTGTTCGCCTGCCGGCTGGTCCTGCCGCGATGCGCTGTGCAGGGTGAACGACATGATCGGAAACGACGAGCAGGCGGACCGGCTCAGGGAACTCCAGGAAGAGGTGGCCCAGCTGCGGCGGGCCGTGAGTTCGCACGCGCTCGTCGACCAGGCGATCGGCGTGGTCATCACGGTCGGAGGCCTCAGCCCCGAACAGGGCTGGGAGGTCCTCAAACACGTCTCGCAGCACACCAACGTCAAACTGCGGGAGGTGGCCCGCTGCCTGGTGCGGTGGCCGTCCTGCGGCCGGCTGCCCGAGGCCGTCCGACGGGCGCTGACCGCCGCGGTGAGGCAAGCACGGGAGAACGACGCCGGCCGCGGGAAGGACGAGCCGGAGGTGCCGTGCGGCCGGCTGGGCTGAAGGGCGACCCCGCCGTCAGCCCGCGGTGCGGCGCAGGTCCCCCCACGCCCGGCGGCGCAGATCCGCGTCCCGCAACACGTCCACGCCCGTACGGGCCAGCGCCTCCACCACGGACAGGAGGACACCGCGGCCGCGCCCGGAGGCCGCCGCCTCGGCGAACTCCGGTGTGTGATCGGAGCCCTCGCACCCGTGATCGAGACGAAGGGGTGGATGGCGGGCACCCGGCCGCTGACGTTTCCGAGGTCGGACGAGCCCAGGGCCGTACCGGTCGCCAGGGCGACCCCCTCGGCGGCCGTGCGCGGCTGTGCCGCCAGGTCGTCCAGGGCGGCGGTGGTCAGCGCGCGCAGCCCGAAGCGGCCCTCCGCGTACTCGGGGACGATGTTCGTGGCCGTGCCGCCCTGGGTGATGATGCCCTGCACATGGGAGGCCTGCGGCAGCCGCCGGCCGAGTGCCGGCACGACGTTGGACAGCTCGATCAGCGCCGCCGGCGCGTCGATGCCCTCGGTCGGATCTCCCGTCGGATGCGCGGCCCGGCCCCGGAATGCGACCCGGGACTGCTCCTGCGCGGTCAGCGGCGCCCGCACCCAGTCGTACACTCCGGGATGGAACATCAGGGCGGCGTCCACGTCGTCGAAGATGCCGGCCTCCACCTCGAGAGCCTTGCCGCTGCCGCCCTCCTCGGCGGGCGTACCCACCGCCGGCACCGTTCCCTCGCTCCCGTCCAGCAGGGCGTCCGTGACCAGGGCGGCCCCCAGCCCCGCCGCCGCGATCAGGTTGTGCCCGCAGGCGTGTCCACGTGCTCGCCATGAACGGTCTGGACGACCGCCGCCAGTCCCAGGGGGTGCTGCGGCAGGCGCAGGAACTGATGGCCGACGCGGTCGGCGCCGAACGCGCGTTCTTCTCGACGTGCGGGTGCCACTCCTTCGGCGTACCGCTCATCGTGGACGAGGCGTGGGGCGCCCATCTGCCCTTCCACCCGGATCTGCCCGCCTGGGGGCATGGACGCCGACGCCGACTGTCACCAGCGTCCACAAGATGGGCGGCGCCATCGAACAGAGTTCGGTCCTCTACCTCCAGCACGCCCCGACACCTGCCGGATCAGCGCCTCCATCACCCACTCCGACGACGACCGGACCGAGAAGCTCCTCGTGGAGTCGGTGCGCTCGCTCGTGGAGCGTGCCGACTCCGTCGAACGCCGGCCGGCCGTCCGGCCGCCCGAGCCCGGCGCGCTCGAACTGGAACAGGCGGTCCTGCCCCGCGACGCCTTCTTCGCGTCCGCCGAGCAGGTGCCCGCCGAACAAGCCGTCGGGCGGATCGCCGCCGAGACGATCAGCCCCTGTCCACCGGGCGTGCCGGTCGTCGCGCCGGGCGAGGTGATCACGGCGGAGATCGTCGACTACCTGCGCAGCGGCGTCGAGCACGGCTTCCTCATCGGGGACTCGGCGGACCCCACCCTGAAGACCCTGCGGGTCGTGGCACGCGCATGACCCGCCGATCCCGAACTGCGGGGGCGCGGACCAGCGCATAGGGTGGCCACGGCGGGCCGGCCGATGGCCGCCCGCTCCCGGGTCAAGAAGCCGGCCCTCCTGACGAAGGCACCCTCGGCAGGGAGCCCTTGGCCCTGTCCGGCGGTCCCCGGGCCCGGACCAGTGCGTCCGGCGGGCCTGCCGTCCCGGCAACTCGATGAGAGACGGCCCGACTTCACCCCGATCGGGAGATCCCTCGCGATTCCCGGTTTCGGACGCCCCGGCCCGGGGACCTCGGTACGGGAGCCGCGCCGACCCCTTGCCCCGTGTCGCACCTGATGTTGCTGAAGCTGTCGGCCGCATGCCCCGGGCGTGGCCACCACGCGTCGCACACCCCACCTCGCCCGTGCCGGGCCCGCCCCCGTGACCAGCGAAGGAATCAAACTGATGAGCGAGACCAATCCCCTCAAGCGAGCGGCGGACAAGGTGGCGGGTGCCCTGCACGGTGACGGCACAGGCCCCGAGGAGGGCATCCCCGGAAAGCCGGGTCCCGAGTCGCCGTCGGTCGCCGAACCGACCGAGGCCCGTGAGCCGCTGCCCCCCAAGCCCGACCAGAGCGGCCCGGACACCGTCTCGCCGACCGGGCAGCCGACCGGCGCCGAGCAGGCACGGATGGCGCAGAGCGGCAGCTATCTCACCAACGCCCAGGGCACCCGGCTGTACGACACCGACCACTCGCTCAAGGCGGGACCCCGCGGCCCGGTGCTCCTCCAGGACCACCATCTGCGGGAAAAGGTCATGCACTTCGACCATGAACGCATCCCCGAGCGCGTGGTCCACGCCCGCGGCGCCGGAGCGCACGGTGTGTTCCGCAGCTACGGCACGGCGGCGAAGGTGACGAAGGCGGCCTTCCTCGCCGAGGATGTCGAGACACCCGTCTTCGTGCGCTTCTCCACCGTGCTGGGCTCCCGCGGCTCCTCCGACACCGTCCGCGACACCCGGGGCTTCGCGACCAAGTTCTACACCAGCGAGGGCGTCTTCGACCTGGTCGGCAACAACATCCCGGTCTTCTTCATCCAGGACGCGATCAAGTTCCCGGACGTCATCCACGCCGGCAAACCGCACCCGGACCGGGAGATCCCGCAGGCCCAGAGCGCACACGACACCTTCTGGGACTTCGTCACCCTGCACACCGAGGCCACCCACCACACCCTGTGGAACATGTCCGACCGGGCCATCCCGCGCTCCTTCCGGACGATGGAGGGCTTCGGCGTCCACACCTTCCGCCTGGTCGACGCCGCCGGAGCGACGACCCTGGTGAAGTTCCACTGGAAGCCGAAGCTGGGTGTGCACTCCCTGGTGTGGGAGGAGGCGCAGATCGTCAACGGCGTCGACCCCGACTTCCACCGCCGGGACCTCGCCGACGCCATCGAGGCGGGCGCGTACCCGGAGTGGGAGTTCGGCATCCAGACCTTCCCCGACACCCCCGAGCAGACCTTCGAGGGCATCGACCTGCTGGACCCGACGAACATCGTCCCCGAGGAACTGGCCCCCGTGCAGCCGCTCGGACTGCTCACCCTCGACCGCAATCCGTCGAACTTCTTCGCCGAGACCGAGCAGGTCGCCTTCCACCCCGGTCACCTCGTCCCCGGTATCGACATCACCGACGACCCGCTGCTCGCCGGGCGGCTCTTCTCCTACCTGGACACCCAGATCACCCGTCTGGCCGGGCCCAACTTCGCGCAGATCCCGATCAACCGGCCGCACGCGCCGGTCAACGACATGCTGCGCGACGGCTTCCACCAGACGGCCGTCCACCGGGGGGTGGCCCCCTACCGGCCCAACTCCCTCGACGGCGGCTGCCCGTTCGTCGCGGGTGCCGACATGGGCGCCTACGTCGAGACTCCCGTACGCGTGCCGGAGGCCACCAAGGTCCGCGAGGCGCCCGAGACGTTCGACGACCACTTCAGCCAGCCGCGCCGGTTCTGGCTCAGCATGAGCCCGGTGGAGCGCGAGCACATCATCGGCGCCTACACCTTCGAACTCGGCAAGTGCTACGAACGGGCCATCCGTGAAAGGGCGTTGTCGGTGCTGGCGAACATCGACCCGGAGCTGTGCGAGGGCGTCGCCGCCGGCCTCGGCCTGCCCGCCCCCGAGCCCACCGTGCCACTGGCCGACGTCCGGCCGAGCCCCGCCCTCTCCCAGGTCGGCCACACCTGGCCCACCGACGGCCGGGTCATCGGCATCGTCACCGGCCCCGACGGCGACCTCGACGGCGTGCGAGCCGTGCGCCAGGAGGTGCTGGACAGCGGCATGGTCCCCCTCGTCGTCGCCCCGGTCGGCGGCACCCTCGGCAACGACTCGGACGCCCTGACCGTCCAGCGGACCTACGCCACCGCACGCTCCGTCGAGTTCGACGCCCTGCTGGTGGCCGGTACACCCGGAGTGGGCGCCGACGCCTTCGGCGCCCGCGACGCCAAGGCCGGCCTGCCCGCGACCCAGCAGGCCACCCCCGACCCCCGGGTCGGACTGCTGCTGGCGGAGGCGTTCCGGCACGGCAAGGCCATCGGCGCGGCCAAGGGCGGCGAGACCGCGCTGGAGGCGGCCGGTATTCCGCTCGACGCCCCGGGTGTGGTCGTCGGCGACGGCGCCACGAGCGTGCTGCAGCAGCTCACGCAGCTGCTCGGCGCCCACCGGGTCTGGGAACGCTTCCCGTCCGCAGCCTGACCGGCTCGCACAGCGCGGAGGGCCGGACCGCCTCGGCGGTCCGGCCCTCAGCTGTCCCGGCACAGCGGGGGGCACGCACCGGGCGGCAGCCATACGGAGCAGTTGAAGAGGCGAACGGCGCGTGGGGCGTCTGTGATGGAAGCGTCCCTACGTCAACCAGTGAGGCAAGTTCATGGGTATGCGCAGTATCGCCACAACGGCCGTCATGGCAGGTTTCCTTGCGCTCGGAGGCACGGCGACCGCCCACGCGGCCGACCCGAACCCGACGACGGCTGCCGCCATCGACAGCCCGGGTGTCGCCTCGGGGAACGTCGTCCAGGTACCGGTCTACCTCGGGCTCAACCTGTGCGGGAACAGCGTGAACATCATCGGGCTGCTGAACCCGACCGGAGGCAACGCCTGCGCCGGCCAGTGACGCGAGCCGTGGGGGGGGGGGGGGGGGGGGGGGGGGGGGGGGGGGGGGGGTTGGGGGGGGGGGGGGGGGGGGGGGGGGGGGGGGGGGGGGGGGGGGGGGGGGGGGGGGGGGGGGGGGAGGGGGGGGGGGGGGGAGAGGTAGTGGGGGGAAGGGGGGGGGGGA
>NZ_JBVIIT010000060.1:0-7059 GCF_055569615.1 Streptomyces sp. NPDC031379 | reverse complement strand
GGGTTGTGGTCCCGCTCCGCGGGAGCGCTGGCGGCTCGCTGCGCTTCCCGCGCAATCTCCGGACTGCGTCCGGAGATTGACGCTTCCTCCGCTGCGCTTCGGAAGCGGAGCCGGCTGGGCTTCGCCCTGCCGGAGGCGGCCTCCGCTGCGCTCTGGCCGCAGTGCCTCGCACTGCGTGCGAGGCAACAGGCCACGCTCCGCGTGGCCTGGGCTGGCAGTGGTAAGGGGGTTGGTCAGGCGGGTCGAACCTGCTGTGCCGGCGGAGCGGTCCAGCAGGCATCACAATTACTCAGGCCAAGCGCGGCTGTCTGGCCTGAGTACCCTTACCATTGTTGCTTCAAAAAATATTCTGGCTCAACTCTGGAAACTACATCACACCCCCAGAGCGCATCAAAAATCAACGCAGGAGGGGACTGAAGCACTGCTTCAGTCCCCTTTGGGTGGCACTCGGATCAGCTTGCGCTGTACAGAGCCAGGAAAGCCTGCCCGAGCCCGCTGGCGGTGGCTGTGATCGTGGCTGCCCGCCAGATCGCTGCCTGGACCGTGCTGTTGTCGTAGAAGGCGAGCAGCCCGTAGACCACGCCTGCTACTGAGGCCAGGAGCAGGATCAGGCAACTGGCGCCTCGCTGCGGGCACATCAGCGTGGCCAGCATCAGGGAAGCAGTACCGAAAAGAGCGATACCCGCCCTCATCGCCGCCGCCGGCACCGAATAGCGCGGACCGGACGGGACCGACCGGTCCGACCGGTGCAGAAAACCGGCCGCCAGGGCAATAAGAACACCAATTGTGAGTGATACAGCGATATGCAGTGGACGGGGAGCCCCCGCCTTCTCCACCGCTTCCGCGGCCGCCACGACGGAAGAACAAAAACCTTCCCTCATCCTGCTCTCCTGGTCCTCGACTCAATTACTTGAAGAGCAGGCTTTCTGTTGCACGATTCGCAAGGAAGACCAATTAGGCATTGCGTAGAAATACGCAACACTCATTGCCAGATGCAGACGCCCGCAACGGCGGCGTAAGTGCCTCTAGCTGGGCGAGGAGGGGGACGAGTGAGTGCAGTCGAGAGGGAAAGTGAGCTTCCGTCACGAGCAGCTTTGGCCTGCGGTCAGAAACTCAAGAGATCTTCTTAAGGCAGGAGGATCTTTCCCAGGGCCAGGCGGCCAAGTAGCTCGCGGTCTCCCCTACGCGGCTCAGCCGCTTCTTCTCCGCCAAAGAGAACACCATCGCCGCCAAAGAACATGCGGACGCACTGGTACGTCTCGTGCGTGGCAGAGGCGCGGAAGTCACGGACGCCGAGGTCGCTGAACTGCATGAACTACGTCGCAGGGCCCAGAAAGCCAGCTCCAGCCGGGACGACCGCATCGCTGTGCTCCAAGAGCAGGTGCAGAGCCTCCAGGCCGCGGTCGGTACCTTCCAGGGCCGCGTCCAGGACGTTGAGAGTGTCAACGCGCGCCTCTTTGAGCGTGTCGACAGCCTTTTGCAGCGGGTCCAGGCCGAAGAGGCCCGAGCTGATCTGGAGCGTTGGGGACGTCTCGTCGAGCGGGGCCGGCGCGAGGAGGCCGAGTACCTCGCGGCGTGTGCCGAGCTGAGCCTTGAACAGGCCGCTGCCCACCTTGAGGCCCGGAAGCAGCGGGCCGAGGCGCAGGCACAGGCTGGGCGGGCTGAGGCCGAGGCTGATGAAGTTTCCGTTGAACTGGAGCGGGCCAGGAAGCAGTTGGAGGCGGTGGCGCAGTACGCCCGGGGCTCCGAAGCGACGATTGACGCGCAGGCGGAGAAAATCGGGGCGCAGAGCGAGGAGTTGCGGACGCTGGGAGCGGAGCTTCAGGTTCTTCAGCGTCAGGTGCGAGCGCTCTCCAGGGAGCACCGCTGGCCAAGTGTCTGAGCGTGTTGCGGAGTGTGCAACGCAGGTCGGCGCCTCCGCTGCCGGTCGTTCAGTCCCGAGGCCGAGGGGCACTGGTTCGAGCTCCGCGGGCAGCGTGTCTCAGTGGAATGGCTGGAGGGAGCACTACTCTCGGCCGCCCGAACAAGGAGTCCGCCGGCACCCGTCGCATACGGCCCCGCATCAGCTTGCCGGAACTGCGGGTGATCCTGGCATCGACCAGTTACCTATCTCTGCACATGTCGATCTACAAGGCCATGCGGGAAGCCGATCCGGGCCCCTCCCTGATCGTCCTCATTCCCGTCGGTGCCCTATTTCTCCTTATTGGCACATTTGTGCGGGTGTGCGCTTTGGTAATCCTTTCGGGTTCAGAGAGGTCGTGCCCAATATTCTATTTCATCTTTTCGGCGGGAATCGCCGCACCTGCGGGCGTGTACGGCATCCCGGGACTGCAAGAACTAGGAAAATTCATCGCGGTAATCATCGGGCTCGCCTAGACATCCGTGAGTTTCTAGCACTTGCAGGACTGCTCCTCGGACGCTGAACCACTTCCACGCGGCTGAGATAAGATTCGCTTCCCGTAAAGGAGAGGGTCTCTGGAGGCTTCATCAAAGCACTCGGAGCACAAACTCTGAAACCGTTCGGGGCGGCCACGTGCGAACAAAATCGAGATTCCTGGGTGAAGTAATCAGCGCTGCCACATGGCATGCATCGTGTCACTGCGCAAAATGCGTGCGCTGCCCCGGCATCACCCCCTCGTGCGGGCTGTACCATCGTGACTCCTAGGGGGTGGGCTGATGAGTTCAGCACGGCGGGACAGTCCTCCGCCGGGACCGGAAGCTTTGGCCTACGGTCAGGCACTGAAAAAGATCTTTGCGAGGCAGCTGGAATCCCAGAATCAAGTCGCCTCTCGGATTCCGGTTCATCCCTCGCAGCTCAGTCGGTATCTTTCCGGCCTTCTCATCGCGGATCAGCCGCACGTCGACCGGCTGGTTCACATCGTGCGCACCAGCGGTGCCGAAGTCACCGACGCCGAGGTCGCCGAGCTGCACAGCCTGCGGCGGGCAGCTCAGGGGGTGAGCAGCCGGCACCAGGATCGTGTGTCTGTCCTTCATGAGCAGGTGGAGGAGGTGAAAGCGCAATTAGGCACCGCCCGGGAGCAGGTGCAGGACCTTCGCGGTGATAACAGTCGGCTGGAGGAGCGCGTTGATGTGCTCCTGCAGCGGGTTCAGGAGGAAGAGCGCCGCGCTGACCGCGAGCGTGGTGTGCGGGTCAGGGAAGCGCAGCAGCGTCAGCAGGCGGAGCAGCAAGCTGCACGGGCTGAGCAGCAGGCCGAGCAGGCCCCCATGCGTCTGGGTGAAGCGGAGCGGCTGTGGCACGAGGCGCAGGTACGGGCCGAGCAGGCGGAGCTGGAGGCGGGTCGGTCCGCCACGGCGCTGGCTGCGGCGCGCCAGCAATTGTCCGCAGCCGCGGACTACGCCAGGGACTCCGATGCGACGATCGAGGCGCAACGGGAACAGCTGCGGCAGCTGCATCAGGAGGTCGCGGTCTTGCGACGCCAGGTACGGCAGCTCAGCACCGAACGCCGCGACCCACCACCGGAGCAAGCGGCCGTGCCTCGAGGGGCCCGGCCTCACTGGGCACCCGTTCCTGCCGGGCGGAGCACACGGCCTCCGACTGCCGGGCTAGGGGGCGGTGAGCAGCGCCGGAGCACTACAGCCTGGCCCTACCCATACGCGGCGTCTTCGCCGGCGGGCAGTGCCGGCACGTATTGCTCTGGCATGCCCGACTTCGACATGGAAGGGGTGTGGCCAGACCCGCAGCGCCCGATGCGGCTGAAGGCCCTCCAGAGGTTGATGCAGGACGTACGAGCAGCTGCGGAGCAAGCAGCCCAGGCACACGGGCAAGTTCCTCAAGACCTACCCAGGCTCTACCGGACACTGGCCAGACACGGAGACCCGGATCGTTGGGCGCAGCGTGAGGGAGCGTCTGCCACTCCTTGGTTGCTCCCTTCGGTACGTCACTGTGCATTCCCAAGACGCAGATTCTCCGCTTGCTGCGCATTGATGAACACCAGGCAGCGCAACTGCGGGAGTTGGGTAGGCTCTCGCTCCTCACAACATGGTCACTTGGAGCCGCCGTGGCACAGCAGGCAGAGCCTCCGACGCCCGAGGCAGCTGCCTACGGCGCGCAGCTGAAGAAGATCTTCCACCGTCAGCCCCTGTCCCTGACTGCGGCGGCTCCCCGGCTGAACACCGACAAGTCACGCCTGAGCAGGTACTTCTCGGGCAAGGCCAAGGCCATCGCCGACGAAGCCACAGCTGACGCCATCGTCGCCTTCGTCCGGCAGACCACCGGCGTCACCGACGAAGAGGTCGCTGAGCTGCACCGCTTACGCAGGGTGGCACTGCAGGCCAGCCCATCCCAACACCACCGCATAGCCGCCCTCGAAGAGCAGACGCACGAGTTGAAGGCTCTCGTAGCGAGCTGCCGCAGCCGGCTACTGATGGCGGAGACATCGAGCGGCGAGTTCGAACGGCAGGCCGAGCGTCTCGTGCAGCAGCTGAGAGACGAGGAACAGCGCGCGAACCAGGAGCGCGACAGGCGAGAACAGGCCGAGGAACAGGCTGCACAGGCGCTGCGGGCCGCCGAGGAGACAGGAACGCTTCTGGGAGAGGCGCACAAGCAGCTGGCTGCCGCGGCACAGTACGCGCACGAGTCGGACGCACTGATCGACCAGCAACGCGAGCAGCTCCAGCGGCTGCACCGCGAAGTCGAGGTACTACGTCACCAGGTACGCCAGCTGTCCCAGCGGGAACAGACCGCCCCCGCCACTGCCCCTGTTGCGGTCGAAGCAACACAGGTCAGCGGCCTTCCCGAAGGCAGTGTGAGGTCCCGTCATGCCGCCGACGTGGAAGCGCACAATCAGCAGGAGCAAAGCAACAGACCGTCCCCTGCCGCGGCTGCCCCCGTCACGCCGGCCCGCACCGGCATTCCGCTCAGGGAGCCCATTCGGGGGGCTGTCGCCGCAGCCATCATCGGGTTCACCATCATGGTCCTGGACGCCATCACTCTCGTCCTCTACTTCGACCACGACCTGGCCGCACACTCACACCTCGTCAACGCACTGCGCCACAGCCCCGTCATCGGCGGCGCGGCACTGCTCACCTCGACCCTGGGACTCATGCTCTTCATCGGCGGCATCACCGCCCGAGTAAGCCCCGAAACCTTCAACACAAGCGGGTCGAGTCACCCACCAGCAGAAACAGGCATCGCCACATGGGTCTGAAGAAACCCCCCATACAGAGGGACGGGGGGCGAGGCACGCCTGCAACTTGCGCACTCACCGCGTCGGCGAGGAGGACTCGACGTGGATGATTCAGATCCTGGAGCGGGGCGGAACACCCCCGAGTCGGCGGGGAGGACTCCGGCCTCGGGACTGGTGAGGCCGCATGTCTTGCTGTCGCGTATTGGTCGGTCTATGAAGACCGTTGCCACGCTCGGTAGTCGCCCCCGTCATGTCCCCACACCTCTCATCGTGGAACGCAATGAGGCTTCGCGGGAAACGATCCCGGTCGAGTGTGCGGGGCACGCTCGTCGTCAGGAGTCCTCAGCGAGCCCTACCCGGTAGGAGTTGCGTGTCCACGTCCTCCCGCAACTTCACAACCAGCTCAATGAGCTTCTCGCCTTCCAACGGCAGATCCTCGTCGGTCAACTTCATCAGGTGAACCCGCAGCGGCTCTTCTGCGACAACGAGGGCCCTCGCCAGTTCCTTCGACCACTCCCCCGCACCATCCGCAGAGGCTTGAGACGTCGACTCCCCAGCCTTCAGCAAAGCGGTGAACACCTCCCGCTTGTGCATCTGAAAGGCGGCGAAACGCGTGTACTCACCCTGGCGCATGTCCGCGTCAACCTGCTTCTGTACGTTGTGCCTATTCGTCCAAGCGGTGACAAGGGAGCCGGAGATCGCTGCCGCCGCTGTGATGCCGCCGACAGCGACGGCTGCCCAATCGGAAGGTATGAGCGATCCTCCTCGCGCAGGTCGTATAGGGACAGTCTGGCTCCCCACCCGTCCTACCGCGCTCGGACTACCGCCAATCGAGATGCACGGGGGAGCGGCTACGCCGCACGACCCTTCGCTGCCACACCCGGGGGCGACAGCGACACCGGCCGTCCAGTGCGGTGTCGGACGAACAAGCGGGTCACGGCACCTGGCCGTAGGTAAGAACACCGGAACAGGCACTACCGCTAATGGCTGCTCGCTTGTCGCGAGGCCGTCGGTGCAACCCCGAACATGCCCACCGGCGGCGCGGCATCGAAGCCGCCGCCCTCTACGCCCGCGAGCACGGCGACCTGCGCGTGCCCTTCACGTACCGCGTACCCGCCGTTGGTGGCGGCCAGAAGCCGGAGGTCGAGGGGTGGCCGGCCACGCACGCGTGGTTCCCTCTGGGGCAGTGGATCGCCGACGCCCTTCATCGCCCGCGGTGACATGGAGCGATCGGCTTGGTGGCGTGCCGGGTGAGGGTTTCGCCGAACGGCACGTCCAGGTAGTAGCCGTGGGTCGGGCCGCGGTGGTCGGCGCGCAGCTGCGCGAGCGTGTCGCCGTAGCGGTCGGCGTAGAGGATGCCTTCGACCACGACGTGGAATCCGGCGTCAAGGGCGTAGCGGGCGGTCAGGTCGAGCAGGCCGATGTTCGCTGCTCCCGGCCGGTCGCGCTCTCGGAGCACGATGCGGCGGAGGTTGTCCTGGCCGACCAGGGCCAGGCCGCGGCCGAACCTCTCGCGCAGGCCGGCCGCGACGGACGACTTCCCTGAGGCGCTGTTGCCGCGCAGGACGACCAGCCGGGTTTCTTCGGTGCCCACCATCACAGCGGTCACGTTATCGACGGCCGGTGACAGCGCCGGGGGCGTTCCGGGACGGGGCCTGCTTCGACGCCCGGACGGGTGACTTTTCCCTCGCGGACGCGAGCGGGTATCGAAGCGCATACGCACAACTCGCGCATGTTTCAAGGCCACTTGATACCTACCTCATCCAGGCATGGCCGGCACCCGCCCAGGACGCGAGAGTGCTGCGTCAGACGGACAACTACGGAGCCAGTGTCCGAACAGGCTGACCACCGGCCCCTGCCGATGCCCGGACACCTGCCCTCAACGACAGCGCCCCCCGGCACCGGCCCTTGA
>NZ_JBVIIT010000059.1:0-7989 GCF_055569615.1 Streptomyces sp. NPDC031379 | reverse complement strand
CCCCCCCCCCCCCCCCCCCCCCCCCCCCCCCCCCCCCCCCCCCCCCCCCCCCCCCCCCCCCCCCCCCCCCCCCCCCCCCCCCCCCCCCCCCCCCGTGCCCGTGTGCCGCCCTGGCGTCGTCAGACCCTGGGGACTCCGCCGGCGTTCTGCACCTCGGACAGCGCCTTCTTGATGGTGACCTTCGCGAAGTAGCCGGCGCCGAAGAATATGCACTGGACGACGTACCAGAACTTCTCGGCCCCGGTCATCTCGACCAGCCCGTACTCGCTCAGCGCCTTCTTCACCGGGACCTTCTGGAAGTAGGCGGCACCGAAGTAGATGCAACCCAGGACGTACCAGAACTTCTCCCAGGAGGTGTTGGTGCCCTGACCGAGGTACTGCCGTTCTGCCATGACGTTCTCTGCCTTCCGATGACCATGGGGATCCGGGGAAACGCGCCGATCCGGGCCCTTGCGGGCAGCCTCGGGCAGCAGTCGCGCGCAGGCGTGGACGCCTGGCGGCATGCTGAAGCACGAGTTGAGATGGCGTGGGTGATGCGCACGTGTCACGGTGCTGGTCGTCCTGACGGCCAGCCGCCCCCCGGATGTGCAAGCCGCAGCATAGGCCAAGTGGCTGAGATCGTCACCTCGGGTGTGCCGGCGTCAGTTCCCGGCGGTTACCGAGGAGTCAGATGCTATTGACGCTTGCCGCGACTCGCCGGACTGTAGGGGACATGCCAAGTCTCCGGGTGCGTCTGCTGGCTGTCCTGGTCGTCCTGTGCGGAAGTCTGACGATGACGGGCACCGCGCCCGCCACCGCCGCCACCCCCGCCGACTCCCTCTGGTTCGACGGCACCGCGCTCACCGTGCGGGGCGGCCGCCTCACCGACGGACAGGGCCGCGAGATCGTGCTGCGCGGCTACAACGTCTCCGGCGAGACCAAGCTGGAGGAGAACGGCGGTCTGCCCTTCGCCTCGGTCGCCGACGCCCGGAAGTCCGCGACCGCGCTGCGCGCCCTCGGTGGCGGCAACGCGGTCCGCTTCCTGCTCTCCTGGGCACACGCCGAACCGGTGCGCGGCCAGGTGGACACCGCCTACCTGGCCGCCGTCACCGAGCAACTGCGCGCGTTCCTCGACGCGGGCATCCGCGTCTACCCCGACTTCCATCAGGACCTGTACTCCCGCCACCTGTTCGACACGGGCAGCTGGTACACGGGCGACGGCGCTCCCGAGTGGGCGGTGCGGGCGGGGAGTTATCCGAAGGAGTTCTGCGGCATCTGCCTCTTCTGGGGTCAGAACATCACCCAGAACGCGGCCGTGCAGAAGGCCCAGTACGACTTCTGGCACAACGCCCACGGCCTCCAGGACGCCTTCCTCGCCACCGCCCGGACGACCATGTCCTACCTCCGACAGCACCTGGACACGGCGGAGTTCGACGGCATCGTCGGCTTCGACCCGTACAACGAGCCGTACGCGGGCAGCTACGACTCCGGGCAGAACTCCCGCACCTGGGAACGCGACCTGCTCTGGCCGTTCTACGAGAAGTTCCGCGCCCACATGGACGCGGCCGGCTGGCAGGACAAGCCCGCCCTCGTCGAGCCCAACCTCTACTGGAACGCCAACATCTCCACCCAGAAACAGGAGGGCGGTCTGCTGGACACGGGCACGCTCGGCCCCCGCTACGTCTTCAACACCCACTTCTACGACCAGAAGGCCATCTCCGGCATCCTGATGTGGGGCAAGGCGGCCGACGGCCAGTACGCCGGCGACTTCGCCACGGTCCGTGACCGTGCCGCGGCCGCCGGCACCGCGGCCGTGGTCGGCGAGTTCGGCCACCCGCTGTCCGGCACGGTCTCCGACAAGGCGCCGACCGTCCTGAAGGCCATGTACCAGGCCCTCGACTCCCGCCTCCCCGGGGCGAGCTGGTGGACGAAGCCGGCCGCGTCCGGCCCGGTGCTGTCCGGCACCCAGTGGCAGTGGGACCTCTACAGCGGCCGGCACCACGAGTCGATGAACGGCAACCCCGGCAAGGTGGTCAGCGCCGGTGACGGCTGGAACGACGAGGACCTCTCCCCCGTGCGGCTCGACGACTCCGGCGACGCCGCACTGCGCCAGGACGCCCGCCTGCTGGACCGCCTCTACCCGGGCGCCACAGCGGGCACGGCCCTCGCCTTCACCTACGAGGACCGCTCCCGGGACGGCTCGGCCACCCTCACCTGGAATCCGGTGCCCGGTTCGCTGCCGAACGTGGCGAAGCTGGTGGGCTCGGGCCAGTACGGGCTGCTGGTGTGGCGCTCCGGCAGCGGCGGCGCACCCACCGAACTGCACCTGCCGGTCTCCTTCCCCACCGCGTCCACGACCGTCGTCTCCGACCTGGGCACGGCGTACGCCCCGCCCGCGTACAGCGCCACCACTGCGGTCGGCGTGGCCCCCGAACCGGGCGGCACGGGCAGCCGCCGCCTGCTGCTCACCGACCCGGACACGGACGTCCACCACTACGCGCTGGTGACCAACGGCGCCACGGCGGCGCCCCCGGCGGACCTCCTGAACGCGGCGCGGGCCGAGCTGGCCGCCTGGGTGGCGGCGCGCTGGTGACCGACAGTCGTACGGCCTCCGGGCGAGTGGGGCGTCCCGGAGACCGTACGACCGCTCAACTCCCGCTCGGGCCCGTCCAGTCGGCCTGCACATGTCCCAGCCGGACGCGCTGGGGGTGGTCGCCGACCGGGATCGACGTCACCTTCTGCCCCGTGGCGAAGTCGATCGCCGTCACCTGGTCGGCGCCGCTCTCGGAGACGATGCAGTCCTTGCCGTCACCGCTGATCGTCGCCCAGTACGGCTTGGACGTCGTGACCAGCGGACCCTCCTGGAGCGTGGCACGGTCGACGACCGTGGCGTAGTCGTCCATGGTGCCCGCGACGCACAGCTTCGTGCCCTCGGGGTTCATCGAAATGCCGTGGTGACGCGAGTCGTTGACCCAGGTGGTGCGGTCCTCGCTGGTCGCCGGGTTCTTCGGCAGGGTCTTGCTCCGGGTGATCTTGTCGGTGGCGACGTCGTACTCCAGGAAGCCGTTGAAGAACGACACCTGGAAGTACAGCTTCGACTCGTCGGGGGAGAAGACCGCCGGGCGCACCGCGTCGGAGAAGTTCTTCAGCCCGAACGCGTCCAGCCGCTGACGCATGTCGACGACTTTGACCTGCTTGTACGTCGTCGCGTCCACGACCGTGATCCGCCGGTCGCCCTTGGTCCAGTCCCAGCCCGGGTCGTCCAAAGCGGTGTTGACGTCCCCGATGGACATGTTCCAGATGTACTTGCCGTCCCTGGTGAAGATGTTCTCGTGCGGCTTGTCGCCGGTGGCGAACGATCCCAGCTGCTTGCCGCTGCCGATGTCGAGCACGTGCACGGTGTTCGCGGTCGAGGCGGACACCGCGACCCGGGTGCCGTCCGGTGAGACCGCCATGTGGTCGGCGCGGTAACCGGACACCGCGAATCGCCAGTTGACCTTTCCGGTGGCCAGGTCGATCGAGACGACGTCCGCGAAGCTCGGCCGGGACACCACGACCGACCGGCCGTCCGGGGTGGAGTACATGTCGTCGGCGAACTGGTCGTGGCCCTCGCCGACGCTGTTGCGGATCGCCTGGAAGTAGATCCACTTGATGGGGTCGGCGTTGATCTCCGCCATCCGCTGGTCCTTGTCGGGGATGACGCTGATCCGGCCGATCTTCGCGAAGTCGCCGGAGGACTTGATGACGTCGGCGGTGCCGTCCCAGTTGTTGCCGACGAACAGCACCTCGCGCAGTCCGGCGGAGGTGCCGGTGGCCGCGGAGGCGGCGGTCGCCGGACCGGCGGCGGCCAGGGCGAGGGCGGCGGCCACGGAGCAAAGGTGCCTGGTTCTGGAGGCAGGCATGACTGCTCTCCTTCCTCGGGGAAATCTGAACACGGGCGCTTTCACAGTGAACTTACTGAAAAGTAAGGAGGGGGTGGCCTTCTCGACAAGATGTGTGCACGACAAGATTGGGTGACCGGTGGCGTGACGGAGGGGGACAGCGTGACGGGCAGGCTCAGGGCGCCCACAGGCCGCTACGGCGGCAGGTCCGCCGAGGAACGGCAGGCCGAGCGGCGCCGCCGCTTCCTGGACGCGGCACTCCGGCTGTTCGGCGACACCCCCGGCTACCGGGGGACGACGGTCGCCGCGCTGAGCCAGGCCGCCGGCCTGTCCACGCGCCAGTTCTACGAGGAGTTCCGCACCCTCGAGGACGTCCTGGCCGCGCTGCACCTCCAGGTGAACGGCTGGGCCGAACAGGGCGTGCTGGACGCCCTCGCCACGGCGGAAGGGCTGCCGCTGGCCGAGCGCGCCGCGGTGCTCTTCCGGGCCTACGCCCGCGACGTCACCTGCGACCCGCGCCGCATCCGCATCGCCTTCGTGGAGATCATCGGCGTCAGCCCGCGCCTGGAGGAGCAACGCCTCGCCCGCCGGGCCCGCTGGGTCGACCTCATCCGCGCCGAGGCCGACGCGGCGGTGGCACGAGGGGAGGCGGCGCCGCGCGACTACCGGCTCGCCGCCACGGCCTTCATCGGCAGCGTCAACGGCCTCCTGCACGACTGGAGCGCCGGCTGGGTGGACGCCACGCTGGACGAGGTGGTGGACGAGCTGGTGCGCCTGCTGCTGGGGATGCTCCGCCCGGAGGGCTGGCGGCCCCGGGCGGGGTGAGGCGTGCGGGACGGCTGCGCCCCGAAGGCCGATGTCCCGAGGGCCGATGTCCCGAGGACGCCGGGCCGTCCAGGCGGGAGGGACCAGGCCGTCCGCGATCCCGGCCGCTCGGCGCGCGGGATCGGCCGGGAGCTGGTCTGCTGGTGCGGGGGACCGTCGTACCCGTTCTCCGGAGAGACACCATGACTACCTACCGAGTCGCACAGGTGACGGCCGCGGGCGGCACGTTGGAGCTGGCGGAGCGGGAGGTGCCGCGGCCGGGACCCCGCCATGTACGGGTCGCCGTGGAGGCGTGCGGGATCTGCCACAGTGACGCCCTCTTCGTGAACGGCGCGGTGCCGGGCATCTCGTTCCCGGTGGTTCCAGGGCACGAGATCGCCGGGCGGGTCGAGGAACTGGGCGAGGACACGCAGGAATGGGGACACCAGGTCGGCGACCGGGTCGCGGTCGGCTGGTTCGGCGGCAGCTGCGGCCACTGCACCCCCTGCCGCCAGGGCGACTTCATCGTCTGCGTCAGCCTCCGGGTCCCCGGATGGGCCTACGACGGCGGCTTCGCCGACCAGGTGATCGCGCCCGTCGACGCCCTGGCCCGGATTCCCGACGCGCTGGCCGCGACCGACGCGGGGCCCCTGGCCTGCGCGGGCGTGACCACGTTCAACGGCCTGCGGCGCAGCTCCGCCGGGCCGGGCGACCGGGTCGCGGTGCTGGGCATCGGCGGCCTGGGGCACCTCGGCGTGCAGTACGCGGTCGCGATGGGCTTCGAGACCGTGGCCATCGCCCGGGGTGCCGAGAAGGCGGACTTCGCCAAGCAACTCGGTGCCCACCACTACGTCGACAGCACCTCCGGCACCCCGGTCGCCGAGGCGTTGCAGTCCCTCGGCGGCGCCAAGGTCGTCCTGGCCACCGCCGGGCACTCCGAGGCCATCACGGCCACCGTGGACGGTCTGACCCACCGCGGTGAACTGGTGGTCATCGGAGCGGACGCCGAGCCCCTGGGCATCACCCCGTTCCAGCTGATCATGGGCGCCCGCGTCGTCCGTGGACACCCCTCCGGCACCTCGCGGGACCTGGAGGACGCCATGGCGTTCAGCGCCCTGCACAACATCCGCCCGATGACCGAGATCGTCCCGCTGGACGACGCGGCCGAGGCCTACCAGAAGATGCTCGCCGGCCGGGCCCGCTTCCGGATGGTGCTCACCACCGGCTGACGGCTCAGCCGCCCAGCCGGTCCACGGCCTCGAGCACGGGGGCGGCGCCGTCCTCGTCCCGGACGCGTGCGCCCAGGATCCGCGCCCGCTCCCGGTACGCCGGGTCACGGGTGGCCCGTACCAGTGCCGAGGCCAGGGCCGGCACCGTCAGGCGGCGCAGCGGTACGACGTCCGGCGCCACGCCCAGCGCGATCAGCCGGGCGGACCAGAACCCGGCGTCGAACTGGACCGGCACGGGCACGGCCGGCACCCCCGCGCGCAGTCCCGCCGCCGTCGTGCCCGCACCCGCGTGGTGGACCACGGCGGCCATCCGCGGGAAGAGCGGCGCGTGCGGTACGTCGCCGATGGCGAGCATGTCGTCGCCGTCGGCCGTGAGTCCGCCCCAGCCGCGCTGGATCACCCCGCGCAGCCCGGCCCGCCGCAGGGCCGCGACCACCTGGGCGCTGAGCCGGCCGGCGTCCGGCACGGTGGCACTGCCCAGCCCGACGAAGACGGGGGGCGGACCGGCGTCGAGGAACTCGCGCAACACTTCCGGCAGTCGCGTACCGCTGTCGTGGGGCCACCAGTAGCCGCCCACCTCCAGCCCCGGCCGCCAGTCCCCGGGCCGGGGCACCACCGTCGGGCTGAAACCGTGCTGCACCGGCCAGCGCTGCCGCTCCCGCGTCCGGCGCGCGGCACCGGCCCGGACCGGGGGCAGGCCCAGCCGGGCGCGCACGGCGGGCACGGTGCCGGCGAAGACCCGCTCCACGGCGACGCTCACCCCGTGCCCGGCGACCCGGTTGGCCGCCCCGCCCCAGGAGCCGCCCCCCAGCACCGCAGGCGCGAACTCCCGTGTCGCGGCGAGGGGTTGCAGATAGACGCCCATGCTGGGCAGCCGCAAGCCCTCGGCGATGGTGTGCCCGAGCGGGGCCAGGGAGGCCGACAGCAGCAGGGCGTCGCTCTCCGCGGCCGCCGCCAGCAGATCGTCGGTCATCCGCCCGACCAGCCGCCGCGCCATCTCGACGACCCGCATCAGCTTTCCGGCGCCGCTCGCACTGCGGTGCAGCCCCCGGCCGCGTGCCGACTCCAGCTCCGCCCGGGGGTCGACCGGCAGTGCGCGGAACCCGACTCCGGAGCCCGCCACGAGCGGCTCGAAGCGAGCGTGCGTGACCAGGGTGACCGTGTGTCCGGCACGGAGCAGCCGGTGGCCCAGTCCGGTGTAGGGGGCCACATCGCCGCGTGAGCCCGCCGTCATGATCGCAACCCGCACGACACCCAGTATGGCCCGCGCCCCGTCCCCCGACAGCCGAACAACGCCCCGGAAGCGCCGACTTCACCCCGGTCGCAGCATCTCCTGGGCGGCGGCGAGCACCAGCAGGCCCGTCGCCGCCAGCAGGGCACAGACCAGCACGCACCAGGCCACCAGCCGCTGCCGCAGCGCCCGGTATCGCACCTCGTACACCTGCCGCAGTTCCACGGCGCGGTCGGCGGTGCGCCGCCACGACGTACGGGCCAGCGCAAGGTACTCCGCCTCGAACCGCCGCTCCAACTCCTCCCGTTGGCCGTCCGTGAGCCAGCCGAGCCCGGAGGCGACGCGGGCCGCCGCCGTACGGCCCTCCTCTCGCGCGGCGGCCAGCAGCAGATGGCCCTCGATCTCCTGGACGAGGGCCCGGGCCCCCTGGTCGTGGTCCTCGCCGGTCGTCACGGCGCGCTCAACTCCCTTTCTCGAGCCGGGACCTCGGGATGGTGGAGGTCGAACGCCGGGGACTCGCTGCGGATGCGGGGCAGGGTGAGGAAGTTGTGGCGGGGCGGCGGGCAGGAGGTCGCCCACTCGAGCGAGCGGCCGTAGCCCCACGGGTCGTCGGTCGTCACCCGCTCCCCGTACCTGGCCGTCTTCCAGACGTTGTAGAAGAAGGGGAGCAGGGACGAACCGAGCAGGAACGAGAAGACCGACGAGACCGTGTTGAGTGTCGTGAACCCTTCCGCCGCCAGGTAGTCGGGGATCCGTCGCTGCATGCCCTGGGCGCCCAGCCAGTGCTGGACCAGGAAGGTGCCGTGGAAGCCGACGAACAGCGTCCAGAAGGTGATCTTGCCGAGACGCTCGTCGAGCATCTTGC
>NZ_JBVIIT010000058.1:0-8381 GCF_055569615.1 Streptomyces sp. NPDC031379 | reverse complement strand
GTCACGGTCGAGTAGAACGGCACCACCGGCGCCTGCGCACTGATCCCGGCCAGTGCTTCGGCGAGCGTGTCGCGGATGTCCTCCACATGCCGCGTATGCGAGGCATAGTCCACGGCGATCCGCCGCACCCGGACGCCTTCGCCGGACAGCGCCTCCAGCACCTCGTCCAGTGGCCGGGCATCCCCGGCGATCACCACCGAGGACGGCCCGTTGACCGCAGCCACCTCCACCCGGCCCGCCCACGGCCCCAGCCGCGCGGTCACTTCCTCCTCGCCCAGCGCGACCGAAGCCATGCCACCACGCCCGGACAGCTGCCCTGCGATGGCCTGACTGCGCAGCGCCACCACACGCGCCGCATCCTCCAGCGACAACGCACCCGCGACACAAGCGGCCGCGATCTCACCCTGGGAGTGACCCAGCACCGCATCCGGCACCACACCAACCGAGGCCCATACGGCCGCCAGGCCCACCATGACCGCGAAACTCGCCGGCTGCAGTACGTCCACTCGATCCAGCAGCTCGGGCTCGGACTCGCCGCGCAGCACATCCGTCAACGACCAGTCCACCCACCGCTCCAACGCGGCCGCGCACTCCGCTATCCGCTCGGCGAAGACCGGCGAGGAGTCCAATAGCTCCCCGCCCATCCCCACCCACTGCGAGCCCTGCCCCGGGAACACCCACACCACCTTGCCGGGGGCATCCGAACCCGCACGGCCGACCACCACTCCAGGTGCGTCCTCACCCCGCGCCAACGCCCCCAGCCCCGCCAGCGCCTCCTCACCCGAACCGGCGATCACCACCGCACGCTCACTCAGCAGCGCCCGGCCCGACACCAGCGCCCCAGCCACATCCCCCAGCGGGCTCCCGCTGGTGCCTTCGACGAATGTCGCCAGCCGCCCCGCCTGGCCCGCCAAGGAACCCTCACTCCGTGCCGACATCACCAACGGCACCACATCAGCCGGCACCAAGGGCTGCTGCGGCTCCTCGGTGGCCCACACCGGATCTTCGGGGGCTTCCTCCAGGATCAGGTGCGCGTTCGTCCCGCTGACACCGAACGAGGACACACCGGCCCGACGCGGATGCCCGTTCCGCGGCCACTCCCGGGCCTCGGTCAGCAACTCCACCGCGCCCGCGGACCAGTCCACCTGGGACGTGGGCTGGTCAACGTGCAGCGTCGGGGGCATGACGCCGTGCCGCAGTGCCTGCACCATCTTGATGACACTGGCCACGCCCGCTGCCGCCTGCGTGTGACCGATGTTCGACTTCAACGAGCCCAGCCACAACGGCTGTTCCGGATCCCGGCCTTGCCCATAGGTCGCCAGCAAGGCCTGCGCCTCGATCGGGTCACCCAGGGCCGTCCCGGTCCCGTGGCCCTCCACCACGTCCACCTCGGAAGAGGACAGCCCGGCACTGGCCAGCGCCCTGCGGATCACCCGCTGCTGCGACGGGCCATTCGGCGCGGTCAGCCCGTTGGACGCACCGTCCTGGTTCACCGCACTGCCACGCAGCACCGCCAGCACCCGGTGCCCACGCTCCCGCGCCACCGACAACCGCTCCAGCACCACCACACCCACACCCTCGGCCAGCCCCATTCCGTCCGCGCCCGAGGAGAACGCCTTGCACCGCCCGTCGGAAGCCAGTCCCCGCTGCCGGGAGAACGTCACGAAGGTGCCGGGTGTCGCCATGACCATCGCGCCGCCGGCCAGCGCCATCGAGCACTCGCCCTGCCGCAGCGCGTGCGCGGCAAGATGCATCGCCACCAACGACGACGAGCACGCCGTATCGACCGACACTGCCGGGCCCTCGAAGCCGAAGACGTACGACACCCGGCCCGACGCGACACTCGACGCCAGCCCTGTGCCCGCGAAGCCCTCCAGCTCCGGTGCGAGCACACCGGTCCCATAGCCCTGACCGGACACCCCGGAGAACACGCCGACATCGGTGCCCTTCAGGGAGACCGGATCAATGCCGGCGTCTTCGAAAGCCTCCCAGGAGGTCTCCAGTAGTAACCGCTGCTGCGGGTCCATCGCCAGCGCCTCGCGCGGCGAGATTCCGAAGAACCCCGCGTCGAAGAGCCCCGCCCCGCGCAGGAAGCCGCCCTCACTGGTGTAGGAGGTTCCCGCGCTGTCAGGATCCGGGTCGACCAGAGCCTCAAGGTCCCAGCCCCGGTCATCGGGGAAGCCGGAAACCGCGTCCTGGCCCTCACACACCAACCGCCACAGGTCCTCCGGGCTCGCCACCCCACCCGGCAACCGGCACGCCATACCCACGATGGCGAGCGGCTCACCCGCGTCGGCCGCCACGGCCGCCGGTGCCGCCAGCACCGGTGGCGGCTCCACGTCGCCGAACTCTTCGCGCAGGTGACGGGCAATGGCCTTCGGGGTGGGGTAGTCGAAGACCAGTGTGGGGGGAAGCTTCAGACCGGTCGCCTCCCGCAGCCGGTTGCGCAGTTCCACCGAGGTCAGCGAGTCGAACCCGGCCTCCTTGAACGCCGTGTCCGCCCGGACGCCTTCCGGTCCGGCATGTCCGAGAACCACAGCGGCCTGAGTGCGGACCAGGTCGAGAAGCAGTGCCTCCTGTTCCGCCGCGGCGAGACCGGTCAACCGGTCGGCCAGTGGCCGTCGCCCGTCGCCGACCCCCGCCGACCGCGCCATGTGCCGGCCCGCCCGCACCAGGCCGCGCAACAGGTGCGGCACCGCGCCACCGGCCGCCGCCTCAGCACGCAGGCCCCGCAGGTCCAGCTTGATCGGCACCAGCAGGGCCTGCCGTGACCCCACAGCGGCATCGAACAGCTCCATGCCCTCAGCCGCCGTGATCGCCAGCACACCACCGCGGCTCGCACGCGCCTGATCGATGTCGCTGAGATGAGTGGCCATACCGAGGGTGTCCTCCCACAGGCCCCAGGCCAGCGACAGCCCGGGCAGACCCGCAGCCCGGCGGCCGGCCATCAACCCGTCCAGGAAGGCATTGGCGGCCGCGTAATTGCCCTGCCCGCCGCCCCCGAACACCCCCGCGACGGACGAGAAGACGACGAACGCGTCGAGGTCCAAGCTCCGGGTCAGGTCGTCGAGGTGGCGTACCGCGTCCACCTTCGGCGCGAACACCCTCGACAGACGCTCGGGGGTCAACGCACCGATCACCCCGTCATCGAACACACCGGCCGTGTGCACCACACCGGTCAGGCGGTGCTCGTCCGGGACCGACGCCAGAAGCGCCTCGACCTGGGCGCGGTCGGACACATCACAGCCCACCGCCGACACCGCAGCACCCAGTTCGGTAAGTTCGGCGATCAGCGTCCCTATGCCCTCGGCATCCGGACCCCGCCTGCTGGCCAGCACCAGGTGCCGTACACCGTGCCGGATGACCAGATGCCGGGCCACCAGAGCGCCCAAGGCCCCCGCGCCCGAGACCAGCACGGTCCCTTCCGGCCCGAACACCGGGAGAATCTGCGCAGCTTGACCGACCACACGGGCAAGTCGAGGGACCGAGAGTACTGCGCCCCGAACGGCGACCTGGGGCTCTCCGCCGGCCAGCGCCGAGCCCAGTACCGGCTCCAGACCGGTATTGGTGGTGGGGTCGGTGTCCAGCAGAACGATCCGGTCGGGGTGCTCGGCCTGCGCGGCACGCACCAGACCCCACACCGCCGCTCCCGCCGGGTCGCTCACCCCGCCATCACCAACGCCGTCGCCGTCGCGATCACCAGCGCCATCACCAACGCCGTCGTCACCCGCGGCTACCGCGCCCCGGGTCACGACCACCAGCCGCGACTCCTCCAGTCCCGCCTCGGCCAGCCAGGCCTGCACCACCTCCAGCACACGAGAGGTGAGCGCCAGTACGGTGTCCTCGCCGTCACCACCGACAGCCTCCAGAACGGCGACGGTCGGCGCTCCTGTGCTCCTGGCCAGCGCCGCCACCTCGTCAGCAGTGGTCACCGCCACCCACGACGGTGAGGGCTCCGCCTCCGGCCTTGAGGGCAGTTCGGTCCACTGCACTTGGAACAACGAGTCGCGGCTGTCATCCGCCGCCGCGGCACCCAACTTGTCGGTGGACACCGCCCGCATCACCAACGAGTCCATCGTCAGGACCAGGCCACCGGTCTCGTCGGCCGCCTCGACCGACAGCGTGTCCGGGCCGCAGGGCGCGACCCGTACCCGCAATGCCGCGGCGCCCGCGGCATGCAGCACCAGCCCGTTCCAGGCGAAGGCCAGCATCGGCTCCCTGGATTCCTCCGCCGTTGTGTCCGCCCCACTGCCGAACGTCCCGGCGTGGAGGGCGGCGTCCAGCAGCGCGGGATGGATACCGAAGCGTCCGGCCTCCTGGCGCTGTTCCTCGGGCAGGGCGACCTCGGCGAAGACCTCCTCGCCGCGCCGCCACACCGCCCGTACGCCCTGGAACGCCGGACCATACCCATAACCCCGCTCGGCCAGGTCCGCGTAGAAGTCGGCGGCCTCGGCCGCCTGCGCACCCGGCGGTGGCCACGCCGCGAAGTCGAACCCTCCATCGCCGGCATCCGGCCGAACCGTGGCCGACAGCACACCGGTGGCATGCCGCGTCCACACATCCACGCCTCGCGTGTCAGCCGCGTCCTCGCGCAAGGAATACACATCCACCGTGCGCGAGCCGTCCCCGCCCGGTCCGCCCACCGCGACCTGCACCCGGACCCCGCCGTGCTCGGGCACCACCAACGGCGCCTCGATCACCAACTCCTCCAGCACCCCGCAACCGGCCTCGTCACCGGCCCGCACCGCCAACTCCACCAGGCCCGTGCCAGGCACCAGCACCACACCACCGACCCGGTGATCCCCCAGCCACGGATGCGAGCGCAACGACAGCCGCGAGGTGAACACCAGCCCGCCGGACTGCGGCAACTGCACCACCGCACCCAGCAACGGATGATCCGCTGTCGCCTGACCCAACGACGCCGCATCCGTCGCCGACGCAGCCGGCTGCAGCCAGTAATGCCGGTGATCGAAGGCGTACGTCGGCAGGTCCACGCGTGCGGGCGCCGACGTCCACGGCAGCACACCGCTCCAGTCCACGGCCACACCCCGTACGAACACTTCGGCCATCGAAGTCAGCAGCCGACGGAGGCCGCCGTCCTCCCTCCGCAGCGACCCGGTCACCACCACACCGGCGTCACCGTCGGCGTCATCGACGATCTCCGTGACCGGCTGCACCAACACCGGATGCGCACTGACCTCCACGAACACCCCGTGGCCCTGAGCAAGCAGGTCCACCACGGCCGGACCGAAACGGACCTGCTGACGCAGGTTGCGGTACCAGTACCCACCGTCCAGGATGTCGGCGTCCTCCACCCAACCCCCGGTCACGGTCGAGTAGAACGGCACCACCGGCGCCTGCGCATCGATCCCGGCCAATGCTTCGGCGAGCGTGTCGCGGATGTCCTCCACATGCCGCGTATGAGAGGCGTAATCCACCGCCACCCGCCGCACCCGGACACCTTCGCCGGACAGCGCCTCGAGCGCTTCGTCCAAGGCGTCGGCGTCACCGGCGATCACCACCGAGGACGGGCTGTTGACCGCGGCCACCTCGACCCGGCCCGCCCAGCGCTCCAGCCGCGTGGTCACGTCCTCCTCGCCCAGCGCAACGGAAGCCATGCCACCACGCCCGGACAACTGCCTCGCGATGGCCTGACTGCGCAGCGCCACCACACGCGCCGCGTCCTCCAGCGACAACGCACCCGCGACGCAAGCCGCCGCGATCTCCCCCTGGGAGTGACCCAGCACAGCGTCAGGCTTGACCCCGACCGAGGCCCATACGGCCGCCAGACCCACCATCACCGCGAAACTGGCCGGCTGCACCACATCCACGCGCTCAAGGAGTAAGGGGTCCACCTCGCCGCGCAGCACATCCACCAGCGACCAGTCCACCCACCGCTCCAACGCGGCCGCACACTCCCCCACCCGCTCGGCGAAGACCGGCGAGGAGTCCAGCAACTCCCGGCCCATCCCCACCCACTGCGAGCCCTGCCCCGGGAACACCCACACCACCTTGCCCGGCACACCCGAACCCGCACTGCCGACCACCACACCGGCCGCGGTCTCCCCACGAGCCAACGCCCCCAGCCCCGCCAGCGCCTCCTCAGCCGAACCGGCCACCACCACCGCACGCTCACCCAGCACCGCACGGCCCGACACCAACCCCGCAGCCACATCCCCCAGCGACACACCCCCAGCAGCGTCAGACTCCAGGTACGACGCCAGCCGCCCCGCCTGCCCCGCCAACGAACCCGCACTCCGCGCCGACACCACCAACGGCACCACACCAGCCGACACCAAGGGCTTCTGCAGTTCCTCGGCGGCCCACACCGGCTCTTCCGGGGCTTCCTCCAGGATCAGATGTGCGTTCGTCCCACTGACACCGAACGCCGAGACCCCTGCGCGGCGAGGATGCCCGTTCCGCGTCCACTCCCGGGCCTCGGTCAGCAACTCCACCGCACCGGCCGACCAGTCGACCTCAGTCGTCGGCGCATCCACATGGAGGGTCGCCGGAAGCACTCCATGCCGCAGTGCCTGGACCATCTTGATCACACCGGCCACACCAGCGGCTGCCTGCGTGTGACCGATGTTCGACTTCAACGAACCCAGCCACAACGGCTGTTCCGGCTCCCGGCCCTGCCCGTACGTCGCCAGCAACGCCTGCGCCTCGATCGGATCGCCCAAGGCCGTCCCGGTCCCGTGGCCCTCCACCACGTCCACATCGGCCGGGACCAGCCCGGCACTGGCCAGCGCCCGGCGGATCACCCGCTGCTGCGAGGGACCATTCGGCGCCGTGAGGCCGTTGGACGCACCGTCCTGGTTCACCGCACTGCCACGCAGCACCGCCAGCACCCGGTGCCCGCGTTCCCGCGCCACCGACAACCGCTCCAGCACCACCACACCCACACCCTCGGCCCAGCCCGTACCGTCCGCGCCATCCGCGTACGCCTTGCAGCGCCCGTCAGCGGCCAGGCCGCGCTGCCGGGAGAACTCCACAAAGGCGCCGGGCGTCGCCATCACGGTCGCTCCGCCGGCCAATGCCATCGAGCACTCGCCCTGCCGCAGCGCATGCGCGGCAAGATGGATCGAGACCAGCGACGAGGAACACGCCGTGTCCACCGTGACCGCGGGCCCCTCAAGGCCGAACACGTACGACACCCGGCCCGACGCCACGCTCGACGCCGCGCCCGTGCCCGCGAAACCCTCCAGCTCCGGCGTGACCACATCGGCCCCAGGTGCGACGTAGCCCTGCCCGAACACCCCGGAGAACACGCCGACATCGGTGCCCTTCAACGAGACGGGGTCGATGCCCGCCCGCTCCAGTGCCTCCCAGGAGGTCTCCAGCAGCAGCCGCTGCTGCGGGTCCATCGCCAGCGCCTCACGCGGGGAGATCCCGAAGAAGCCCGCGTCGAAGAGCCCGGCCTCATGGAGGAACCCACCCTGACTCGTGTACGAGGTACCCGGACGGTCGGGGTCCGGGTCGAACAGACCTTCCAGATCCCAGCCCCGGTCCTCCGGGAATCCCGAAACCGCGTCCCGGCCCTCGGACACCAACCGCCACAGGTCCTCCGGCCCCGCCACGCCACCCGGTAACCGGCACGCCATACCCACGATCGCCACCGGCTCACGGGAAGCGCCGAGGAGTTGGCGGTTCTGTTTCTTGAGCGACCCGACCTCTTCCAGCGACTTCCGCAGCGCCTCGACGACCTTTTCATACGACGCGGTCATTCAATTGCCCCAATCATTCTGCGGTTTCGAAGGATTCTCAGTCGCCGAGCGCCAGTTGTACGAGGTCGTCGACGTCCAGCTCGGCGATCGCCCGCTCTTCATCGGCCTTGTCGATCGCTCCGACTTCCGGCGCGCCCTCACCGAGGGCGACCAGCTTGACCAGGGCATCCATCAATCCAGCTTCCCGGAAGCGGGACAGTGGAAGAGTTGCGAGTGCATTCCGCAACCGTTCCTCGTTTATTTCCAGGTCACTCGTGCCGCCGCCCGAGATCAATTCTTGGTGCAGATAGCGGGCTATGGCTTTCGGGGTGGGGTAGTCGAAGACCAGCGTGGCGGGCAGCTTCGATCCGGTCGCCTCGCGCAGCCGATTGCGCAGTTCCACCGAGGTGAGCGAATCGAACCCCGCTTCCTTGAATGCCGTGTCGGCCCGTACCCCTTCCGGCCCCGCGTGCCCGAGCACGACCGCGGCCTGAGCACGTACCATGTCGAGGAGCAGTGCTTCCTGTTCCGCAGCGGTGAGTCCGGCCAGCCGACGGAGCAGCTCGCCATCCCGTCCGGACGCGGCGTGTGCCGCCTGCCGGCCCGCCCGTACCAGGCCGCGCAGCATGTGCGGCACCCCGCCACCGGCCGCCGCGTCAGCACGCACCCCCCGCA
>NZ_JBVIIT010000057.1:0-11583 GCF_055569615.1 Streptomyces sp. NPDC031379 | reverse complement strand
CCGTCCGATCCAACACCTCCACCGGACCCTCGAACATCACCTCACGCAACGACCGACCCAACAACGGATCGACAAACCCACACACCTCGTCCAACACAGCCGCGAACACCGGGAACACCCCATACAACTCCCGGCCCATCCCCACCCGCTGAGCACCCTGACCCGTGAACACGAACGCCGGACGACCACCCGCGCCCGCATGACCCGTCACGGTCCCCGCCGCCGGCCGTCCCTCGGCCAGGGCTTCGAGACCGGCGAGGAAGCCGTCCGTCTCACCGGCGACGACCACGGCGCGGTGGTCGAAGGCGGAGCGGGTGGTCAGCAAGGCGTGTCCGACGCCGGCGAGGTCTGCCCCGCCGAGCGTGCGGGGCAACCGGTCGGCGAGCCGACGGGCCTGCTCGCGCAGGGCGTCCGCGCTCCGGGCGGAGAGCACCCAGGGCAACAGCGTGCCGGCGGGCGGGTCGGTGGGAGCGGGGTGTTCGTCGGCAGGGGCCTGTTCGATGATCAGGTGGGCGTTGGTGCCGCTGATACCGAAGGAGGACACTCCGGCCCGGCGCGGGTCGTCGCCCTTCCACTGCCGGCGTTCGGTCAGCAACTGGACCGTACCGGCGGACCAGTCCACGTGCGGGGACGGCTCGTCCACATGCAGGGTGCGCGGCATCTCGGCGTGCCGGATGGCCTCCACCATCTTGATCACACCACCGACACCCGCTGCCGCCTGCGCATGCCCGATGTTCGACTTCAACGACCCCAGCCACAACGGCCGCTCCGCGGAACGAGCCGCGCCGTACGTGGCGATCAGCGCCTCCGCCTCGATCGGGTCGCCGAGCGAGGTGCCCGTGCCGTGCGCCTCCACCAGGTCCACGTCCGCCGCCGACAAGCCGGCGTCCGCCAGCGCCTGCCGGATCACCCGCTGCTGCGACGGACCGTTCGGCGCCGTCAACCCGTTCGACGCACCGTCCTGGTTGACGGCGCTGCCCCGGATCACGGCCAGCACCCGGTGCCCGCTGCGCCGCGCGTCCGACAGCCGCTCCAGCACCAGCAGCCCGGCGCCCTCGGCGAAGCCGGTGCCGTCCGCGCCCGCCGCGAACGCCTTGCAGCGTCCGTCCGGCGCCAGGCCGCGCTGGCGGCTGAACTCGGTGAGGACGTTGGGGGTCGACATCACGGCGACGCCGCCTGCGAGGGCGAGGGTGCACTCGCCGCGTCGCAGCGCCTGCACCGCGAGGTGGATCGCGACGAGGGACGACGAGCACGCCGTGTCCACCGTCACCGCCGGACCCTCCAGACCGAGGGTGTACGCGACCCGGCCGGAGATCAGGGCCGAGAGGGTGCCGGTGCCGATGTAGCCGTGCAGGTCCGCGGCGGTTCCGGCGAGCACGGTCGCGTAGTCCTGATCGTCGGCGCCGGTGTAGACGCCGGTACGGCTGCCGCGCAGGGTGCCGGGTTCGATGCCGGCGTGTTCGAGGGCCTCCCACGCGGTCTCCAGGATGAGCCGCTGCTGCGGGGCCATGGCCAGGGCCTCGCGCGGGGAGATGTCGAAGAACCCGGCGTCGAAGCCGCCGGCGTCCTCGAGGAAGCCGCCACGGCGGGCGTAGCAGCTGCCCGGCCGCTCGGGATCGGGGTCGAACAGGGTGTCGAGGTCCCAGCCGCGGTCGGTCGGGAAGGGGCCGAGGGCGTCACGGCCCTCGGCGACGAGGTTCCAGAGATCGTCGGGAGAGGCCACGCCGCCGGGCAGGTGGCAGGCCATGCCGACCACCGCGACCGGGTCGTGTGCCCGGGCCTCGGTGTCGGCGAGTTGCTGGCGGGCCTGCCGGAGCTCGGTGGTGACCTTCTTCAGGTAGTCACGCAGCTTGGCGTCGTTCGCCGTCTGATCGTTTGCCATGCGACGTCAACATCCTCCGGGCAGGCTCAGGAGATCCCGAGCTCGTTCTCGATCACGCTGAACAGTTCTTCGTCGGTGGCGGAGCCGAGGTCCTCGGCCGGCTCGTCGTCGGCACCGTCGGGCAGGGTGTTCCAGGAGCGCAGCAGGGCGCCGAGCCGCTCGCCGATGGCCGTACGGGTGTCGGCATCGACGTCGGCGGTGCGCAACCGGTCCGCGAGCCGGTCGAGTTCGGCGAGGACGGTCGGTGTGGTGTCGGCCGGGGCCAGCCGGGTGCGCAGTTCGGCGGCCAGGGCGGTGGGCGTGGGACGGTCGAAGACCAGGGTGGCCGGGAGGCGCAGCCCGGTCGCGGTGGCGAGCCGGTTGCGCAGTTCCACGGCGGTCAGTGAGTCGAACCCGATCTTCTTGAATTCCTGTGCCGCGTCGATCGCGTCGGCGGCGGCGTGTCCGAGGACGGTGGCCGCGTGGCCGCGTACCAGGTCGATCAGGTACTGCTGCTGTGCGGCCTCGTCCATGCCGTCCAGGAGCGCGGCGCTCCCCGCGGGGCGCGCGGTGTGCGCGGTGGGCCGTACGGAGTGCTGGACCAGGTCACGCAGGAGCGGGGTGACGGACGCCGGGTCGGCCGCGCGCAGTGCGGTGGTGTCGGGGTCGGCCGGGACGAGGACGGCGCCGCCGTGGGCGAGTGCCGCGTCGAACCGGGCCAGTCCCTCGGTGGGTTCCACCGGGCGGATCCCGAGTGCCGAGACCCGCCGTACGTCGGCGGCGTTCATCGCTCCGGTCATGCCGGAGGCCTCGGTCCACAGGCCCCAGACGAGGGAGGTGGCGGGCAGTCCCTCACTTCGGCGGTGCTGGACGAGTGCGTCCAGGTAGGCGTTGGCCGCGGCGTAGTTGCCCTGTCCGGGGCTGCCGAGGACACCGGCGAGGGAGGAGAAGACCACGAACGCCGACAGGTTCGCGTCCCGGGTCAGCCGGTGCAGGTTCCAGGCCGTCTCCGCCTTGGCGCGCAGGACGCTGTCGAACTGCCCGGGGGAGAGCCGGTCCACGGTCGCGTCGTCCAGGACGCCGGCCGCGTGGACGACCGCGGTCAGCGGGTGCTCGGCCGGGATGCGGGCGAGCAGGGCGGCCAGGTCGTCGGGGTCGGCGACATCGCAGGCGGCGATGGTGACGTCGGCGCCCAGCGCGGTGAGTTCGGCGCGCAGTTCGGCCGCACCGGGTGCCTGTTCGCCCTGCCGGCCGACGAGCAGCAGGTGCCGTACGCCGTGCCGGGTGACCAGATGGCGGGCGGTGAGGGCGCCCAGGGTGCCGGTGCCGCCGGTGACCAGGACGCTGTGGGCGGGGCTGAGGCGCGGTGGGAGCACCACGGCCAGCTTGCCGGTGTGCCGGGCCTGGGCGAGGTGACGGAAGGCGGCGGGGGTCCGGGCGGCGTCCCAGGTGGTGGTGGGCAGGGGGGTGAGGACGCCTCGGTCGAAGAGGTCGGCGAGTTCGCGGAGCATCTCGCCGATCCGGTCCGGTCCGGCGTTCAGCACCAGGTCGTAGGGGTGGTACGCGACCCCGGGGTGCTCGGCCGCCAGGTCGGCGACCGGCCGGATGTCGGTCTTGCCCATCTCCAGGAACCGGCCGCCGGAGCCGAGCAGCCGGAGCGAGGCGTCGACGAACTCGCGGGCGAGGGAGTTGAGCACCACGTCGACACCCCGTCCGCCGGTGGCGGCGCGGAACCGCTCCTCGAACTCCAGGTCGCGGGAGGAGGCGAGCCGTTCGCCGTCCACGCCGAGGGCGCGGGCGATGTCCCACTTTCCGGGGCTGGCGGTGCCGTACACCTCCATGCCCCAGTGCCGGGCCAGTTGGAGGGCGGCCATGCCGACGCCGCCGGTGACGGCGTGGATGAGCAGGGACTCTCCCGCCTGTACGTCGGCCAGGTCGCGCAGCCCGTAGTAGGCGGTGAGATAGACGACCGGGACGCAGGCGGCCTGCGTGTACGTCCAGCCGCGCGGGATCCTGCCGAGCATGCGGTGGTCGGTGACGGCGAGGGGTGCGATGCCTCCGCCGGGGAACAGGCCCATCACCCGGTCGCCGGGCGCCAGTCCGGTGACGTCGGGGGCGACCTCGACGACGGTTCCGGCGGCCTCGCCGCCGATCGCCGCCTGGCCGGGGTACATGCCGAGGGCGATCAGCGTGTCGCGGAAGTTCAGGCCCGCGGCGCGGACGGCGACCCGGACCTCGCCGGGTCCCAGCGGCCGGGTGTCGTCGTCGGACGGGACAAGGGCGAGGTTCTCGAAGGTGCCCCTGCCGGTGGTGTCGAGCTTCCAGTTGGACGCGTCCTCCGGCGGGACGAGCCGTTCCTGCTCGCCGGTGCGGATCAGGCGCGGCAGCAGGACCTCGCCGGCCCGGATCGCGAACTGCGGTTCCCCGCTGCCGAGCGCGGCGGCCAGGAGTTCCGGTGCGGCACCCGCCGGTTCGAGGTCGGCCAGCACGAACCGGTCGGGGTGCTCGGACTGCGCGGTACGCACCAGCCCCCACACGGCGGCCGCGGCCGGGTCGTGCACGGTCTCCCCCGGCGCCGCGGCCACGGCGCCCTGGGTGAGCACAACCAGCCGGCTCTCGGCGAACTCGGGTGCTTCGAGGAATTCCTGGATGACCGACAGGATGTCCAGGACCGTGGCCTTGGCGGTGTCCGGGGCCGCCGGATCGGCGGGGGTGCCGGGGGCGGTCGCGTCCGTGGCCGGGCCGGCCACCGGTGCGACGGGCAGGACGACGATCTCGGGCGCCGTCGCGCCGGTCGCCGGCTCCGCGAGGAGGTCGGCCGGCCGGCGATGCGGACGCGGGGCGCCCTCGGCGATCCGGATCGGTTCGCCGAGCGGGGCGTCCCCGAGCAGTGCCCAGGTGGAGACGTCCACGGGGACGGCCTGCTCGAGGGCGGCCGGTCGCCAGTGCGGGGCGAGCAGCGCGTCGGGGCTGTGGCGGCGGTCGGCCAGTCGTGCCGCGTCGGTGGTGCGCAGGGTCAGCGAGTCGGCCGTGAGCACCGGCGCACCGGTGGCGTCGGTGAGCGTGAGGGCGACCTGGTCGGTGCCGATGCGGGTGAGCCGGGCCCGGGCGGCGGTGGCGCCGCTCGCGTGCAGTCGTACGCCGGCCCAGGCGAAGGGCAGCCGGACGGTGTCCGGCCGCTCGGAGCAGAGCGCGTGCAGGACGGCGTCCAGCAGCGCGGGGTGGACTCCGTACCGCGCGGCCTCGGCGGCGGTCCCGCCGGTCAGTTCCACCTCGGCGTACAGGTCGTCGCCGTCCTGCCACAGGGCCCGCAGCCCCTGGAAGGCGGGGCCGTAGCCGTATCCGGTCGCGGCCAGTTCCGTGTAGAAGCCGTCCAGTTCCACGCGCCCGGCACCGGCCGGCGGCCGGTTCTCGAGGGCCGGCCGGGGTACGGGCGCTCCGTCGTCGGGGGCGAGGACGCCGGACGCGTGCCGCTGCCACGGCAGGTCGTCGTCGGCGCGGGAGTGCACGGCGAAGGCGCGTCGCCCGGTGTCGTCGGCGGCCTCGGCCACCAGCTGGATCCGCAGGGCTCCCTGCTCGGGCAGGACGAGCGGTGTCTCCAGGGTGAGTTCGTCGACGCGCGGGCAGCGCACCTCGTCGCCGAGGCGGACGGCCAGTTCGAGCAGGGCGGTGCCGGGCAGCAGGACCGTGTCGAAGACGGTGTGGTCGGCGAGCCAGGGCTGGGCGGATGTCGAGAGCCGCCCGGTGAGGACCGTGCCGCCGTCGGCGAGATCGACGGCGGCCCCCAGCAGCGGGTGGCCGGCGGCGTGCAGGCCCAGCTCGGCCGCGTCGGACAGGGCCGCGTCGGCGTCCAGCCAGAGACGTTCCTCCTGGAACGGGTAGGTGGGCAGCTCGACGGGGCGGGCGCCGTCGGGTGCGATACGGCTCCAGTCGACGGCGACGCCGGCGAGATGGGTGTGTGCGACGGCCTCGGTGAACTGCCGCAGTCCGCCCCGGTCGCGGCGCAGGGTGCCGAAGGCGGCGCCGGGCAGCCCGGCCGCGTCCAGCGTCTCCTGGATGCCCATGACCAGCACCGGGTGGGCGCTGACCTCGACGAACACGGTGTGTCCCTGTTCGGCGAGGGCCTGGGTGGCCGGGCCGAACCGCACGGGGTGGCGCAGGTTGCGGTACCAGTAGTCGGCGTCGAAGGCGGTCGGTTCGGCCCACTCGCCGGTGAGGGTGGAGAACACCGGGATCTCCGGGCTCCTGGGGACGACGGGGGCGAGGGCGGTGCGGATGTCCTCCTCGATGGCCTCGACGTGTGCCGAGTGCGAGGCGTAGTCGACCGGTACGGCCCTGGCGCGTACGTCCTGTGCCACGTAGTGGGCGAGGATCTCCTCGAGCGCCGCGGCGTCACCGGAGACCACGGTGGACGAGGCGCCGTTGACGGCGGCCACTCCGGCCCGGCCGGCCCAGGGTTCGATGTCGGCGCTCACGCGGTCCGCGGCGAGCGGTACCGAGAGCATGCCGCCCTGTCCGGCCAGTGCCGTGATCGCCTTGCTGCGCAACGCCACGACCCGCGCCGCGTCCTCCAGACTCAACGCACCCGCCACACACGCGGCCGCGATCTCCCCCTGCGAATGCCCCACCACAGCCGCCGGACGCACACCGAACCCCTGCCACACCGCGGCCAACGACACCATCACCGCGAACAGCACCGGCTGCACCACATCGACACGCTCCAACGACGGCGCATCCGCCCCGCCCCGCAGCACATCCACCACCGACCACCCCGTGAACGGCTCCAACGCCACCGCACACTCGGCAAGACGCTCCGCGAACACCGGCTCACTCGCCAGCAACTCCCGGCCCATCCCCACCCACTGCGACCCCTGCCCCGGAAAGACGAACACGACCTTGCCGGTGCGGTCGGGGGTGGCGCCGGACACGACGTCGGCGGACGGCGTGCCCTGGGCGAGCGCTTCGAGCCCGGCGAGCAGTTCGTCGCGGTCGGTGCCCAGGACGGCGGCCCGGTGCGGGAACGTCGTCCGGGCGGTGGCGAGGGTGTGCGCCGCGTCCCCGACCCCGATCTCGGGCCGTGCCGTCAGGTGCGCGTGCAGCCGTTCCGCCTGTTCCCGCAGCGCCTCCGGCGACCGCGCCGACAGCAGCAGCGGCAGCGTCGTCCGCTCCAGTGGGGCGGCGGGCTCCTCGTCGGGCGCCTGCTCGATGATCACGTGGGCGTTGGTACCGCTGATGCCGAAGGAGGACACCCCGGCCCGGCGCGGGTCGTCACCCTTCCACTGCTGGGGCTCGGTCAGCAGCCGGACCGTGCCCGCGGACCAGTCCACGTGCGGGGACGGCTCGTCCACGTGCAGGGTGCGCGGTATCTCGGCGTGCCGGATGGCCTCCACCATCTTGATCACACCGCCGACACCGGCCGCGGCCTGGGTGTGCCCGATGTTCGACTTCAACGACCCCAGCCACAAGGGCTGTTCCGGGGTACGGGCCGCGCCGTAGGTGGCGATCAGTGCCTCGGCCTCGATCGGGTCGCCGAGCGAGGTGCCGGTGCCGTGCGCCTCGATCACGTCCACGTCCGCCGCCGACAAGCCGGCGTCCGCCAGCGCCTGCCGGATCACCCGCTGCTGGGCGGGGCCGTTCGGCGCCGTGAGCTGGCTGCTGGCGCCGTCCTGGTTGACGGCGCTGCCCCGGATCACGGCCAGCACCTGGTGCCCGTTGCGCCGCGCGTCCGACAGCCGCTCCAGCAGCAGCAGCCCGGCGCCCTCGCTCCAGCCGGTGCCGTCGGCGGCCGCGGCGAACGCCTTGCAGCGTCCGTCCGGGGCGAGTCCGCGCTGGCGGCTGAACTCCACGAAGGTGTTGGGCGTGGCCATCACCGTCACACCGCCGGCGAGGGCGAGGGTGCACTCGCCGCGCCGCAGCGCCTGGGCGGCCAGGTGGATCGACACGAGGGACGAGGAACAGGCCGTGTCCACCGTCACCGCCGGACCGTGGAAGCCGAAGGTGTAGGCGATCCGGCCGGAGGCGATGCTGGCCGCGCTGCCCTGCACGAGGTAGCCCTCGAACTCCTCGGAGGGCTGGTGGACGCGGGTGCCGTAGTCGCTGTACATGACGCCGGTGAAGACGCCCACCTGCTCGCCGCGGAGGGCGGCGGGCAGAATGCCGGCCTGCTCCACGGCCTCCCAGGCGAGGGTGAGCAGCAGCCGCTGCTGCGGGTCGACGGCGAGTGCCTCGCGCGGCGAGATGCCGAAGAACCCGGCATCGAAGTGGCCGGCCTCGTGCAGGAAGCCGCCCTGGCGGGTGGTGGACTTCCCGACGCTGTCGGGGTCGGGGTCGTACAGCTCGTCCACGCCCCAGCCGCGGTCGGAGGGGAACTCCCCGATGGCGTCCTGTCCGTCGGCGACCGCACGCCACAGGTCGCCCGGGGTACGGACGCCGCCGGGGTACCGGCAGGACATGGCGACGACGGCGATCGGCTCGCGCCTGTCCGACTCGACCTGCTGAAGCCGGCGTCGGGCCTCCTGAAGGTCCGTCGTCGCCCGCTTGAGATAGGCGCGGAGCTTCTCCTCGTCCGCCATCGGCGATCCACTCTCCTCAGGGTGTGCGGCAGGTAAGCCGTCCCGTTCCGGGAGGCAGCCACGCGGTTCGTTCACGGTAGGTCGGTGGTCTTGGCGGCCCCTTATCCGTCGCTAAAGCGGGGCGGCCGCGACCACCTGGTCATTCGGGGGTTTCGAGGGTGCCGTCGAGCAGACGGAACAGTTCCTCGTCGCTGGCCTCGTCGATCACGTCGGCGGCCGGGCCGGAGGCGGGCTCCTGCTCCGGGCCGCGCAGCCTCGTCAGGACCTGCTGGAGCCGTGCCACGACCTCGCCGCGGGCCTCCGGATCCGTGGCCAGTTCGGCAAGCTCGGCCTCCCAGCGGTCGAACGCGGTGGCCCACGTCCGGTCGGCGCCGGCCGGCAGCAGCTCGGCGAGCACATGGTCGGCCAGCCGGCTGACGGTGGGATGGTCGAAGACGGCGGTGGTACGCAGTTGCAGGCCGGTGAGCGTGCTGAGCCGGCGCCGTAGTTCGACGGCGGTCAGCGAGTCGACGCCCATGTCGAGGAACCCGCGCTCGATGTCGATGCCGTCGGCGGTCTCGAAGCCCAGCACGTGTGCCAGTTCGGCGCGCACCAGGTCCCGTACGGCCTGGTGGCGGTCCTGTTCGGCCAGTTGGCGCAGCCGGGTGGCGAGCCCTTCGCCGGTGGACGCCGCCCGGGCGGTCTCCCGGGCGGGCCGACGGGTGGTGCGCACGAGCCCGGACAGCAGGGCGGGTGGGGCCTCCGCAGCGGTCTGCAACGCGGCCAGGTTCAGGTGGACCGGCGCCAGCACGGGCCGGTCGAGTGCCATGGCCGCGTCGAACAGCCGCAGCCCCTGGGCGTCGCCGATGCCGGCGATGCCGGACCGTCCGAGCCTGGCCAGCGCGCCCGCGTCGAGCGCGCCGCCCATGCCGCTCTCCCGTTCCCACAGGCCCCAGGCGAGGGAGACCGCCGGCCGGCCGCTCGCCCGGCGGTACTGGGCGAGCGCGTCCAGGAAGGCGTTGCCCGCCGCGTAGTTGCCCTGCCCCGCGGTGCCGAGGGTGCCGGCTATCGAGGAGAACAGGACGAAGGCGGTGAGCGGCAGGTCCTGGGTCAGCAGGTGGAGGTTCCAGGCGGCGTCCACCTTGGCGGACAGCACGGTGCGCAGCTGCCGGTCGGTCATGGTGGCGACGGTGGCATCGTCGAGGACGCCGGCGGCGTGCACGACGGCGGTCAGCGGATGCCCGGCCGGAACCGTCTCCAGCAGGGCGGCCAGCGCCGCCCGGTCCGCCACGTCACAGGCCGCGACCGTCACCTCCGCCCCCGACTCCCGCAGCTCGGCTGCCAGTTCCTCCGCCCCCGGAGCCGCCGCACCACGCCGGCTGGTCAGCAGCAGGTGCCGTACGCCGTACTCCTCGACCAGATGCCGGGCGAACAGCGCACCCAGGCCACCCGTACCACCGGTGACCAGAACCGTGCCGTCGCCGCCCCAGTCCGCCGGGGCCTGCCCGGCCGGTGCGCCGGTCCGGGTGAGCCGCGGCACCAGGACGGTGCCGCCGCGCACCGCGACCTGGGGTTCGTCCGCGGCCAGTGCGGCGGCCACGGCACGGCCGGGGAGGTCCGCCACGTCCGTGTCGAGGAGGAGCACCCGGTCCGGTTCCTCGGCCTGTGCGCTGCGGACCAGCCCCCACACCGGCGCGGCGGCCGGGTCCGGCACCTCGCCGTCGCGGGTGGCGACCGCCGACCGGGTGACCAGGACGAGGCGGCTGTCCGCCGTGGCCGGTTCCGCGAACCAGCGGCGTACCAGGGCGAGTGTGCCGGTGAGTGCGGCGCCCGCCGCCGCCGGGACGTCCGGTTCTTCGGGCGCCGGTCCGGCGTGCATCAGGACCGTGCCGGGGGCGGCGGCGCCCGCGGCGACCGACGCCAGCAGCGAGTCGAGGTCCTCGTGGTGGCGCACCGGGGTGTCGGCGTCGCGTGGCACGGGCAGCGGCCCGACGACCGCCCAGGGGCCGGCCGGATCCCCTGGGGCGGGTGTTTCCGGGGCACCGGGGGGCAGGGGCGTCCACTCGACGCCGAACAGCATGCCGGGTACGGCCGTGTCGGCCAGCCGGTCGGCCGCGACCGTCCGCAGGGTCAGGGAGTCGGCGGTCAGCAGGACGCGGCCCGCGCCGTCGGTCAGGGTGACGGACACCTCGTCGGCGCCGACCCGGGCGAGCCGGACCCGGACGGTTCCGTCGCCCGGCTGCGCGCGGTGCGTGACGCCGCGCCAGCCGAAGGGCAGCCGCACCTGTCCGGACCGGTCGGCCCGCGCGTCCAGCAGTTCGAGCAGCAGCGGGTGCAGCGCACCGTCGAGCAGGGCGGGGTGAACCGCGTGGCCGTCGGCCGGCGGTGCGGCCTCCGGGAGCCGGACCTCGGCCAGCAGGTCGTCGCCGAGCCGCCATGCCGCCTGGAGCGCCTGGAAGGCGGGCCCGTAGGCGTAGCCCAGCTCGGACAGCCGGGGGTAGACCTTGTCCAGCGGCACGGCGACCGCGTCCGGCGGAGGCCAGGCTCCGGCCGCCCACGGATCGGCGGGCGGCTGCCCGGCCGGTGCGGCGTTCAGCGCACCGGTCGCGTGCGTGGCCCAGGGGGCGTCCGGCTCGGCGTCACCCGGCCGGGAGTGCACGCCCAGCGGCCGGCGCCCCGAGCCGTCCGGCGGACCGACGATCACCTGCACGTCCACGGCACCCTGTTCCGGCAGGACGAGGGGCACCTCCAGCTCCAGTTCCTCGACGGAGGAACACCCGCTCGCGCCGGCCGCGTGCAGCGCCAGGTCGAGCAGGGCCGCGCCGGGCAGCAGCACCGCGCCCCCCACGGCGTGGTCGGCGAGCCATGGCTGTGCCGTCACCGCCAGCCGCCCGGTGAGCACCATCTCCTGCCGAGCCGCCAGCGTGACGGCGGCGCCGAGGAGGGGGTGGCCGGTGGTGTCGAGCCCGAACCGGTCGGCTCCGCCCACACCCGCGGAGGCGTCCAGCCAGTACCGGCGACGCTGGAACGCATACGTCGGAACATCCACCACACGAGCACCGGACAACTGCCCCGACCAGTCCACGTCCACGCCGTGGGCGTGCAGGGCGGCGAGCGCCGCGAACACCGTGGCCGCCTCACCCCGGTCCCGACGGGCCGCCGCGACCGCCA
>NZ_JBVIIT010000056.1:0-11730 GCF_055569615.1 Streptomyces sp. NPDC031379 | reverse complement strand
ACCCCCCTCCCCCCCCCCCCCCCCCCACCCCCCCCCCCCCCCCCCCCCCCCACCCCCCACCCCCCCCCCCCCCCCCCCCCCCCCCCCCCCCCCCCCCCCCCCCCCCCCCCCCCCCCCCCCCCCCCCCCCCCCCCCCCCCCCCCGCCGCTGTGTCCGGGCCCACGGCACCGCGCGTCCGTACGTCTGCGCGGGCGTACGTCCGTACGCCCTCCGTACGTCTGCGCGCCTGGCCGCCTGTAGGTGTTCTGGTCGCTCAGCCCTGAAGGAGCTTCTTCACGGCGGCGGCGACGCGGCCGCCCTCGGCCTGGCCGGCCACCTTGGGGTTCACGATCTTCATGACGGCGCCCATGGCCCGCGGGCCCTCGGCACCGCCGGCCTTGGCCTCTTCCACGGCCTGGGCGACGATCGCGTTCAGCTCCTCGTCGGACAGCTGCTTGGGCAGGTACTCGGCGAGCAGCTCGCCCTCCGCCTTCTCCCGCTCCGCCTGCTCGGCACGGCCCCCCTGCGCGAAGGCGTCCGCGGCCTCGCGCCGCTTCTTGGCCTCACGGGTGATCACCTTGAGGACCTCGTCGTCGGACAGCTCGCGCTTCTCCTTGCCCGCGACCTCCTCCTTGGTGATCGCGGCGAGCGTCAGCCGGAGCGTCGAGGAGCGCAGCTCGTCGCGCTCCTTGATCGCGGCGTTGAGGTCGTCGTGCAGCTTCGACTTGAGCGTGGTGGTCATGGGCTCGATTGTCGCAGGTGCACCATGCCGAACGCCCGCCGATTAACGCCCGCTGATCCAGGGCCCGCGGGTCCGGTCGTATCACCGGGGTCTGACACGATGGTCGTATGCGCGCGCGATACGGAGTACCCCTGGGAATCATGGCGGCAGGCGCCGCCGGACTGGCGTACGCGGCGGGCTTCGAAGCCCGCTCCTTCCGCCTCCGACGAGTGACGGTCCCGGTCCTCCCACCGGGCATGCGCCCGCTGCGCCTGCTGCAGGTCTCCGACATCCACATGGTGAGCGGCCAGCGCAAGAAGCAGCGCTGGCTGCAGTCGCTGGCGGGCCTGCGCCCGGACTTCGTGATCAACACCGGTGACAACCTGTCGGACCCGCTGGGCGTGCCGGAGGTCCTGGACGCGCTCGGCCCCCTGATGGAGTTCCCGGGCGCCTACGTCTTCGGCTCCAACGACTACTACGGCCCCAAACTCCGCAACCCCGCCCGCTACTTGCTGGAGAAGGCGAGCGGCCACCACGGCCTGAACGGCAACCCGCCGGCGGTGGGCGCGATCCACAACCCGTGGGAGGACCTCCGCGACAGCTTCGACGCGGCGGGCTGGCTGAACCTGACGAACACCCGGGGCGTCCTGAAGGTCGAGGGCGTGTCGATCGAGCTGACCGGCCTGGACGACCCGCACATCAAACGCGACCGCTACGCGCAGGTGGCAGGCGGCCCGTCCGGGACGTACGACTTCTCGATGGGCGTGGTCCACGCGCCGTACCTGCGCACCCTGGACGCCTTCACGGCGGACGGCTACCCCCTGGTCCTGGCCGGCCACACCCACGGCGGCCAGCTGTGCATCCCCTTCTACGGCGCCCTGGTCACCAACTGCGACCTGGACACGGACCGGGTGAAGGGCCTCTCCACCCACACGTCCGAGGGCCACACCTCCTACCTCCACGTCTCGGCGGGCTGCGGCACCAACCGCTACACCCCGGTCCGCTTCGCCTGCCCTCCGGAGGCGACACTGCTGACGCTGGTGGGGAAGGAGTAACGGGAGGGGGTAACGGGAGGGGGTAACGGGAGGGGGTAACCCACCTGGGCTAGCCCACATGGCCCCGCCCCTCCCCCGCTCCTAGCGTGAGGGCATGACCTCCCCGATACCCCGGGAGATCCCGGACCTGCCCGCGGTTCCGGGCCCACCCCGGCTGCTCCCCGCCCCGGTGCCGGCAACGGCGGTGGTGGCCCCGGTCCGCCGCCCTTCGGCAGCGTTGTACCGCCTGCTGATCGCCGTGGTGGCGGCCGCGGGGGTCGCCCTGGAACTCCTGCTGGGCACCCCCGCCCGCACCCTGAGCTACTTCGGCGTCCAGGCCAACGTGCTGCTGGCCGTGGTCATGCTCCTGTCGGCGGCCAGAGCCTGGCGGGCCCGCCGCCCACTCCCGTCCACCGTGACAGGCGCCGCACTCCTCTACGTCGTGATCGCCGCGCTGGTCTACCACCTGCTGCTGGCCCACACGACGCCCCCGTTCTCCATGACGGGCGCGACGACGCCCCCGGAACGCTGGCACGCCCAGTGGGCGGCGCTCCAGATCCTGCACACGCTGGTCCCCGTGGCGGCCCTGCTGGACTGGCTGCTCCTCACCCCCGCGGCCCGCCTGCACCTCCGCCAGGCCGCGGCCTGGCTCCTCTACCCCCTGGCCTACCTGGCGTTCTCGCTGGCCCGGGCGACCTTCGTCCCACCCTCGGACCCCTCCCGCTACCTCTATCCCTTCCTGGACGTGTCCGCCCACGGCTACCGCAGCACCCTGGCCAACGCCCTCCTGCTGGGCCTCGCGATCTACGCCCTGGCCGTCCTCCTGGTGGCCCTGGACCACGCCCGCCCGACCCCGGTCCGCCACCGCGGCTAAACCGGATTTCGTCTACGGCCACCGGTGGGCTAAAGTAAACGTCGTCGCCGCGACAAGCAGCGACATCGGGGTGTAGCGCAGCTTGGCAGCGCGCTTCGTTCGGGACGAAGAGGTCGTGGGTTCAAATCCCGCCACCCCGACAGCCGAAACAGCAGATCAGGCCGGTACTGGATTCAGTACCGGCCTGAGTTGTTTATGCCTGCGTGTCTATCTGCGTGACTACCGCTTTCCGCGTGTCTACGAGCGCCGTTCCTGCGTGCCGAAGATGCCGTCCATGACCACGGCGCCGGTCTGGATCACGGGCCGGATCTGCTTCCGGTAGACCTCCTCGGTCACGGCCGTCCCCGAGTGCCCTACGAGCCGCGAGATCTCCTCCAGCGGCACGCCCCGGTCGGAGAGCAGGGACACGAAGCTGTGCCGGAGCTCCCGCGGCGTCCACTCGTCGGCGTTGATCCCGTCGATGCCCTTGAGCGCCTGGCGGAAGGCACGGCGGACGTTGGCGGCATCGAGCGGCTTGCCGACGGCCGAGGAGAAGACGAGCCCGTGTTCCTCCCACTCCTCATCAGCGGCGAGCCGGTCCCATCCCTGATCCTCGAACTGCTGCCAGAGGGCATCCACGCAGCGCGCCGGCAAAGCGAGCGTGCGCCGAGACTTCCGTGTCTTGGTGTCCCCACTCCTCCGCACGGACCGCCAGACGGCAAAGTGCGGAGGCTGTGGAGGGTCGAGGTCCGGCCGACCTTTCAGGAAGACGTGGTCCCAGGTGAGAGCCCGCAGCTCCTCGGTACGAGCCCCGGTCAGCAGTGCGACGACGATGTACGCGTACATCGAGGTCCCCTCGGCGCCCTTGAGCACGGCCTCGGCCTGGGCGAAGGTCAGCGCCTTGGACGGACGCCCCGCCTGGCCCTGAGGCACCGAGCACAGCTCGACGACGTTGCGCTTCACCTTGTCCCGCGCCATGGCCCGCTTGACCGCGCGGTTGAGACAGGAGTGGATTCCCTGGAGCGTGCGCGTGCTGAGCGTCTTCGCCTTGATGGCCAGCCAGCGATCTACGTCCTCCGCACTCAGCTCGCGCAGCTTGCGGGCGCCGAGCGAGGGGATCACGTGCTTCTGACTGAGGAGACTCACGGTCTCGACGGTGCTGGGGTCGAGGCCCGCCAGGCCGTACGTCAGCCAGTCCGTCACAGCGTCCTTGACCGTGTAGTTGGTGGGCGCGATGGCTAGTCCGTCTTCGTGGTCCCGCAGCACCTCCTTGAGCTTGTTCTTCGCCTCTGTCTTGGTCTTGCCACTCCCCCGCTTCACGATCCGCTTGCCGCTCGGGTCGAAACCGAGGTTGGCCGTGGCGATCCACCGCTGTCTCTTCTCGTCCCAGTGAAGGCCGCCATCACCACGGCTCCGTCGCTTGGTCATCAGGCAGCACGCTCCATCTGCCCGGCGATGAACTCTCCGAGGGCGGAGGCGGGGATGCGCCGGCACCGCCCGATGGACACGGAGGGCAGACGCCGGGTGCGGATCAGGTCGTAGACCGTCGACCGCCCGACCTTCAGTCGAGCCATGACCTCGGCCACGGTCAGCAGCTCGTCGTCACGCATGCGTGGGTTCTCCTTCTGTTCCGGGGGCGGGCGGGAGTGAGGCAGTGAGCCAGGTCTCGGCGGCGCTGAGGCCCGTGCCGGCGAAGACCCAGTGGGCAAGGACGAGGGTGGTTTCGCCGTCCTGCGGGACGGCCGGAGCGGTTTGGGCGCGGCGCCATTCGGCGCGGGCGTCGCGGAGGGCGCCGAGGGTGGTGGAGTAGCGGCGGGATTTGGTGGAGAAGTGGCCGCGGAAGCCGAGCATGTGGGCCCAGGCGCGGAGGCGGAGGTCTGCCAGTTCGGGGCGCGCGCCGAGGGTCCAGGCGGTACGGATCAGGCGCCGGGCGTGGTCGGTGATCCGGGCTTGAGCCAGTTCGGCGAGAAACCTGACCGGCCGGTCCAGGGTGCCGGTCGCGGTCTCGGCTCCCTTGGTGGCGTACTTGGCGATGTACGCCGCGACGGCTCGTTCGGTCAGCTCCTGGCCGTCGTTGAAGTCGGCGGAGCGGATGGTGCGGACGTCGAGCTGGCGGCCGAAGACGAACGAGTGCGCCCGGCCGTCGATCTCCGGGCCGTCGACGCGTGCGGCAGTGGCAGCCGCACGGATGGCGTCCGTCAGCATCACGGTCGTGGCCCAGGCCGGTGGAGGCGTGTCGCCGCCTTCCGGGCCGTCGAGGCGGATGACCGCATGGAAGTGGACGGCGCCCCGCTTCTGGTACTCGGCGACCTTGGCGAACGAGATCCGGGCGTGATCGCGGAAGTCGCGTTGGGTGAGGCCGGCACGCTTGGCGACCTCGCGGCGGAGGTAGATCGAGAAGCGCCGCCACAGGGCTCCGGCGTGCGCGTTCCAGAGCACGGCCGCTTCGTAGTCGTAGGTTTCCGGGTCGAGAGGCGAGCCCAGGGCGGGATCCGCTTCCTCGTGCCGGAGGCCGCAGCGGCAGTCCCGACCGCCGGAGGGGCGGTTGTGGACCGGGCCGAAGCCTGGGGCGGTGAAGGTGGCGAAGACACGGGGGTTTGTGCCGACCTGTTCCGGTGTGCCCTTGCCGCCCCGCAGACCGGCGGTGATCAGGTGGAAGGTGTCGCGGCGGTAGGTCTCCGCGCAGGCCGCACAACGGGTAGCGCGGCGGTTGTTGCAACGGACGAGGAGCTGACCGGCGGGCAGGGCGCTGGAATCGAGATGGTGCAGGAGGTTGCCGATCTCGCCGGTCGTGGTGTCGACCTGGTACTCGGAGCGGTGGCCGTCGAGGCGGACAGGGTTGGTGCAGCCACCCAGGCCGGAGAGTTGACGGGCCAGCTCGGGCATGGTGCCGAGTGAGGCCAGCATCGAGAGTTCCGCCAGCGGGGGCGGAGTCTGCCGGGTGATGATGGGACTTCCTTTCGGCTGTTTCGGCGGTCGGGAGGGACGGCCCCGGGGCGACGGGATGCTTGGCGGCGTTGGTGTCGCCCCGGTGGCCGGTCAGCGCTTGTGCGCGTTGCTGACGAGGGAGCGCAGGACCACGGCGGCGATGGCCACGGAGACGGCCGAGATGGCGACCGCGGCCAGGAGCGCGGTCAGCACGATGCCGACGACGACCACGGCGGCGACGGCTCCGGCGCCGATCCCCACGTACGGGGCGACCGGACGGCCGGCGGAGGGAGCCGGAGCCTGGATCTGCTGAGGCGTGGGGATCGTGGTCGGCAGGGTCGGGACGTCGGGGAGCTTGGGGCGGAGCATGGTGGACCTCCTTGTCACTTGTGGGTGCCGTTGACGACGTCGACCCCGGAGCGGGTGCCGGACTCGATGGCGGGGGCGAGGAAGGTGTGGGAGAGCCAGAAGCCGAACAGGGCGATCACGACGGCGACCCAGAGGCGGACGCCGAGGAACTTGATCGCGGCCCAGGCGATGACGCCCAGGACGAAGACGAGCGGGAGCGAGACGGTCACAGGGGTCTCCTCAGCGGACGGCGCAGCGGTGGGTACGGGCGGCCAGCTCGGCGGCGGCACGGCTGTCGTAGTCGGTCGAGAACCCGCAGCGCGGGGCCGTACAGGCGGCGGTGTGCTTCTCGCGGCCCCGGCCGTCGTAGTACGTGCCGACCTGGACGGGGCCGATGCGGACGACGTTGCGGAAGCGCGGGTTGGCGGGCATGAGAGCTCCTCTCAGAGCTGTGCGGCGATGGCCTCGGCCAGCGGCGCCGGGACGCCGAGCCGAGCGCGCAGAGTTGAGGTGTCGATGACCGACCCGGTCCGGGCACGGTGTTCGGCGGCGACCTTGCGGGCATGAGCGACGAGGGCGGCCGGTACCGGTACGGGCGGAAGTTCCGGCTGCGCCTCGGTGACGGGCTCACCGTCCTGGTCCTCGGCATCAGCAGTTGCCCTCGGTGCCGAATGCGCGAGGAGCGTTCCCCCGAGGAAGGCGACGGCAGGCCAGCCCGCGACGAGGATGCGCAGCCAGGCCGGAACGTCACCGAGGTCGAGGAGGCCGGCGGTGGCGACGTTGGCACCCAAGGACGCAGTGAGGGCGACGACAAACCAGCACCAGGCCGCCGTCTTTGTGACGCCGGAGCGCAGTCGACGCCAGGCAGCGACCAGGAGCAGGTCGACGGAGACGGGGTAGGCCCACGCCTTCCACCCGTCCTGCCCGGCCGCCGAGGCGACGTCATGCAGGTGGGCAAAGGACAGGGCGGCGGCAATGAGCGCCTGGACGAGCACCGCGTCCACGCGGGCAAGCTGGGCGCGCATGATGCGGCTCCTTCCGATTTCGGACGTGCCGGGGTAGGGACACGGCGCGAGATGGGCACGCCGGCCGGGGGGAAGTGGGTCAGTCCGTCGCCGGATGCGGACGAACAACCGGTGAGGCTGTCTCGACCTGCTGCACGGGGGTGTAGGGCCGGAAGCGGCTCAGCGCAGGCACAGCGGGGACCAGGTGTGCCGACTCCCGACAGACCTGGGCAGCGTCGGCGAGGGAGAGGTACGGCGTGCGGATACGGGACCAGCCGCCGGAGGTGTCGCCTGCCACGGCCAGGCCGGGCCGTTCCGGGGCGATGGAGCAGGCGGCCATGACCGCTTCGGGAGCGATGTCGCCGAGAGCCATCTTTGCGGAGGCTTCGTCGTTTACGCGGTGGCAGACACGGCCTGTGAGCTGGGCGCGAAGCATGGTTGCGCCTTTGCCCAGTTCGGCGCCGAAGCGCTGCCCGCAGACCTCCAGATAGATGCCGGCCGCGCGGCCGAGCTGAGCAAGTCGGATGAGCTGGGTGACCATCTCGTCCCGCCGCTCTTCATCCTTCTTCGTGGCGACGAGGAAGAGTTCGGCAACCTCGTCCACGAACAGCACGATCGGCACAGGACGTTCACTGTCAGGCAGGCCCCAGATGTCGGAGGTGAACTCCTCGTCCGGGGTGCTCGGCGCGATGCCCTGCCGGACTTTGATCAGGTCGTACCGGTCTTCCATCTCCTTGACCAGCACGGGCAGCAACTCGGCCGCCTGCTCCGGGTCGGTCGCCAACGCGGAGAGCCGGGCGGCGAACGGCGCTAGCTCGACACCGCGCTTGCAGTCGATACCGACCAGGGCGACCGGCTGAGGGGCGAGTCCGACCACCAGGTGCCGTAGGTACATGGACTTCCCGGACAGGGTGGCGCCAAGGGTGAGTTGGTGGGGAATGGCGCGGTAGTCGCGGACGAACGCGGTCGCATCCTCCCTCAGAGCCACCGGCACCCGGAGAAGCCCACCGCCGCTCCGTCGAGGCATCCGCACCTTCCGCAGGACGTCGAAGCCGACGAGCCGGAGTTCCACGACACCCGGCTTGACGTCCCGCACGTACACGGCGTGGACGCCCCAGGCGTGCCGTAGCCGCTCCGCCGAGGCGGCGACGTCCGCCGGATCCTGGCCGGGAGCCAACCGCAGCCGGAGCCGCAAGCCCGTCGACGTGGGCCGGATGGTGCCTCGCCGCGGAGGCACGGGCCGAACCTCACGTCGAGTCGTTGCCCTCACGGCGAGGGCCCGCAGCCTGGAAGGCTGCACCGTCAGCCCACACGCCTCCATGACGGAGCCGTACGAGCCCAGGAGCCGGGCCGCCGATAACGGCAGGCCGACCGTGGACCAGTAGACGCCCGGGTGACGAGTCCGGGCGTAGGCGGCCCCGCCGCCGAGTGCGGCGAGGGGGCCACCCACCTCCAACAGCGTCATCCAGTCCGACATCAGGCGGAGGCCCCGACTGCTGCCGGGAAGGCGGCCGGCGCGACCGCAGCCGCCCGGTAGGCGATGCCGTGACGCTGCTGGCCGTTGAAAACGGTCTCCCACGGCCGGGCCACCAGGCCCACCAGCGAGACCGGGGAGCCGAGGGACAGTCCCTCGGTGATGCCGCTCTCCGGAACGGTGACCTTGATGAGCGAGGACTCCCCGTCCTCGATGTAGACGACGCCGATGGTCATCAGCGCCTCACCGGTGTTCGCATCCTTGGCGATCTCACCGGTCTGCCGGTCGCGGACCTTGGGCTCCGGAGCCTCGGTGAGCAGGATTGTCGCCGCCGACGTCTCCACACGGATTACACGCACAGAACTGCTCTCCCTTGCGTCGCACCGTAGGAACGGTGCATTCAGTGATGAATGACTACGCAACGGGAGGTTGACCTCATACCGACTGGGCGCGATACGCTCCAAGAGCGTTGATGCCAAAGACGCACCCGGCCTGAGTGGGCTGCCTCCCGCTCAGGCCACATCTGCTTTCTGTGGCCCTTTCACTCACGCGCCGGTGCAGGTCTGCCTTCCTGCTCCGGCCCGTTCGCATGCCCGCACGCCAACTCCGCTGGACGCGGAGGAGCGTGCCGACGCCAACCACAGTAACCCGTACTCCAAGTACTGTCTAGTACTTCAGGTACCAGTCCGTACTTCGTGTACGCCCAACTCTCCTGCCAGGGCTCGCAGCTCCTCGGACGGGGGCTGGCTCATGGTCAGAAGGTCCGCCACGAGCTGCTTGACCATCGGCAAGGACCGCACCATCTCGGGCGACTGTTCCCGCGCCTTCAGCAGCGCTGATACGGCGTCAGCAACTTGACGCCGCTGGGCGTACGCCCTGGCCACATCGATCTGGAACCGTGTCTGCCGCTCTGCGGACAGCCCCGACGCGTCGACTGCCTGCGCGGCCCGAAGGGCGACACCGGCGTCTCCGAGGTCGACCGCGACCGACACCTCGTGCAAGCCGACGTTCGTGGGCCCGAATTCGGTGTTGTAGTCGTTGCGCCCATCACCGACCTGCTCGGCCATGGCACGAGCATCGCGAAGGAAGCCGTACGCCTCATCAGCCAGGTTCAGCCGAGCGGCGGCGACCGCCCGCTGCAACGTCAGGGCACCCCGCAGCGCCACCGCCTCGATCTGCCCGGACTCCGCGAGGGGTTGCAAGGCGTCGGCCGCACTGCCCGACGCTTGAGCCGCCTGCTCGAAGTGACGCGCACCGAGGAAGACGATGGAGAGCCGGAACTCGCCGGCCGCCATCAGCAGCGGATCACCGGCTCGCTCGGCGGCGACCACGGAGCGATCGACGGCGATCCAGGCCGCCTCCGGCTCTCCCAGGTTCGCGAGCGCTCCACTGCATGTGTGATACATGACGGCGAGCAACCGGAAGAGTTCGGGACGCTCGACCTCTGACACCGAGCGGGTGGCCGACTCCAGCCGCGGAACGAGCCCTTCGAGCAGCTCGGCCAAGTCGGCGTAGTTACCTTGATGCGTCAGCGACCAGGCGCGGTCGACCTCGGCCCGGAGTGCCTGCACATCCGGGGAAGCGTCCTGCCGGCCGAGGATCGCCTTGAGCGAGTGCGCTGAACTCAGCACCAGTCGCAGCCGACTCGCACCCGGCGGCTCGCCTTCTGCCACGGACGCGACGATGGGGGCCTCGGCCGCCAACTCGGCGATCGGCACCTCCAGCACCTCGGCGACCTTCTCCAGCACGGTCATCCGGTCGATGCGTCGTACGCCCCGCTCCACCTGGGACACCCACGCTTCCGATCGCCCGAGGAGACCGGCGAACTCCTTCTGCGACAGCCCGCGCCGCTTGCGATGGAAGGCGATCTTGCGACCTAGCGCCTTTTGATACTCAGTGCTCAACGTCCACACCCTTGCCGGACACGAAGTCCAGACGGTCGACCTCTGTGGCGGAAAGGTACTGGTCCCGCTCGGAGAGGAACGCCCGTACGTAGTCCTTCGACTCGTGCTCCTCGAAGGCGTCCTTGTCCCGGTACAGCTCGTAGAACACGCGCTGCAAGGGACGTCCGTCAACGCGGTGCACCGTGTAGATCACCGTCCCGGGCTCGTTCGCCCGGATCAGCTCGCCAGTCCGTGCAACGAGGTCATCGAACGCCACCGCCGACGCCTCGTCCTTGCAGGTGAAGCGCACCATCAGTCCGAACATGCGAGGTCCTCTCTCCATCGGCTTCCAGACCAGCACCAGACCACCCGGCGAACGCTATGCGCCGACCGCCCGCACGAAAAGTACGAACCCGCACTCTCGGTACGCGCACATTCGGTACGGTGCTAGTACTAATTGTACGGCTCTGCGTGGTCCGTGTCAGCCGGTAGCCCCCGATGGCACGGAAGACAGCAGGTCACCGCCATGGAGGACGCCATGCCCACCCACGGACGCACCTTCCCTGGGCACCCTCAAGAACTCAGCACCGCGCGCCGCTGGACCCGCGCCACCCTGAACGGCCACCCGCGCTCCGAGGACGCCGAGCTGATCGTCACCGAACTCGGCACCAATGCCGTCACACACACCGCCAGCGGCGGGGATGCCGGCGCCTTCCGCGTCAGCCTCACCGTCTCCGATCGGGCGCTCACGATCGCGGTGACCGACTGCGGCCACACGAAGTCCACGCCCGAGGTCCAGGACCCACCGCTCAACGCGACGCACGGCCGCGGGCTCGCCCTGGTCACCGCCCTCGCCGACAGCGTCACGGTCCAGGGGGACGAGTCCGGCCGAACGGTCACCGCGGAACTCGGTGTCCACGTGGATCCGGGAGTCGGCGCCGTGTTCCTGAACGCCGAGCGGGACCCCCATGACGTACCGCAGGCATCTCACAGCGACGACAGCAGTCCCAGGACCACGGCAGGAGGCCGCCCGTGTTGATGCAGGGGGCCCGACGCGGCTACTGGTGCGAATGCTGGACGGAGAACCTCACCGAGCAGCGAGGGCCGGCACTACTGGCATCGTTCGACGCCTACGCAGCTCCGCAGGCGGACCGGTGGGTAGCGGTCACTCTCCGCACGATCTCATCGGCCCTCGACGCAGACGCGTCGGACGCCGCATGGGAGTGGCTGTACGACGGCCGCATCAAGACCAGGCGTGCGCTCCTGCGTGGCGAGCCCTGCACGGTGTCAGTGATCCACGAGGACATCCGCATCACGTGGACGATCCGACCCGTGACCTTCCTGCCGCTCTTGCACCGCCAGGGCGCCGAACTCCCGAACTGCGCTCACGACTTCAAGCCCCGGAAGCCCGTGTCGAGTCTCAGTTGATGGTTGACGGGTTGGCGTCGGGTGATGCTTGACGTCTGCCCTAGACGATCTTCCGGCGGTTGTGTTCGCCGGACTTGC
>NZ_JBVIIT010000055.1:0-12534 GCF_055569615.1 Streptomyces sp. NPDC031379 | reverse complement strand
ACCGGCCGTGTGCACGACACCGGTCAGACGGTGCTCGTCCGGCACCGACGCCAGCAGGCCCTCCACCTGAGCACGGTCGGACAGATCACAGGCCACCACCGACACCGAAGCGCCCTGCGCGGTGAGGTCGGCGACCAGCTCCCCCATGCCCTCGGCATCCGCACCCCGCCGACTCGCCAGCATCAGATGCCGGACACCGTGCCGGGTGACCAGGTGCCGTGCCGCCAGAGCGCCCAACGAACCAGCGCCTGAGACCAGTACCGTTCCGTCCGACCCGAACGCCGTGGGGACGTCCGGCGCCTGACCGGTGGCACGGACGAGCCTGGGTGTGAAGAGGGTCGTTCCGCGCACCGCGATCTGCGGTTCCCCTCCGGCCAGCACCGAGCCCAGTACCGACTCCGGACCGCTCTCGGCAGCGGGGTCGGTGTCCAGCAGGATGATCCGGTCCGGGTTCTCCGCCTGCGCGGCCCGGACCAGGCCCCATACCGCGGCTCCCGCCGGGTCGCTCACCGCACCGTCGCTCCCGGCCGGTACCGCCCCTCGGGTCACGACCACCAGCCGCGTCTCCTCCAGCCCGGACCCGGCCAGCCAGCACTGCACCACCTCCAGCACCCGGGAGGTGAGCGCCAGCACCGCGTCCTCCTCGTCGCCGCCGACGGCCTCCAGGACTGCCGCCGCCGGGGCGTCCGCACCCGACAGCACATCGTCGGCCAGAGTCGCCACCGCTTCCGCTGTTGCCACCGACAGCCACGAGGGCACAGGCTCCCCCTGAGCCAGGGGCAGCTCGGTCCACTCCACCCGGTACAACGAGTTGGCGGCCGCCGTGTCCGCCGCCGTCTCCAACTGCTCGGTGGAGACCGCCCGGCCCACCAGCGAGTCCATGGTCACGACCAGGCCACCGGCCTCGTCCACCGCCTCCAGCGACAGTGCGTCGGGCTCGGGCCGGCCGACCCGCACGCGCAACACCGAGGCGCCGGCCGCGTGCAGTTCCAGCCCGTTCCACGCGAACGGCAGCCGCAGCTCCAGCCCGTCCGGTTCGCCTTCGCCGCCCTCGGCCGCCATGACTGCCGCCACGGCGTTCAGCATGGTCGAGTGCAGGGCGGCGTCCAGCAGCGCGGGATGGATACCGAAGCGGCCGGCCTCCCTGCGCTGTTCCTCCGGCAGGGCGACCTCGGCGAAAACCTCCTCACCACGGCGCCACACCGCCCGCACACCGCGGAACGCCGGGCCGTACCCGTAGCCGCCCTCCGCGAGCAGAGCGTAGCCACCGGAGATGTCCACCGGTTCCGCGCCAGGCGGCGGCCAAGCGGCGAAATCGAATGTGGTGCCGCGGCGATGCGACCGAACCGTGGCCGACAGCATGCCGGTGGCATGCCGAGTCCACACATCGGCGCCTTGCGCCCCGGCGGCATCCTCGCGCAGGGAATACACGTCCACCGTGCGCGAACCGTTCCCGCCCGGCGCGCCCACCGCGACCTGTACCCGGACCCCGCCGTGCTCGGGCACCACCAACGGCGCCTCGATCACGAGTTCCTCCAGCACCCCGCAGCCGGCCTCGTCACCGGCCCGCACCGCCAGCTCCACCAGTCCGGTACCGGGAACGAGCACCACACCGCCGACCGCGTGATCGGCCAGCCAGGGGTGTGAGCGCAGCGACAGCCGCGAGGTGAACACCAGGCCGTCGGAATGCGGCAACTGCACCACCGCGCCGAGCAGCGGGTGATCGGCCCCGGCCAGCCCCAGCGACGCCGCGTCGGTGGCCGACGCGGCCGGCTGAAGCCAGTAGTGCCGGTGGTCGAAGGCGTACGTCGGCAGATCCACGCGTGCGGACGCGGACCCAGACCCGGACCCGGACCCGGACCCGGACCCGGACCCGGCGGGCAGGATCTTGGCCCAGTCCACGGTCACACCTCGTACGAACACTTCGGCCATCGAGGCCAGCAGGCGCCGCAGGCCACCGTCCTCACGCCGCAGAGATCCGGTCACCACCACATCGGTGCCCGTGTCGGTGTCGGCGTCGGCGTCGGCCTGATGGACGGTTTCGGTGATCGGCTGGAGCAGCACCGGGTGGGCACTGATCTCCACGAAGACGCCGTGGCCCTGGTCGAGGAGATCGGCCACCGCGGGGCCGAAGCCAACCTGCTGGCGCAGGTTGCGGTACCAGTACGTGCCGTCCAGGATGTCGGCGTCCTCCACCCAGGCGCCGGTCACGGTCGAGTAGAACGGCACCACCGGCGCCTGTGCGGTGATCCCAGCCAGCGCTTCGGCGAGGGTGTCGCGGATGTCCTCCACATGCCGCGTATGCGAGGCATAGTCCACGGCGATCCGCCGCACCCGGACGCCTTCGCCGGACAGCGCCTCCAGCGCCTCGTCCAGTGGCCGGCCGTCGCCGGCGATCACCACCGAGGACGGCCCGTTGACCGCGGCCACCTCCACCCGGCCCGCCCAGCGCTCCAGCCGCTCGGTCGCGTCTTCTTCGCTCAGCGCGACGGAAGCCATACCGCCACGCCCGGACAGCTGACGTGCGATGGCCTGGCTGCGCAGGGCCACCACACGCGCCGCGTCCTCCGGCGACAACGCGCCCGCGACGCAAGCGGCGGCGATCTCACCCTGGGAGTGGCCCAGCACAGCGTCAGGCTTGACCCCGACCGAGGCCCATACGGCGGCCAGACCCACCATGACCGCAAAGCTCGCCGGCTGCAGTACGTCCACCCGCTCAAGGAGTAAGGGGTCCACCTCGCCGCGCAGCACATCCACCAGCGACCAGTCCACCCACCGCTCCAACGCGGCCGCGCACTCCGCTATCCGCTCGGCGAAGACCGGTGAGGTGTCCAGCAACTCCCGGCCCATGCCCGCCCACTGCGAACCCTGCCCCGGGAACACCCACACGGCCTTGCCCGGTACTCCAGAAACGGCCACGCTGCCCGTCACCACATGGGGCGCGCTCTCGCCCCGCGCCAGCGCTCCCAGCCCGGCCAGCGCGTCCTGAGCCGAGTCGGCCACCACCACGGCGCGGTGGTCCAGCAGTGCCCGGCTCGACACCAGCGCCCCAGCCACATCACCCAGCGGGCGCCCGCTGGTGCCCTCGATGAATGCCTCCAGCCGCTCGGCCTGACCCGCCAGTGAACTTGCGCTCCGTGCCGACACCACCAGCGGCACCACACCCACAGGCCCCACCGTCTCCGCGACAGCCTCTTCCGGCGGTGCCTCCTCCAGGATCAGGTGCGCGTTCGTCCCGCTGACACCGAACGAGGACACACCGGCCCGGCGCGGACGGCCGTTCCGCGGCCACTCCCGGGCCTCGGTCAGCAACTCCACCGCGCCCGCGGACCAGTCCACCTGGGACGTGGGCTCCTGCACATGCAGCGTGGGAGGCATGACGCCGTGCCGCAGTGCCTGCACCATCTTGATGACACTGGCCACGCCTGCGGCAGCTTGTGTGTGACCGATGTTCGACTTCAACGAGCCCAGCCACAAGGGCTGTTCCGGGTCCCGGCCCTGTCCGTACGTCGCCAGCAACGCCTGCGCCTCGATCGGATCACCCAGCACCGTGCCCGTGCCATGGCCCTCCACCACATCCACATCGGCCGGGACCAGCCCGGCGCCGGCCAGCGCCCTGCGGATCACCCGCTGCTGCGACGGACCGTTCGGCGCGGTCAGCCCGTTGGAAGCGCCGTCCTGGTTCACCGCACTGCCACGCAGCACCGCCAGCACCCGGTGCCCACGCTCCCGCGCCACCGACAGCCGTTCCAGCACCACCACGCCCACACCCTCGGCCCAGCCCGTGCCGTCCGCGCCGTCCGCGTACGCCTTGCAGCGCCCATCGCCGGCCAGGCCCCGCTGCCGGGAGAACTCCACAAAGGTGACGGGCGTCGCCATCACGGTCGCGCCGCCGGCCAGCGCCATCGAGCACTCACCCTGCCGCAGCGCCTGCGCGGCCAGATGCATCGCCACCAACGACGAGGAACACGCGGTGTCCACCGTGACCGCCGGACCCTCGAAACCAAAAACGTACGACACCCGGCCCGACGCCACACTCGACGCCGTACCCGTGCTGGCGAAGCCCTCCAGCTCCGGTGCGACCACACCGGTCCCGTAGCCCTGACTGGACACCCCGGAGAACACGCCGACGTCGGTGCCCTTCAACGAGACCGGGTCGACTCCTACGCCCTCCAGTGCCTCCCAGGAGGTCTCCAGCAGCAGCCGCTGCTGCGGGTCCATCGCCAGCGCCTCACGCGGCGAGATCCCGAAGAACCCCGCGTCGAAGAGCCCCGCGCCCGGCAGGAAACCTCCCTGGTCGGTGTAGGAGGTTCCCGTGCGGTCCGGGTCGGGGTCGAACAGGTCCTCGAGGTCCCAGCCGCGGTCGTCAGGGAAGGACGACATACCCTCACGGCCCTCGTGCACCATCCGCCACAGATCCTCGGGATCCACCACACCGCCCGGCAGCCGGCACGCCATCCCGACGATCGCGATCGGTTCGGCGGGGTCCCCGGCAACGGACGCAGCCGCGGCGGGCGTGCCGACTGCCACGTCGCCGAACTCGTCGCGCAGGTGGCGGGCGAGCGCCAGCGGGGTCGGGTAGTCGAAGACCAGCGTGGCCGAGAGCTTCAACCCGGTTTCCTCGCGCAGCCGGTTGCGTAGTTCCACCGAGGTCAGCGAGTCGAACCCGACGTCCTTGAACGCCATCTCGGTCCGGACACCTCCCGGCTCGGTGTGCCCGAGCACGACGGCAGCCTGAGCGCGTACCAAGTCAAGGAGCAGCGCCTCCTGTTCCGCCGCGGCGAGTCCGGTCAGCCGACGGGCCAGCCCGCCGTCCTGGGCGGATGCCGCACGGGCCAGTTGCCGACCCGGCCGTACCAGGCCGCGCAGCAGGTGCGGCACTGCGTCACCGGCCGCCGTAGCCGCACGCGGACCCCGCAGGTCCAGCTTGATCGGCACCAGCAGGGTCTGTCCTGATCCCACAGCGGCGTCGAACAGCTCCATGCCCTCCGCCGGCGTGATCGCCAGTACACCTCCACGGCTCGCGCGCGCCTGGTCAACCCCGCTCAGGCGAGCGGCCATGCCGGTGGTCTGCTCCCAGAGGCCCCAGGCCAGCGACAGACCGGGCAGGCCCGCCGCCCGACGGCCGGCCATCAACCCGTCCAGGAAGGCGTTCGCCGCCGCGTAGTTGCCCTGGCCCGCAGAGCCGAACACCCCAGAGGCGGACGAGAACACGATGAACGCGTCCAGGTCCAGATCGCGGGTCAGATCGTCGAGGTGGCGTACCGCGTCCACCTTCGGCGCGAACACCCTCGCCAACCGCTCCGGAGTCAACGTCCCGATCACCCCGTCATCCAGCACACCGGCCACGTGCACCACACCGGTCAGGCGGTGTTCGTCCGGGACCGACGCCAGCAAGGCCTCGACCTGGGCGCGGTCGGACACATCACAGGCCACCACCGACACCACAGCGCCCTGCTCGGTGAGGTCGGCGACCAGCTCCTCCACACCTTCGGCGTCCGGGCCACGGCGACTGGCCAGCACCAGGTGCCGCACACCGTGCCGGATGACCAGATGCCGGGCCACCAGAGCGCCCAACGATCCGGTGGCGCCTGTGACCAGGACGGTTCCTTCGGGTCCGAACACAGCGGTGCTGCTTGGCACTTGATCGGCGGCGCGTACCAGCCGGGGTACGGAGAGGGTCCCTCCGCGCACCGCCACCTGGGGCTCCCCGCAGGCCAGCACCGACCCCAGAACGGACTCCGCTCCCCCACCGAAAGCCGGGCCGGTGCCGGTGCCGGTATCAGTGTCGGTGCCGGTGCCGGTGTCGGTGCCGGTGTCGGTGTCGGTGTCCAGCAGGACGATCCGGTCGGGATTCTCCGCCTGAGCAGCCCGGACCAGACCCCACACCGCCGCCCCCGCCGGGTCGCTCACCGCACCGCCGACCCCGGCCGGCACCGCACCCCGAGTCACCACCACCAGCCGCGACTCCTCCAGCCCAGACCCGGACAGCCACGCCTGCACCACACCCAACACCCGCGAACACAAAGCCAGTACGGCACCCACACCCTCACCACCGACAGCCTCCAGAACCGCTACCGCCGGAGCACCTTCGCTCCCCCCGGCCAGAGCTGTCACCTCGTCAGCCGTGGACACCGGCAACCACGACGGCGAAGGCTCCACCCCCTGCCCCGACGGCAGCTCGGTCCACTCCACCCGGAACAACGAGTCGGGGCGGTTGTCCGCCGCCGTCTCCAGCTGTTCGTTGGACACCGGCCGGGACACCAGGGAATCCAGTGTCACCACGAGGCCGCCGGTCTCGTCCGCCGCCTGCAGCGACACGGCGCCGGGTCCGCCGGGCAGCAGCCGTACGCGCAGTGCCGGGGCGCCCGCTGCGTGCAGTACGAGCCCGTTCCACGCGAACGGCAGTACCGCTTCCCCGGTGTCCTCGGTCGTCGTGTCGGCTCCGGCGCCGAACATCCCGGCGTGGAGGGCGGCGTCCAGCAGCGCCGGGTGGATACCGAACCCACCGGCCTCCTTACGCTGCTCCTCGGGCAGGGCGACCTCGGCGAAAACCTCCTCGCCGCGCCGCCACACCGCCCGCACACCCTGGAAAGCCGGACCATACCCATAACCCCGCTCGGCCAGGTCCGCGTAAAAGTCCCCGGCCTCGACCTGCTGCGCTCCCGGCGGCGGCCAGGCGACGAAGTCGAACCCGGTGCGGCCACCACTCTCCGGCCGCACCGTGGCCGACAGCACACCGGTGGCATGCCGCGTCCACACATCCATGCCTCGCGTGTCAGCCGCGTCCTCGCGCAGCGAGTACACGTCCACCGTGCGCGAACCGTCCCCGCCCGGTCCGCCCACCGCGACCTGCACCCGGACCCCGCCGTGCTCGGGCACCACCAACGGCGCCTCGATCACCAACTCCTCCAGCACCCCGCAACCGGCCACGTCACCGGCCCGCACCGCCAACTCCACCAGGCCCGTGCCAGGCACCAGCACCACACCACCGACCCGGTGATCCCCCAGCCACGGATGCGAGCGCAACGACAGCCGCGAGGTGAACACCAGCCCGCCGGACTGCGGCAACTGCACCACCGCACCCAGCAACGGGTGATCGGCCGTCGCCTGACCCAACGACGCCGCATCCGTCGCCGACGCAGCCGGCTGCAGCCAGTAATGCCGGTGATCGAAGGCGTACGTCGGCAGCTCCACCCTCGCGGGCGCCGTCCCAGCGGGCAGGACGCCGGCCCAGTCCACGGCCACACCTCGTACGAACAGCTCGGCCACCGAGGTCAGCAGGGTCTGTTCTTCCGGGCGGCCGTCGCGCAGGGCCGCGACGCAGGTCACCGCGGTGCCCGCGTCGGTGGCCGTCTCCTCGACCACGCCGGTCAGAGCGGCGCCAGGTCCCAGTTCCACGAACAGCGTGCCGCCGTACTCCACCGCGGCCGCGATCCCCTCGGCGAACCGCACCGGCCGCCGCACATGGTCGGTCCAGTACCGCGGGTCAGCGAGTTCGCCAGGCTCTGCCAGCCGTCCGGTCACGTTCGAGACCACCGGAATCACCGGGGGCTGCCACACGACCTCGGCCAGCTCTGCGGCGAAGTCGGCCAGCATCGGCTCCATCAGCAGGGAATGGAAGGCGTGCGAGACCGTCAGCCGTTTCGTCTTGTGTCCCCGCTCCCGCAGCAGGCCGGCTGCCGCGAGGACCGCTTCCCGGTCACCGGAGAGCACCACCGAGGACGGCCCGTTGACCGCCGCGACCTGCACACCCTCGCCCAATGTCGCGGCGACCTCCTCCTCGCCGGCGGCCACCGCGACCATCGCCCCGCCCGGGGGCAACGCCTGCATCAGCCGGCCCCGGGCCGCGACGACCCGTGCCGCGTCCCGCAACGACAGCGCACCCGCCGCGTACGCAGCGGTGATCTCGCCGATCGAATGCCCGATCACCGCGTCCGGTCGCACACCCCAGGACTGCACCAGCCGGAACAGAGCGCTCTCCACCGCGAACAGCCCCGCCTGCGTGAACACCGTCTGGTCGAGGAGTGCGGCACTGCCCGCCACGCTGCCCAGCACCACATCCCGTACCGGGTGATCAACCCAGCCGGACAGACAGGCGTCCAGTTGCCCACACGCCTCGTCCAACGCCTCCGCGAACAGGGGATACCGGTCATACAGCTCCCGGCCCATCCCCACCCGTTGCGAGCCCTGCCCCGGGAACACCCACACGACCTTGCCCGGCCCACCGGCACCGGCAGCACCGCCCACCACCACGCCGGCGGCGCTCTCCCCACGTGCCAGCGCCCGCAGTCCCCTCAGCGCCTCCCCGTCCGAGCCGGCCACCACCACCGCTCGTTCACCCAGCAGTGCACGGCCCGACACCAGCGCCCCGGCCACATCCGCCGGCTGCACCCCGTCGGCGCCCTCGATGAATGCCGCCAGCCGCCCGGCCTGGCCGGCCAGGGAACCGGTACTCCGCGCCGACACCACCAAGGGCACCACGCCCGCGGGCGCCGCCGCCCCCAAGACGGCCTCCCCCTCCTCCGACGGCGCCTCCTCGAGGATCAGGTGCGCGTTCGTCCCGCTGATACCGAACGAGGAGATCCCGGTCCGGCGCGGGCGGCCGTTCCGCGGCCACTCCCGGGCCTCGGTCAGCAACTCCACCGCGCCCGCGGACCAGTCCACCTCGGTCGTGGGTTCCTGCGCGTGCAGCGTGGCGGGCATGACGCCGTGCCGCAGTGCCTGCACCATCTTGATGACACTGGACACCCCCGCGGCCGCCTGGGTGTGACCGATGTTCGACTTCAACGAGCCCAGCCACAACGGCTGTTCCGGGTCCCGGCCCTGTCCGTACGTCGCCAGCAAGGCCTGGGCCTCGATCGGATCACCCAGGGCCGTCCCGGTCCCGTGGCCCTCCACCACATCCACATCGGCCGGGACCAGCCCGGCGCCGGCCAGCGCCCTGCGGATCACCCGCTGCTGCGACGGACCGTTCGGCGCGGTCAGCCCGTTGGAAGCGCCGTCCTGGTTCACCGCGCTGCCGCGCAGCACCGCCAGCACCCGGTGCCCGCGTTCCCGCGCCACCGACAGCCGCTCCAGCACCACCACACCGACGCCCTCGGCCAGCCCCATTCCGTCCGCGCCGTCCGCGTACGCCTTGCAGCGCCCGTCCCTGGCCATGCCCCGCTGCCGGGAGAAGGCGACGAAGGTGCCGGGGCTCGACATCACGGTGGCGCCGCCGGCGAGCGCCATCGAGCACTCACCCTGCCGCAGCGCCTGTGCGGCCAGGTGAATGGCCACCAGCGACGTGGAACAGGCCGTGTCCACCGTGACCGCCGGGCCCTCGAATCCGAACACGTACGACACCCGGCCCGACGCCACACTCGGCGCGACACCTGTGCCCGCGAAGCTTTCCAACTCCGGCGCGGCCGTACCGGCTCCCGCCCCGTAGCCCAGGCCCGACACCCCCGAGAACACGCCGACATCGGCGCCTTTCAACGAGACCGGGTCCAGACCGGCCCCCTCCAACGCCTCCCACGACGTCTCGAGCAGCAGCCGCTGCTGCGGGTCCATCGCCAGCGCCTCACGCGGCGAGATCCCGAAGAACCCCGCGTCGAAGAGCCCCGCGCCCCGCAGGAAACCACCCTGATCGGCGTACGAGGTACCTGGATGGTCCGGGTCCGGGTCGAACAGACCTTCCAGATCCCAGCCCCGGTCCTCGGGAAAGGACGACACCGCGTCCCGGCCCTCACGCACCAACCGCCACAGGTCCTCCGGCCCCGCCACGCCGCCCGGCAACCGGCACGCCATTCCCACGATCGCGATCGGCTCGCCCGCGTGCGAGGAGCCCTGCTTCCGCAGGTTGTGCAGCTCGGTCGTGACGCGCTTCAGATACTTGAGGAGCTTTTCGTCCGTGGCCATTCCTCAGTCCTCACGAAGGTTTGATGGGAACCGCAAATCCTCGAACCGGTCTCAGATGAGCCCCAATTCGTCATCGATGAAGCCGAGGACTTCGTCGGCCGACGCGGATTCCAGTTTCTCCGCCACCGTGGAAACGTCCGCCTGCTCGAGAACCCCGTTGCACCTGGCCACCAGGCCCTGAAGGCGAAGCACGACACTGGATTTCATGGATTCATCGAGGCGCAGACCGCTGATGAGCGACTCGACGTCTTCTATCTTCGCGTTCACACGAGAAAGCGCGTCGTCACTGATACCGAGTTCGTCGCGCAGGTGGCGGGCGAGGACCAGCGGGGTCGGATGGTCGAAGACCAGCGTGGCGGGTAGCTTCAGGCCGGTCGCCTCCCGCAGCCGGTTGCGCAGTTCCACCGACGTGAGCGAGTCGAATCCGACGTCCTTGAACGCCGTATCCGCCCGGACACCCCCTGGCCCCGCATGCCCGAGCACGACCGCGGCCCGAGTACGGACCAGATCAAGAAGCAGTGCCTCCTGTTCCGCCGCGGCGAGGCCGGCCAGCCGACGGACCAGCCCGCCATCTTGGGTGGACGCCGCGCGAGCCAACTGCCGGCCCGGCCGTACCAGACCGCGCAGCAGATACGGCACGGCGCCACCGGCCGCCGTACCGGTACGCAGGCTCCGCAGATCCAGTTTGACCGGCACCAGCACCGCGTGTCCGCACCCCACAGCGGCGTCGAACAGTTCCATCCCCTCCGCGGGCTCGAGGCCCAGGACTCCGTCACGGCCGGCGCGCCGGCTCATACGCTCCTGGTCGCCACTGCTGAGGTGAGCGGTCATGTTGGTCTCGTGCCTCCATGTGCCCCAGGCCAGCGACAGACCGGGCAGGCCCGCCGCCCGGCGGCCGGCCATCAACCCGTCCAGGAAGGCGTTCGCCGCCGCGTAACCGCCGCTGCCCGCGCCCAGGAACACGGAGGACGCGGAGGAGTAGACGATGAACGCGTCCAGGTCCAGGCTCCGGGTCAGGTCGTCGAGATGGCGTACCGCGTCCACCTTCGGCGCGAACACCCTCGCCAACCGCTCCGGAGTCAGCGTCCCGATCACACCGGCATCGAACACACCGGCCGTATGCACCACACCGGTCAGGCGGTGCTCGTCCGGCACCGACGCCAACAGCACCTCGACCTGGGCACGGTCGGACACATCACAGGCCACCACCGACACCGCAGCACCCTGTTCGGTGAGGTCGGCGACCAGCTCCTCCACACCTTCGGCGTCCGGGCCACGGCGACTGGCCAGCACCAGATGACGCACACCGTGCCGGACGACCAGGTGCCGGGCCACCAGAGCGCCCAACGACCCGCCACCGGAAACCAGTACCGTCCCCTCCGGCCCGAACAGCGGTGCGACGGCCAGCCCTTGACTGGTTGCGCGGGCAAGGCGGGGCACTGAGAGGGTTGTTCCGCGCACCGCGATCTGGGGCTCTCCGCTGGCCAGCGCCGAGATCAGGACCGGCTCGAGACCGGTCTCGGTGGTGGGGTCGGTGTCCAGCAGGATGATCCGGTCGGGGTGCTCGGCCTGGGCGGCACGCACCAGGCCCCATACCGCCGCGCCCGCCGGGTCGCTCACCCCGCCATCGCCAGCGCCGTCGCCATCACCAACGCCGTCGTCACCCGCGGGTACCGCGCCCCGGGTCACCACCACCAGCCGCGACTCCTCCAGTCCCGCCTCGGCCAGCCAGGCCTGCACCACCTCCAGCACACGAGAGGTGAGCGCCAGTACCGCGTCCTCCTCGTGGCCCCCGACGGCTTCCAGGACCGCCGTCGTGACGGCTCCGGCACCCGCTGCCGTGCCGGCCGCCAGGGCGGTCACCTGTTCCGCTGTGGTCACCTCCACCCACGACAGCGAAAGGTCCTTCCCCGGAACCGGAGGCAGCTCGGTCCACTCCACCCGATACAGCGAGTTGGCGGCCGCCGTGTCCGCCGCCGGCCCCAACTGCTCGGTGGGCACCGGCCGGGACACCAGCGAGTCCATCGTCAGCACCAGGCCACCGTGCTCATCGGCCGCCTCGACCGACAGCGTGTCCGGCCCACAGGGTGCGACCCTCACCCGCAGTGCCGAGGCGCCCGCGGCATGCAGCACCAGCCCGTTCCAGGCGAAGGCCAGCACCGGCTCCCCGGAATCCTCCTCCGGCCTGTCCGCCCCACCGCCGAACGTCCCGGCCTGCAGGGCTGAATCCAGCAGTGCCGGGTGGATCCCGAAGCGGCCGGCCTCCTGGCGCTGTTCCTCGGGCAGGGCGACCTCGGCGAAGACCTCCTCGCCGCGCCGCCACACCGCCCGCACGCCCTGGAACGCCGGCCCGTACGCGTAGCCGCGCTCGAGCAGACCGCCGTACAGGTCGCCGGAGTCCACCTCGACTGCACCCGGTGGCGGCCAGGCCTCGAAGTCGAAGCCCTGTCCCGCTCCGTCGGGGGCCGGTGAGACCGCCAGCAGCCCGGTCGCGTGCCGCGTCCACACATCCGCGTCGCCCTCGCCGACGGCGTCTTCGCGCAGGGAGTACACGTCCACCGTGCGCGAGCCGTCCCCGCCCGGTCCGCCCACCGCGACCTGCACCCGAACTCCACCGTGCTCGGGCACCAC
>NZ_JBVIIT010000054.1:0-12854 GCF_055569615.1 Streptomyces sp. NPDC031379 | reverse complement strand
CCCCCCCCCCCCCCCCCCCCCCCCCCCCCCCCCCCCCCCCCCCCCCCCCCCCCCCCCCCCCCCCCCCCCCCCCCCCCCCCCCCCCCCCCCCGGGCAACAGCGGCCGGCCCTAATCCTCCCCGTACCGGGGATCCACCGTCTCCGGCGTGAGTCCCAGCAGCTCCGCCACCTGCTCCACGACCACCTCGTGCACCAGCGCGGCCCGCTCGTCGCGCCCCTTGGTCCGGATCTCCACCGGCCGCCGGTACACGACCACCCGCGCGCGCCGCCCGTCATGCGCAGGGATGGTCCCGCCGAGCGGCACGGCGTCGTCCGCCCAGACCGCCTGATCGCCCCGGCCCTCCAGCCGGGGCACCTCCAGCACGAGGAAGTCGATGTCCGCGAGCTGCGGCCACCGCCGCTCGAGGCGTTCCACGGAGTCCTGCACCAGATCCGCGAACACCTCCGCACGGCTGGCCGCCAGCGGCACCTGAGGCGGTGCGATCGGCCCGCGCATGCCCCGCCCGTGGCGATCACGACGACGGGGTCCGGGGCCGGCGGCACGGGGCGGTACACGGTTGTCCATCACTGGTGAAGCCTAGTCCCCGTGCGCTCCGCCCGCCCGGCTCCACGCGGCAACCGGCCACCGGCACACCCCCTGTCGCAGGTTGACCATTCCGGCCAAGGTCTGGCTCGTTTCCGTAACCCTCCAAGACCGCCGAACTCAAGGCAATTGACGGTGTTTGTGCCGACTGATGACCGGACGCGGTGCGGCCCCGGCCCCGCCGAGACCCCGTACACGCAGGTCAACGCGGTCTGCAAGGCGGGGCGTGTGGGGCGTTTCACAGACCGACACGGTGGAGTGACCTGGGGGAGAGTCGTCGCGGCCCGCTCAAGAGTGCGGTACCGTCCAACGTCGTGAGCCCTGTACGTCGCTGTTCGCGCACCGCCTGCGGCCGACCCGCCGTCGCGACGCTGACGTACGTCTACGCCGACTCGACCGCGGTCCTCGGCCCGCTCGCCACCTACGCCGAACCCCACTGCTACGACCTGTGCGCCGAGCACTCCGAGCGGCTGACCGCCCCCCGCGGCTGGGAAGTCGTCCGCCTCCTCGACGGTTCCGCTCCCGCGCGGCCCAGTGGAGACGACCTGGAAGCGCTTGCCAACGCCGTGCGCGAGGCGGCCCGACCGCAGGAGCGGGCGGCCGAGGCGGGCGGCGGCGGGCCCCGTACGGCGGACCCCATGGAGGTCGCCCGCCGCGGCCACCTGCGGGTCCTGCGCTCCCCGGACAACTGAGCGGCCCCACGCCGCCCCCTCGCCCGGTCGCACCCCTCGGTCACGGCTCGGAGTCCACTGGGCCTCCACCTGGTGTCCGGCCACCTCGCCCCTGCCCCGGCGGGTAGTTTGTGGGCACCCATAGGACTTTCAGGAGGGTTGGCCGTGACTGCTGATCTGTCGCAGATCGTGAAGGCGTACGACGTGCGCGGAGTGGTCCCGGACCAGTGGGACGAGACACTGGCCGGACTCTTCGGTGCCGCCTTCGCGGAGGTGACGGGTGCGGCGGCGATCGTCGTCGGCCACGACATGCGGCCCTCGTCCCCGGGCCTGTCCCGCGCCTTCGCACGCGGCGCGGCGAACCGCGGCGTGGACGTCACCGAGATCGGCCTGTGCTCCACGGACCAGCTGTACTACGCCTCGGGCGCGCTGAACCTGCCCGGCGCGATGTTCACCGCCTCCCACAACCCGGCCCAGTACAACGGCATCAAGCTGTGCCGCGCGGGCGCCGCCCCGGTCGGTCAGGACACCGGCCTCGCGCAGATCCGCGAACTGGCAGAGGAGTGGCTGGAGTCGGGCGCTCCCGAGCCGGTCGCCGAGCCGGGAACCCTCACCGCCCGCGAGACGTTGGAGGACTACGCGGCGTACCTGCGCTCCCTCGTCGACCTGACCTCCGTCCGCCCCCTGAAGGTCGTGGTCGACGCCGGCAACGGCATGGGCGGCCACACGGTCCCCACGGTCTTCGCCGGCCTGCCCCTGACCCTCGTCCCGATGTACTTCGAACTGGACGGCACCTTCCCGAACCACGAGGCCAACCCGCTCGACCCGGCCAACCTCGTGGACCTGCAGAAGCGGGTTCCGGCGGAGGGCGCCGACCTCGGCATCGCCTTCGACGGCGACGCGGACCGCTGCTTCGTCGTGGACGAGCACGGCGACCCGGTCTCCCCGTCCGCGATCACCGCCCTGGTCGCCGCGCGCGAACTGGCCCGCAACGGCGGCAAGGGCACGGTCATCCACAACCTGATCACGTCCCGCACGGTCCCGGAGGTGGTGAAGGAGAACGGCGGCGCCCCGGCCCGCACCCGCGTCGGCCACTCCTTCATCAAGGCCGAGATGGCCCGCACCGGCGCGATCTTCGGCGGTGAGCACTCCGCCCACTACTACTTCAAGGACTTCTGGAACGCCGACACGGGCATGCTGGCCGCCCTCCACGTGCTCGCGGCCCTCGGCGGCCAGGAGGGCCCCCTCTCCTCCCTCGTCGCCCAGTACGACCGCTACACGGGCTCCGGCGAGATCAACTCCACCGTCGCCGACCAGGCCGGCCGCCTCGCCGCGATCCGCGCCGCCTACGCGGGCCGCACCGACGTCACCCTGGACGACCTCGACGGCCTCACGGTCGCCGCCGCCGACTGGTGGTTCAACGTCCGCCCCTCCAACACGGAGCCGCTGCTCCGCCTGAACGCGGAGGCGAAGGACGAGGCCACGATGACCAAGATCCGCGACGAGGCCCTCGCCATCATCCGGGCCTGACACCTACCCCACCGGACGAGCCGCCCGCCTCACCCGCCGGCCGTCCGGTCCCGGCGGCGGGTGAGCAGCGTGCCAGGGCCGTGGGCGGAGCCCCCTCGGGGCGCCGCAAGCCGGCCGAATCCTCCGGCGCGGCCCTGTCGGCGGTACGCTGACCAGCACATCCACAGAGCCGTACCCGCCTCCGAAGGGACACCTCATGCCGCTCGAAGCCGGCCTCCTGGAGATCCTCGCCTGCCCGGCCTGCCACGCCCCCCTCAAGGAGCAGGAGACCGAGCTGATCTGCACGGGCCAGGACTGCGGCCTCGCCTACCCCGTCCGCGACGGCATCCCGGTCCTGCTCGTGGACGAGGCCCGCCGCCCGGAGTGACGGGGCCCGCCACCTCGTAGCGACGAGGCACCCCCCTCGCGCCCACCCCCGCCCAGGACCCGGCGACCGGAAGAGGCTGCTGCCCATGCTGGACGAATCGCTGCTCGACACCCCGGAGGGCCTCGCCGAGGCCGACCACCGAGGCCTGCTGCGCGGCGCGGCGGAGGCCGGCGCCCGCGTCCGCACCGCCGCCCGGCACGCCGCCGAGGCGGGCATCGGCGACCTCAAGCCCGACGGCCGCCCCCGCGCCGTCCTGATCGCGGGCCCCGGCGCCGCCGCCACCCACACCGCCGACCTCCTCGGCACGCTGGCCGGCGCCGGCAGCCCCGTCGTCCGGCTGTCCCCCACCGGCGTCGCCCCGGCCGCAGGCGCCCTGCGCTGGGAGCTGCCGGGCTGGGCCGGCTCCGTCGACCTGCTCCTGATCGCCACCCCGGACGGCAGCGAACCCAGCCTCTCCCTCCTCGTCGACCAGGCGTACCGGCGCGGCTGCTCGGTCGTCGCCGTGGCACCGCCCCGCACCCCGCTCGCCGAGGCGGTCGCCGGCGCGCACGGCCTGTTCGTACCGATGGCGACGGCACCGTACGACCAGGAGGAACCGCTCGCCGCGTCCTCCCCGGGCGTCTTCTGGGCCCTGCTGACCCCGCTCCTGGCGCTGCTGGACCGCATCGGCCTGCTCGGCGCCCAGCAGGACGCTCTGGAGAAGATCGCCGAGCGCCTGGACCAGGTCGCGGAGCGCTGCGGCCCGGCCATCGCCACCTACAGCAACCCGGCCAAGACCCTGGCCACGGAACTCGCCGACGCGCTTCCCGTCGTGTGGACGGAGGGCGTCTCGGCCGGCCCGGCGGGCCGCCGCTTCGCCGCCGCCCTCGCCGAACTCGCCGGCCGCCCCGCGCTCGTCGCCGAACTCCCCGAGGCGCTCGCCGTGCACAACGCCCTGCTGGCCGGCCCGCTCGCCGCCAGCGCCGACCCCGACGACTTCTTCCGTGACCGCCTGGAGGAGCCTCCCGCGCTGCACGCGCGCGTGGTGCTGCTCCGCGACCGCCCCATCGGCGGCCTCACCGCCGCCCCCGCCGCCCGTGACCTGGCCCTCAGCCACGACACCCCGATCAGCGAACTCGAACCGGAGGAGGGCGGCGAACTGGAGACCCTCGCGGAACTGATCGCCGTCACGGATTTCGCCGCCGTTTACCTGGCGCTCGCTTCCAGGGCCTGACCTGGCTCCGGGCCGGACGACCCGCGCCCGCGACGGACACAGGGACCGCCGCCCGCGATCGGCACAGCGCCCGGGACGACGCCCGGAACAGGTACCGGTCGCCGTACCGGTACCGGCCCGCCACCGGCCGAGCAGCGTACGTACGGAGACAGAGAAGACACATGGACCGCCTCGACAACACCGTCCGCCCCTACGCCTGGGGTTCCCCCACCGCCATCCCGCACCTGCTCGGCGTCGAGCCGACCGGCGAGCCCCAGGCGGAGATGTGGATGGGCGCGCACCCGGGCGCTCCTTCGCGCACCCCGCGCGGAACCCTCGTCGAGGTCATCGAGGCCGGCCCGGAGCGGGAACTCGGCGCCCGCGCGGTGGCGAGGTTCGGCCCCCGCCTGCCGTTCCTGCTCAAGCTCCTCGCCGCCGGCGCGCCCCTCTCCCTCCAGGTGCACCCCGACCTGCAGCAGGCCAAGGAGGGTTACGCGGACGAGGAGCGCCGCGGCGTCCCGGTCGACGCACCGCACCGCAACTACAAGGACGCCAACCACAAGCCCGAACTGATCTGCGCCCTCACCGAGTTCGACGGCCTGTGCGGATTCCGCGACCCGGTCCGGGCCGCCGACCTGCTCGACGGGCTCGGCGTCGACTCCCTCAAGCCGTACGTCGACCTCCTGCACGCCCACCCCGAGGACGCGGCCCTGCGCGAGGTCCTCACCGCCGTCCTCAGCGCCGACCCGGAGGAGATGGCCCACACGGTGGTCGAGGCCACCGCCGCCTGCACCCGCCTCGGCGGCGACTACGCCCCCTACGCCGACATCGCCCATCACTACCCGGGCGACCCCGGCGTCATCGCGGCCATGCTGCTCAACCACGTCCGCCTGCAGCCCGGCGAGGCCCTGTTCCTCGGCGCCGGCATCCCGCACGCCTACCTGAACGGCCTCGGCGTCGAGATCATGGCCAACTCCGACAACGTCCTGCGCTGCGGTCTGACGCCCAAGCACGTCGACGTCCCCGAACTCCTGCGCATCGTCCGCTTCGAGGCGAGCGACCCCGGCGTGCTGCGCCCCGAGGCGTCTCCGGACGGCGAGGAGGTCTACGAGACGCCGATCGAGGAGTTCCGGCTCTCCCGGTACGTCCTGTCCGAAGGCGGCAGCGCCCACGACATCACCCGTGACACCCCGCAGATCCTGCTCTGCACGGCCGGTTCCGTCCGGGCGGGCGAACACGAACTGAGCCCTGGCCGGTCGGTGTTCGTCCCCGCGGGCGAGAAGGCGGAGATCTCGGGTGCGGGCACCGTCTTCCGTGCCACCGTGATCGTATGACCGGGGTCGTGGACACCTGACGAGCCGGTGCCCGGCCGGGCTGCAAGAATGGCCCACCGGCAAAGGCCGGGCAAAGCCGGGTACACGTCTGGACGGCGTGGACGTACGAGGGCGACTGTCGCCAGAGGCGAAGGGACAACGCGGAAACATGAGCGCGTCAGGCGGTACCAGGGCGATCGTGGCGGCACTCGGCGCCAACCTCGCGATCGCGGCATCGAAGTTCGTGGCGTTCGCGTTCAGCGGCTCCTCCTCGATGCTCGCCGAGGGCGTCCACTCGCTCGCCGACTCCGGCAACCAGTTCCTGCTGCTGATCGGCGGCAAGAAGGCCCAGCGCGAGGCCACTCCGCAGCACCCCTTCGGCTACGGCCGCGAGCGGTACATCTACGCCTTCCTCGTCTCGATCGTCCTCTTCTCGGTCGGCGGCATGTTCGCCATCTACGAGGGCTACGAGAAGATCGTCCACCCGCACGAGGTCGAGCACTGGTACTGGCCGGTGGGCGTCCTCGTCTTCGCGATCGTCGCCGAGGGCTTCTCCTTCCGCACGGCCATCAAGGAGTCGAACGAGCTGCGCGGCAAGCTGTCCTGGTCGCAGTTCATCCGCCGCGCCAAGGCGCCGGAACTGCCCGTCGTCCTGCTGGAGGACTTCGGCGCGCTCATCGGTCTGGTCCTCGCCCTCTTCGGCGTCGGTCTCGCCCTGCTCACCGGCGACGGCGTCTGGGACGGCATCGGCACGGTCTGCATCGGTGTCCTGCTCGTCCTCATCGCCCTCGTCCTGGCCGCCGAGACCAAGTCGCTGCTGCTCGGCGAGGCCGCCGGCATCGAGGACGTCAGGAAGATCGAGGACGCGATCGTCGACGGCGACACGGTCACCGGCGTCATCCACATGCGCACGCTGCACCTCGGCCCCGAGGAACTGCTGGTCGCCGCCAAGATCGCCGTACAGCACGACGACACGGCCGCCGAGGTCGCGAACGCCATCAACGCCGCCGAGGCCCGCATCCGCACCGCCGTCCCCATCGCCCGGGTCATCTACCTCGAGCCCGACATATACAGCGAGGCCGAGGCCGCCAAGGGCCCGGACCCGGAGGCGACCCCGGGCGGCCCGAACCCGCAAGCCGCCGGTCACTGAGTCCTCTCACGGCCACGGGGCCCGCCGATCCGGCGGGCCCCGTGGCCGTTCTTCTTCCCCACCGCCGTCCCGGCCGGCCGCACGTCGTCGTCACACCGGCCGCACCGGCCACGGGGAGGGCGGCACCTGCGCCGCCCTCCGACGCCGTACGACCCCCGCCCCGATCCCGAGCCCGATGCCGATCAGGACGAGGACACCCCCGAGAAGCAGCGCCGTGGCGAGCAACGCCGGGGGCGTACGGTCGTCCGTCACCCGGCCCTCCACAGCGTCCACGGACACCGTGCCGCCCTCCTCGTCGAGGTGGAAACGCGAGTCCTGGGAGTTCGCGCGGTAGTCGCCCAGCAGGAACAGCCGGCCCGCCGGGACCTTCACGTCGTACGGCTGGTGCGCGCCGTCGCCGTCACCGCCGTACACGTACGGTTCCTCGATCGGCTCGCCGTTCACGGTCACCCGCTCCTGCGCGCCCACGAGCGTGCAGCACGCCACCCGGTCCCCGCCCACGCCGATGACCCGCTTCGCCAAAAGCGCGTCGACTCCGTAGGACTCCGGCGCCCTGAACATCACGACGTCACCGCGCCGCACCTCGCTCCCGTCGACGCGCTCCCAGAAGATCCGGTCACCCTCCGCGTACGTCGGCGCCATGCTGCCGCCCCCCAGGGTGGAGCTTCCGTACGCCGCCCGCATATAGGTGAAGGCGCCGATCGCCAGCACCAGCCCCAGCACCCCCACCACGAGCGCCCCGATTCCCAGTCCCCGCCCTCTGCCTGCCATGTTCGTCCTCCCACGCGGCCCGTCCGCGGCGCGGAGAATAGCGGCCGCTCCCCCCAGCCACCGTGTGGGGGTCCCAGGCGGCCGAGACGAAACCGGCGCCGGCCTGAAGGTGAAAAATCCCAGTTCACGCCGGTCCGTCGACCGCGAACCCGGCCCGGCTCCACGGTTCCCGCACCACCGCCGGCAGGCCCTCCCGCCCTCGCTCCCCACCTCGAAGCCGCCTTACGTATGGCTCAAGCCATGCCAAGGCGGACTGGGGTCGACGGGGTCCTCCGGTGTAGCTTGGGACGGAGCCAGACGTCGCTGCTGATGGCGGTCGGGCGGTCCCGTGACGGAACCGTCCGAGGGAGAGAGGGCCTCCGACGGACTGCGCTGCGCGTACGTGGGCATGTCTGTGTCCTCTTCTCGGGCACACCTGTCTCGGGCACAGCTGTGCCCGCCGCCGCGCAGACCAGCCGTACCCACCTCGCCTCCGACCCCGAGGAGCAGCTCGCAATGACGACTGTCGACAACCGACAGGACTTCAAGGTCGCCGACCTCTCGCTGGCCGAGTTCGGCCGCAAGGAGATCACCCTCGCCGAGCACGAGATGCCCGGCCTGATGGCGATCCGCCGGGAGTACGCCGAGACGCAGCCGCTGGCCGGCGCCCGCGTCACCGGCTCCCTGCACATGACGGTGCAGACCGCCGTCCTCATCGAGACCCTGGCCGCCCTGGGCGCTCAGGTCCGCTGGGCCTCCTGCAACATCTTCTCCACCCAGGACCACGCGGCCGCCGCCATCGCCGTCGGCCCGAACGGCACGCCCGACAACCCGCAGGGCATCCCGGTCTTCGCCTGGAAGGGCGAGACCCTGGAGGAGTACTGGTGGTGCACCGAGCAGGCGCTGACCTGGCCTGACAGCCCCACCGGCGGCCCGAACATGATCCTGGACGACGGCGGCGACGCCACGCTCCTGGTCCACAAGGGCGTCGAGTACGAGAAGGACGGCAAGGTCCCCTCCGTCGACACCGCCGAGTCCGACGAGCACCGCGTCATCCTCGAACTCCTGCACCGCACCATCACGGACGGCTCGCAGAAGTGGACCCAGCTGGCGTCCGAGATCCGCGGCGTCACCGAGGAGACCACCACCGGTGTCCACCGCCTGTACGAGATGCAGCGCGACGGCTCCCTCCTCTTCCCGGCGATCAACGTCAACGACGCGGTCACCAAGTCGAAGTTCGACAACAAGTACGGCTGCCGTCACTCCCTGGTCGACGGCATCAACCGCGCCACCGACGTCCTGATCGGCGGCAAGACCGCCGTCGTGTGCGGCTACGGCGACGTGGGCAAGGGCTGCGCCGAGTCCCTGCGCGGCCAGGGCGCCCGCGTGATCATCACCGAGATCGACCCGATCTGCGCCCTGCAGGCGGCGATGGACGGCTACCAGGTCACCACCCTGGACGAGGTCGTCGAGACCGCCGACATCTTCATCACCACCACCGGCAACAAGGACATCATCCTTGCGTCGGACATGGAGAAGATGAAGCACCAGGCGATCGTCGGCAACATCGGTCACTTCGACAACGAGATCGACATGGCCGGCCTCGCCAAGATCCCCGGCATCGTCAAGGACGAGGTCAAGCCCCAGGTCCACACCTGGAAGTTCCCCGACGGCAAGGTCATCATCGTGCTGTCCGAGGGCCGCCTGCTGAACCTGGGCAACGCCACCGGCCACCCGTCGTTCGTGATGTCCAATTCCTTCGCGGACCAGACCCTGGCCCAGATCGAGCTGTTCACCAAGCCCGACGAGTACCCGATCGGCGTCTACGTGCTGCCCAAGCACCTCGACGAGAAGGTCGCCCGCCTCCACCTGGACGCCCTCGGCGTCAAGCTCACCACGCTGCGCCCGGAGCAGGCCTCGTACATCGGTGTCGAGGTCGACGGCCCGTTCAAGCCGGACCACTACCGCTACTGAGCGGTCCGGTGCAGCCCGTGGCGAGCGCGTCGGTACGCCGACGCGCTCCCCAGCGGCAGTAGTACCTCAGAGGCAGGCCCCCGCACCCCCGTGCCGGGGGCCTGCCCCTTTGGCCGCTGCGGCCCGATCAGCCCGTCACGACCCAGGACCCTCATGCCCCGCGGCCGCTATTCGCTCCACGACCCGCACGATCACACCCCCCTCGCGGAAGAGCACTTCCAGTGCGCCCCCGGCCCGTCCGGCTGGCGCTACGTCTCCCAGCTCACGACTCCGGACGGCGATCACGCCGGCTCGGTCGACCTCGCCCTGGACGACCTCGGCCGCCCCATCCGCCTGGAACTCCACGCGGGAGGCTGGCAGGTGCGCGGCGCCGCCCTCGACGGCGTGACCTGGGTCCGTACGGACCCCACCGGCACCCATGCCACCGAAGGCAATGTGCGCGCCCACGCCTTCACCGGCACGTCCCCCGCGTTCCTCGTCGCCACCGCCCGTCTTCTGCGCCTCACCCCCTCCGCAGCCGCGACCCGCGTACGCCTGGTGGCCTTCACGGACCCGGTCCTCGCCCCCCGCACCGTGGACCAGTCCTGGACCTTGCTGAACAGCGAAGCACACGCCACTGACAACGGCCCGCTGACCGTGGACGAATACCAGGTCACGGCCCTGGACACCGGCGAACGGCACTCCGTCCACATCGCCGGCGACGTCGTCCTGGCCGCGCCCGGGATCGAGCTGGAAGACCTTCAGTCGCCGCCGTCGCGGTTCGACTGAACCCCGCGCACGCGAACTCGGACGCCGCGCCCACGAGGAGCACCGGGACCTACGCCGGCGGTGCGAACCCGGTGGCCGGTCGATCGGCGGGCGGCTGGTCATGAGCCGGTACCGCCGACGGGGACGCCGATGGAGCGAGGGGAGCCTCGACCGGTGGGGCCGCCTGAGGCTGTGACGCCTGTTGGGGCTGCTGTGCCCAGCCCTGAGCCTGAGCGGACTGAACCGGACTCTGTGGCCATGCCCCCGCCGAAGGCGGGTAACCGCTCGGCGGACCGGGCTGCGTCACGGGCGGGGCGAAGGAAGGGGAGCCGAACGCCTGCCGGGCCTCCCGGGACTGCCGCTCGTGCACCACGGCCGCCAGGAAAGCGGCCGGCGGAATCCCCTGCGGCACCGGAACCCCCGTCCGCGCCGCGAGATCGTCCGCGAGCCGCTGCGCCATACCGAGGGAAACCTGCGGTTCGAGCTGCTGCATCCGGGTCAGGTACTGCCGGACGGCGAGCCACAGCCCGTCCGGAACCGCCGACAGATCCAGCCCGGTGAACCGGCCCGCGAGCCAGGGGGGCGGAGGCGGAACGAAACCGGTCCGTCCGGCGGGTATCCGCTCGCGCACGACCAGGGTGCCCGCGAACACGTCCCCGAGCCGCCGCCCGCGTGCCGACACCAACGAGGCGATGCAGGCCACCACCCCGAACGTCATCAGGATCTCGACGACACCGATCGCGCCCCGCACCAGCGCGTGCCGGAACCGGATCGGCCCGCCGTCGTCCCGCACCACGCGCAGCCCGAGCGCCAGCTTCCCCAGCGAACGCCCATGACCGAGCGTCTCCACCGCTATGGGCCCGCCGACCAGCACCAGCAGAAACGTCGCGATCGACAACGCCATCTGCGCGGCCTCGTCCAGAGAGGACGTCGTCGCCACCAGCACCACGGTCACGAGGATGTACACGACCATGGCGGCCACCAGGTCGAGCAGTACCGCCAGCGCCCTGCTCGGCAGCTTCGCGGGCCGTAGCTCGAGCGCCACCGCCTCGCCCGTCACCAGCTCACTCACGCCCGCCGCCCTTCCCTGGTCCGCCCCGTGATCCGCAAGTCTGCCAAGCTGTGGGCGCATCGCGCCGCAGTACGACAAGCTGACAGCACGCACGAGCATCCACCACCAGCAGCCGGCGACCGGCCGAGGAGCAGGCAGACCCGATGGACCTGGACGTCTTCGTCTCCGTACACCGTGCCGAATGGGACCGCCTCGACGCCCTGCTCCGTCGCCGGCGGCGTCTCGACGGAGCCGAAGCCGACGAACTCGTCGCCCTCTACCAGCGCACCGCCACCCACCTCTCCCTCATCCAGTCCAGCGCTCCGGACCCGCAGCTGACCGGGCGGCTCAGCCAACTCGTCGCACGCGCGCGCAGTGCCGTCACCGGACCCCGCCGTGCCTCGTGGCGTGACGTCACGCGCTTCCTGGGCCGGGGCTTCCCGGCCGCCGTCTACCGCGCACGTCACTGGTGGGTACCCACCGCGCTCGTCTCCACGGCCGTCGCGATCCTCCTGGGCTGGTGGATCGGCACCCATCCGGACGTGCAGTCGTCCATCGCGGCCCCCAGCCAGCTGCGTGAGATGACCCGCCCGGGCGGCGAGTACGAGACCTACTACTCCAGCCACCCGGCGACCTCCTTCGCCGCCCAGGTGTGGACGAACAACGCCCAGGCAGCCGCGATGTGCCTGGTCCTGGGCGTCTTCCTGGGGCTGCCGGTCCTCTTCATCCTCTTCGAGAACATGCTCAACCTCGGAGTCGGCTTCGGCCTCATGTCCTCGGCCGGCCGCCTCGACACCTTCCTCGGCCTGATCCTGCCGCACGGCCTGCTCGAGCTGACCGCGGTCTTCGTCGCCGCCGGCACGGGCCTGCGCCTGGGCTGGACGCTGATCGACCCCGGGCCGCGCACCAGGCGCACGGCTCTCGCGGAAGAGGGACGTTCGGCGATCGCCATGGCCATCGGACTCGCCCTGGTCCTGTTCGTCTCCGGCGCGGTCGAAGGCTTCGTCACCCCGTCCGGCCTGCCGACCTGGGCCCGCATCGCCATCGGAATCGCGGCCGAGCTGGCATTCCTTACGTACGTCTACGTCCTCGGCGGCCGCGCGGCACGCGAAGGCGAGACGGGCGATCTCGAGGCGGGGGAGCGCAGCGCCACCGTCCCCACCGCCGCGTGATGTGCATCCACCCCCTGTGAGCTGCTAGTCTCCTCTTCGCCCCGCAAGAACCGTTGACACGGAAGGCGCGGGGAGGTAGATTCAAACAGTTGCCCGGAACTGGACAAGTTCGGAGGCGGCCGCTAGACTCTACATCGCTTCCGAGAAGTCACAACGACATTCAGAAGAAGCATCCTCCCGAATATTCAGAATTGAGTGGCTGGTCAGACCGGCCAAGAACTTCTGATAAAGTCGGAACCGCCGGAAAGGAAACCGCGAAAGCGGGAACCTGGAAAGCACCGAGGAAATCGGATCGAGAAAAGATCTGATAGAGTCGGAAACACCGAAGGGAAGCCCGGAGGAAAGCCCGAGAGG
>NZ_JBVIIT010000053.1:2926-13813 GCF_055569615.1 Streptomyces sp. NPDC031379 | reverse complement strand
TCGGTCACATCGGCACTGTCCTGAACATGCTGGGCCCAGGCCGGGTTGGAAGCGATCGCCTCCGGCGGAGCCGTCTCGGCGACCTTGCGCAGCCGCACGGTGGCGCCGGCCTTCTCAGCTCCCTCGGCGGCTGCTCGCGCCAAGGCGTGAATGGTCCCGGTGGAGCTGTAGTAGATGATGGCTACGTTCACGGATTCCACGATCGGTTTCCTTCTCTCGCTTGCTGCCTGGCGGCGCCGCAGTCGGTTGCCGGATGCCGGCGGGACTCTCTCCGGCCGGGGAAGCCGTGTGTCCTACGCCTGGAAAGTGCGGTGTTCATCGTCGGACGACGACGTGATCGCGTGGCCGAACTGACGGTCGCCAGTTTTGTACGGCGGATTCACGGTGCTGCTCGCCGTTCGGGACATCGACGGAGTGCGCCGGCCGTTGCCACGGCCGGCGCACCCTCGAACGGCGAACGGCATGCACCCTATCGAGCGATGACCAAGGTGGCGGGCGGTGCCGAATGAAACGAGACATCCTTGAAGCCGGCCTTGCCCAGCCAGTCCTGGTACTCGGACCGCCGCCAGGTGCCGCCCTGCTTGCTCTTGAGCAGCATCTCCGCTGCGAAGATCAGCGGGAAGGCCGGACCGCTGCGGTCGTCGTCGACGACGTAGTCGCAGACCACGAGGGCACCGCCGGGCTTGAGGGCGTCCCGGAGGCGGGCGAAGACCTCGACGTTGCCCTCCGGGCCCTCCTGGTGGGCGATGTGGGAGTACAGCGCGATGTCGTACTTCGCGGTGCCGAAGTCGGTGGTGTGGAAGTCACCGTCGATCGTGGTGAACCGGTCGGCCACACCGCGCTCCGCCAGCAGCCGGCGGGCGATCGCGTTGATCGGCTCCCAGTCGAGCTGGGTCGAGCGGGCGGCCGGGTTGGTCTCCAGCCAGATGCCCGAGTAGATGCCCGAACCGCCGCCCACGTCGAGGATCGAGATTTCCCCGGCCTCGGCCAGTCCGAGCACCTCGGCGGCGGTCGTCGCGGCGGGAACCGACTGCGCGGCGATGGCCGGAACGATCTCCTCCCAGTGCGGGTTGTCGGCCACCTCGGTCGTCGGGTCCTGCACCGGTCCCCCGGCGCGGACCACGTCCGGCAGTGCGACCAGGCTGCCCATGTGCTTCAGCTTCAGCTGGGCGAAGCTGCTCAGGCAGGTGGGCTTGCCCTCGACCAGGTAGGCGGACGCCTCGGGCGTGTTGCGGTACCGGCCCTCGTGCACCTCGACCAGGCCCACGCTGACGAGGCCGTCGAGGAGGGTCTGCGCGCCCCGCTCGGCGATCCCGGCGCGAGCGGCCAGCTCCGTGACCGTGTCCGCCCCGTCCTCGATGTGGGTGAAGAGCGCGTGGGCGGCCGCGGCGCCGACGACGCCGGTGGCCCAGTAGCCGTTGATCAGCCTCAGTACGCCGTCCGGTGCCGGCTTCTTGTCCGTCATGCTGCCCCTCCTAGGCTCCGGGCGGGCACCGAGTGGGTCCGGACCGCGCTGCGCAGGGCATCCGCGACCCGTTCGACCTGATTGGTGCTGAGTTCCGCGTGCATGGGTATGGCCAGCTGCCGCTGGTAGAGATCCGCCGAGACCGGGCACGTGTGCTTCGACTCGAACACGGGCTGGATGTGGGTCGCGAACGTGCCGTGTCCGCAGCCGATGCCCTTGGCGCGCAGCTCGGTGGCGACGGCCGCGCGGTCCACGCCCGGGTCCAGCGTCACCATGTACGTCTGCCAGGCGTGGGTACGGTCCTCCGGCACGAACGGGACCGTCAGGAGTTCCTCGTCGGCGAGCAGTTCGCCGTACTGCTGGGCGACGGCGTCACGGCGCGCCAGCAGCTCCTCGATCCGGCCCAGCTGCACCTGCAGGATCGCGGCCGCGATGTCGGACAGCTTGTAGTTGTAGCCGATCTGGGTGAACTCCGGGATGGGCAGGCCGACGACCTTCCCCATGTCGAAGATGCTGCCGATGCCGAAGGAGGCGCGCAGCCGCGCGTCCGCGCCGACCTTCGGGTCGGCGGCGAGCAGCGCACCGCCCTCACCGCTGCTGGCTCCCTTGCGTCCGTGGAAGGACAGGACGCCCACCTCGGCGAGCGCGCCCGCCTCGCGGCCCTGGTACTTGGCACCGACGGCGCAGGCGGCGTCCTCGATGACGAACAATCCGTGGCGGTCGGCGAGCGCCTGCAGCTCCACGTAGTCGGCGGGGATGCCGACGGTGTCCACCGCGATCACCCCGACGGTACGCGCAGTGATCAGGTCGGCCACCGCCTGCGGGTCGATGGTGCCGGTGTCGGCGCGCACGTCGGCGCAGACCGGGACCGCGTCGAGGTAGCGCACGGCGTGGGCGGGCGCCGGGAATCCGTAGTCGGCGACGATCACCTCGTCGCCGGCCTTGACCCCGAGCGCGAGCAGGGAGGCGTGGAGCGCGGCGCCGGCGTTGCACATCGCGACGGCGTCACCGACCCCGTACCGCTGGACGAGCTGGGCCTCCAGAGCCTTGCCCTTCGGGCCCTGCCCGGCCGGCCAGCCGGAGGCGAACACCTCGGCGACGGCCGCCAGTTCCTGCTCTCCCAGGCTCGCGTGGACCAGGGAAATCGGTTCCACCGCGGTCACCTCTCGCTCCGCTTCGCGTTCGTCTCCTGGCCGGGGATCCCGGTGATCGACGGCGGCTGGAAGCGCAGCGGCGTGAGCTGGCTGACGTCGTACCGCTGACGCATCGCCTCCACGGCCGCGGGGTCCACCGCGGTGCCGCGCGACCAGATCTCGGCGATCTCCTCGAAGTACGCCTCGTGTTCGGGCGAGGGATAGCTCTGGAAGAGCATCTTCACCGGCTTGTCCGTGGCGTTGCGGAACGCGTGCGGGGTGCCGGGGGGCACGAACATGCAGCTGCCCTCACCCGCGCGGACGACGCGGTCGCCCTTGGGGGACTCCCAGTGGTGCCAGGTGTCCGTCGTGCGCTCGGTCGGCTCGAAGCACAGCAGGTCCAGCTCCCCCTCCAGGACGTAGAAGAACTCCTGGGAGTGGTTGTGGACATGCGCCCCGACATCGAATCCGGGCGGAACGATCACCTCGAAGATCGATATGGAGGATCCCATCTCCTTCGTGGCCTTGAAGGTCACCTCCTGCGCCGGGGTGACCAGCTTTCGCCCGACACCGGCCGGGATGATGAGGTCGGTCATATGCTCCGCTTTCTCTGTGCGCGCGTGGGATCAGGCGAAGGTCTGCGGGACGCCGTCGGCCGCCCAGGTGCCGAGCGCCATCTCGGCGGTGATGCCAGGACCGAAGCCCGCGATCAGACCGGTCGCGCCGGGTGCCGGGGTCTCCTCCTCGAACAGCCTGCGGGCGGCTTCGAGCACGACGGCGCTGGCGATGTTGCCGTACTCGCTCAGGGTCGACCAGCTGTGCCGGAACACATCGCGGTCGACCTCGAGGAACTTGGCGAGGTCGTCGAGGATGCGCGGGCCACCGGCGTGGATGATGTAGAAGTCGAGCTTGCCGGCGTCCCAGCTGTGGTCCTTGGCCAGCTCGCGCAGGACCGGGGCGAGCGGCTCCATCGTGCCGGGCACGCGGCGGTCCAGCTGGAAGTGGAAGCCGGTGTCCTTGACGGCGTAGGAGATCCAGTCCTCGGTGTCCGGGATGAGGTAGGAGGCGTTGCGCTCCAGGTCGATACCGACGCCGCCTTCGCCTCGTACGACGGCTGCGGCGACCGCGTCACCGAACAGGCCGTCGGACAGCAGCGAGCCGATGTCGTCCGCGTCGGGCTGGTAGCACAGCGAGCACAGCTCGCAGGAGACGATCAGGACGTTGCTGCCGGGGTGGGCCATGCAGAAGTCGTGGGCCCGGTTGATCGCCGCTCCGCCCGCCGCGCAGCCGAGCTGGGCGATGGGTATCTGCCGGGTGTCGGAGCGGAAGCCCAGCTTGTTGATCAGCCATGCCGTCAGCGACGGCATCAGGAACCCGGTGCACGACACGTAGATGATCGCGTCGATGTCACGGGCCCTCAGTTCGGCGTTGGCCAGAGCCTGCTCGATGACCTGGGGCGTGCGCTTCTTCGACTCGACCTCGTAGATGCGGTTGCGCTCTTCGAAGCCGGGGTGGCGGAGCGTCTGCTCGATGGGCTGGACGATGTGCCGCTTCTTGACACCCGTGTTCCGGATCAGCCGCAGCGCCAACGCAAGCTGCGGCTTGCCGGCATGTGCTTTCTCGGCGAATTCCAGCGTCTCTTCCACTGTGATGATGTTTTCGGGCGCATTCATCGCCGGCTTGCATAGCCTCGGCATATCTGGCATCCACTTCTTTGGAGTCTCGACAGCAAGGGCAGTGGGGCGTTGAGCTGATGGCGGGTCGCCTTCGCCCGCCATCCCTCGGTGTGGTTGTTGACGAGGTTCTTCACGGTGGCCTGACATGCCCGCCGATGAGCCCGGCGGGCAGGTACAACTGCCGGTCGAACGCCGCGTGGCCCTGACGGGCGGTTTCTCATCGATCCCTCAACGCCCCTTGCCCGTCGGCGTTTTGACGCGCCGCGCAGGGGTACGGGGGACGAAGCGACGGGGTGGCGGCCGGTCAGACGGAGAACGCTGACGGCGAGTTGCGCCTGTCCTTCATGGGAAGGGACTTCAGCTGCTCGGAAAATGCAGCCAGCTGCCGTGGATCACAGGGACTCGTTCTCGCCTGTACGGACCGGCGGACGACATTCAATCCACTGCCTTGCGGCTGTTTTTGGGCAGGGAAGGTGTGCGGAAATCGTGACACGGGATGGGGCCCCACGCCAAGCGCATCATCGAGTGACCCAGGTCACACTTCAGGCCGGCTTTCTCTCCACGTCCACGGCGATGTCTTTCACCGCGCTTCCGGGGCGGGCGCGCTCGAGCACGGGGGCGGGTTCCGGGCGGGGCGCGCGAACGCGCACGCCAGAGGGCTCTTGCGGGCGCGCTGTCCCGCCTGTCGCGCCTGGGTGGCGGCGTGCGGCCGGGGTCCGGGCACCCCGGCGGCCGTACGGCGCGGCCACGCCCGGCATCGGGCCGGGGCAGCGGGGCGCTCGGGGCCCGGTGGAGTGCGAGTCGGCAGCCGGTCGACGCCGGATGGCCGGAGGGTCGGTGGAGGGTCGTGCGTACGTCGACGGCGGTTCGTGTCCGCCTGGGACGCGGGACGCCGAGCACGCGGGCCTGGCGCCCCGGACCCGTCAGAACCCCACGTCGTACCGTGGCGGGGCGGCTCGGGGCGGCTCGTCCGCGCCGAGGGCGTCCAGCACCTCGGCGACGGTCTCGGCGCCGTCGAGGGTGGGCAGCCGGACCAGCAGCCGGGCGCACTGAGCGGCCAGCATGCTCGCAGCGGCGTCGGAGACGCGGGCCCGGTCGTGGACGACGGTGAGGGTCCGCGAAGCGTCGGCGTCGCTCCTGACGAGCAGGGCGACCGGCAGGGTGGGCTGCGTATCACCGGTGTGCCGCGGCCCGAAGCGGACGCCGATGTCGGCGAGTTGGGCCTGCAGGTCGGCGGGCCAGCACGGGGTGCCCTCCACGGAGACCAGGCTCTGCGGCAACGGGGCCGGCCGGCCGGCCCACTCCTGGATCTGCCCGAGGGAGACCCATTCGTACACCGCCAGGTCCAGTGCCCGGTCCCGCAGGGCATCCAGCAGCCGGCTGACCGTCCAGGCGGGGTCGACCAGAACACTCATCGGCAGACAGGCGCGCAACGGGCCCACCAGCCGGTCGGCACAGTCCAGAGTGATGCCGCGCCCGGAGACGGTGATGCCGAAGCTCACCGGGACGGGGCCGGTCGCGTTCGCCGCGCGGTACAGCAACAGCGCCCACGCGGCGTGCACCACGCTGGAGTCCGGCAGGCCCCGCGTGGCCGCCCACCGGTGCAGCCGGTCCGTCTCCGTGGTGGTCAGCCGGGCCGCGGCCCGGCCGCGTCCGTGCTGCCGGGTGGGAGGGCCGGGCAGCAGGGGCAGGACGACGGGCGGGTCGGCGGGCAGGGCCCGGCCGAAGAAGTCCTGCGCCGGGGTGGTGTCCTGATGTTCCAGCCAGCGCATCCAGTCGCGGATGTCCGGCCGGCGTTCGCCGCCGGGCAGCACACCGCCCGCGAGATAGGCGCGGCTGAACTCCTTCTGCAGGACGAACACGCTGCGGGCGTCCAGCAGCCCGTTGTGAAAGGTGAGCAGGACCCGGGTGCTGCCCGGTACCTCGGTGTCGACGAGAGTGACGCGCAGCGGACCGGGGCGGCGGACGTCGAAGCCGTGCAGCCGGTCCCGCTCCAGCAGTTCGTCCCAGTCGACGGTGCCCGCGGGGTGCCGTGTCACCTCGGTGCGGGCGTGCGGGTGGAAGACGATGTGCGGACTCGGCTTCCGCTCGAAGGCCGCTCTCAGGATCGCTTCCCGCTCCGTGACGGACTGCCAGGCGGCGGCGAAGCGCTCGGTGTCCAGCGGTCCGTACCAGCACCACCAGACCTGCTCCACATGCCGTCCCGTGAACCGGTTCCGGGCGGATTCGAGCAACGCGTCGATGCGCCGGCGGGTCACGGGTACGGACAGCCGTGGCGCTTCGGCCGGCACCGCTGTGCGGCGTTCGGTACGGATCCGTACACGGCGCCAACGGCTCGACCTCGCCATGTCTCGTCCTCCTCGCCGTCGCTGCCTCACCCCGGACAGGACCGCAGACCACAGAGATGCCGGGACCCAGGCACACCGGGCGATATCGTGCCGGAGCCCGCCTTCAGCGGCCTGACGGCGTGTCGACACGGCTCGAGGTCCGCTCGGGAAGCCCTGGGCGACGGCCGGGGCCGCCCGGCGACGGCTCCGGCCGGACGACGGCCCCGGGGTCAGGGAGCCGTGGCCGTCGTCCCGGACAACCGGCCGTCACAGCACCCGCACCGCGCGCGCGGCGTGCCGTACCGCCTGCTGCAGCACGAGGTGGTCCTGCCGGCTCAGCTCGTCGCGCACGTGCTGTCGCGCATCCGCCAGGGTCGCGTTCTCGCCCAGGACGTCGGCGATGGCCTCCTCCCGCAGCAGCACATGGTGCCGGCCGGTGAGGTTGACGCCCGACTCGTCGGGCTCGACCGACCATTCGCCGGTGTGCGCGGTCAGCAGGGTGGAGGTGGCGGTCTCCTTGTGGACGAGCCGGCCGGCACCGGGGAAGCAGATGCGGACCGACTCGGTGTGGTGCGCGCTGCCGTCACCGGCGAGGCCGTCCACCGTCATGACCTGGACGCCCGGCTTGCTCTCCGCCAGCCGCACGGTGCGCTCGTACGGCAGGCCGGCGGTCCAGTCCTGGGCCCGGTAGAGGAAGTCGAACGCCGCGTCGGCAGAGCCCTCGAAGCGCACGGTGTTCTCGAGGACCAGCTCGAGTTCGTCCAGCCTGGGCCAGCGGTCGGCGACCCAGACCAGCTGATCCAGCTGCGCCTGGCCGTTGGCGCGGGTGACGCGCTCCGTCCAGGCCACCTCGGCGGGCGCGTCCCCGGTGACGGTGAACTGGTACTCCAGCACCACCTGGCACCGCTCGCCCATCGGGCGTATCGCCCACATCCCGTTCATCGACGCGACCGGAGCGTCCGTCTGGTCCTGACGGAACGTCACGGTACGACGTCCGACGTCCAGGTCGCGGCTCGACACCCAGGACGAGACCTGGCCCTCCGTCATGGCCCAGGTCCGCAGCAGCTCATGGGTGCCGTCGAAGCTCAGTCGTTCCACGTGCACGCAGGGCCGGAAGAACAGCGGCCACTGGGTGGCGTCGGCGATCAGCCCGTACAGCACTCCGGCCGGGGCCGATGTGGTCACCTCCGAGACCACGCGGTGCACTCGCGCAACCGACAATCTTCCAGCCCCCCTTGTGTCCAGCGGCTGCCTGCGCCGCGTCGATGTCCCGCACATCGACGCGTGCCGACCGGTGTCCTCGCACGGCACGGCGCAGGGTCGGCCGACATCTGCCGTGGGTGCGGACAGCCTCTCCGGCGAGGCTTCGCTGATGGTCGGCCAATACTGCCTGACGCGGCTCGAGTCCGACCTGGGCCGCACTCGAGCGACACTCGATACCGGCGAGGGGGTGTGGGTGCTGGCGGCTGCGACGGCGACCACGGGCCGGGGGGCGCCCTAGAAGGCCGACGCCTCCCGCAGCGTGATCCGGTCGAGGCGGCTGAGCAGATCCTGCTGCTCCTGGGCAAGCCGCTCGACATGGCGGCGCAGCCAGGCGATCTCGTCCCGCAGCAGCCGTACGTCGGTCTCGTCGGCCCGCGTACCGCCGCCCGGCGGTCCGCCCGGCATCTCGGTGAGGCCGGGCTCGGACCGCCGCGGCTCCAACCGCACCGGTCCGGCCAGGTCCGCGTCGAAGTCCCGGTGGCGCAGGACCGACTCCATACGGAACCGCAGCGCGGGCCCCGGTTCGAGGCCCAGGTCGTGCACGAGTCTGCGGCGCGCCCGTTCGTACGCGGCCAGGGCGTCCGCCTGCCGGCCGGACCGGTACAGCGCGGTCATCAGCAGCTCGTAGAACCGCTCCCGAAGCGGATGGGCGATCGTCAGCTCCTCCAGCTCGCCGGTGATCTCCTGCGCGGAACCCGCGCGCAGGCTCGCGTCGTACAGGGCCTCCAGGGCGACGAGCCTGGCCTCCTCCAGCAGGGCGGCCTCCGCCGAGCAGATGGCGCCCCGGCCGCCGCCCTGCAGGGCCGCGCCCCGCCACAGTCCGAGGGCCTCGCGCAGCACACCGGCCGAGCGGGCGGGCTCGGTGGCGAGCAGCGCCCGGCCCTCGGCGACCAGACGCGTGAAGCGGCGTGCGTCGACGTCGTCGTCGAGGTCACCCGAACGCAGCTCGTATCCGGTGGGGTGGGTCACCAGCCACTCGTGGTGCCGCTCACCCGAACCGGACGCGGGCACCGGCACCAGCCGGCGCAGCCGGCCCACATGGGCCTGCAGGGCGTTGGCCGCGTTCGCCGGCGGGTCCTCGCCCCACAGCTCGTCGACGAGACGCCCGGCGGGCACGACCTGGCCGGCCTTCGCCACGAGAGCGCCGAGCAGGGCGCGCTGCTTGGCGCCCACGGGCACGATCTGCAGATCATTGCGGGCGTCGCAGATCTGCACGGAACCCAGAATCCGAAACTCCATGCCGTCCTCGCACGGGAATATACAAAGAGTTCTCGGCACGGTAGTCGGCACGCTTATGTGGTGCAGGATCAACCAGCGGTTCACCGGTTTGCGTGGACTGTCTCTCCAGAGGATGTCAAGTGCGCTCGGCGGCCGGCTCCGGGAAGCCCACCCGCACCGGGCGCCGGTGATAACGGCCGAGCAGGGCGAGTAGCTTCAGATCCGGCAGGTCCGGCAAGAAGTCGCACCCGCCGGTGGGGCCCAGGCGGGCGAGCAGTCCCCTGATGAGGGGGTCCCCGTCGCGATAGGCGGTTGAACGCTTCGTTTCCGTCGCCATGGCTGGAAACGTAACAGCGCGGGGGCGGCCGGAACAGGTGCCCGGGGGCGCATCACCGCTGCGCTGACGTTTTGTCAGCAGGACGTCAGCGGTACGTCAGCGCTGGTCGCGGGAGGCCGCTAGAGAAATACTCGACCCCGCCTCGCACAGGTCTCGACGGGAACTGCAGCCTCCCTCGCGACTGGCCCGCGAAAAGCGCCGAAGAATCGCTGTTGAAGACACCATCTGAAGCCTCGTCAACGCGGCGAACCAACGACACCGAAAACGGCACGGAGGAAGAATGAACATAAAGGTTCTGGGTGCGCTGAACGCGGAAGTGAACGGAATCTCCATCGTCCCGACCGCGGGTAAGCCCCGCCAGATCCTGGCGCTGCTCGCCCTCAATCCCGGCCGGGTCGTGCCGGTGCCCACCCTGATGGAGGAGATCTGGGCCACCGACCTGCCGCAGAGTTCGCTGACGACACTCCAGACGTACATACTGCAGCTGCGCCGGCTGCTGGGCACCGCCATGGGCCCGGACGTACCGGGTTCGGCCAAGGACGTCCTCGCCACTCGCTACGGCGGCTATCTGCTGCAGATCCCCGCCGAGGCGGTCGACGTCAACCGCTACGAGGCGCTGGTCGCCGAGGGACGGCAGGCTTTCGAGGACGGCGAGGACGCCGCCGCGGCCTCCCTGCTGCGCGAGGCACTGGACCTGTGGGAGGGGCCGGCGCTGGTCGACGTCCGCCTCGGGCCGGTGCTGGAGGTGGAGGTGATGCGGCTGGAGCAGAGCCGTCTGGTCGCCCGGGAGCGCCGTATCGACGCCGAGCTTCGGCTGGGCAGGCATGTCGAGCTGATCCCTGAGCTGACCGATCTGATCGCCCGCCACCCGCAGCACGAGGGACTGCACTCGCAGGCGATGGTGGCCCTGTACCGCTCGGGTCGGCAGGCCGCCGCGCTCGATGTCTACCGCCGGCTGCGCCAGCGCCTCATCGACGAACTCGGTGTGGAGCCCTCCCCGCAGCTCCAGCGCATGCACCAGGCGATGCTCTCGGTCGACCCGCGCCTGGACATCGCCGCGAGCCCGCGGCGTACGTCCACGTTCGACCTCTACGCTGCCTGATGCCGGTGACGAGCGGCGAGATCCGGTCCGCCGCCCCGAGGGCAGCAGGCCTGTCCCTCGCCGTCACGGGCCCACCACATCCGCTTCCGGACCGCCGTGCGGATGCGGGGCGACCGGGCTGCGCGCGGCGGGGGCGCGCTGCCCGCCGACCGTGCCGGCCCGTCGTCCGGGCCGGGTCCGAGGAGTGAGGTCGTGCCCGCGGACAGCGGTGCGGAGCGCCGGGCGCGGGCACGGGCGCCCCTGCCGATCGCGGGTGCGGGGGGGGGGGGGGGGGGGGGGGGGGGGGGGGGGCGGGGGGGGGGGGGGGCACCCAGACAAACACAAAAGCAGGCCAGGCGCCGGGGAGGAGGGGGACCCCCGCTGCCT
>NZ_JBVIIT010000053.1:0-2916 GCF_055569615.1 Streptomyces sp. NPDC031379 | reverse complement strand
AGGGGGGTGGGTCCTACCCCGCGCAAAGCTGTAGGAAACCCCTGCCGCGGTCGGGGCCCCCCTTCCTTGTCGCGGGGGGGGGGGGGGCGGGGGGGCCCCCCCCCCCCCCCCGCCCGGGCGGTGCCGAGCCACCCGGACAACGCCGCGACGGGCCCGGCCGCGGAGCGAGAGGCGTACTCCGGCGGCCTCGGTGACGAGCGTGCGCTGACCACGGCGTCCACGATGTCCGCGGCCGCCACCGGTCGAGAGCCGGCCGAAGGCCGTCCAGGTGACGTCCGCCGGACAAGGGCCGTTCACGTGACGTGGCGTCCGCCGGTCGAGGGCGGCCGCTGCGCGTGCTCACCGACCGGATCGTGGTGAAGAGCCGCCGGGCCTGTGCATCGACGGCGGCGAACCGGCCCCGGGTTCGGGCGGGACACGAACGCCGTGCCCCCGCCGTGTGGTCCGGTGGGGCCTCGCACGCGCCGCGCCCCGGTCCGCCGCGGACCGACGCGTAGTGAGGCCCGGCACGCGAAATCCCCCCACGGGCGGAACCGTCCGGTGAGGGGATGACGCTGCCCCGGGGCCCGCGGCCCCGGTAACATGCCGCTCCCCCGGCCCGCAGGTCACGCGGAGCCAGGGGACGAGAGGTGTCAGACCGTGCGGGCGACCAGGCTCTGGCCCGCGGCGGTCGGGGTCGCCGCCGCCGAGTTCTCGGGGCGGGCCATCAGGATGGAGCGCTGCAGCCGGCTGAGCGCGGCGGACGGCTCCAGGCCCAACTCGGAGACGAGCGTGGTGCGCAGCCTCCGGTAGGCGTCGAGCGCCTCTCCGCGGCGCCCCGAGCGGTGCAGGGCCAGCATGAACTGACCGTGCAGGCTCTCGTGCATCCGGTACTGGTTGACCAGCACCGTCAGCTCGGGCAGCAGTTCGCGGTGCCGACCCAGCCGCAGGTCGGCCTCGATGCGCTGGTCGAGCGCGCACAACCGCGCCTCCTCCAGCCTCCTGGCCTCCATGTCGATCCGGATGCCGGCCTGGATGTCGGTGAGCGCGGGCCCGGTCCACAGCGAGAGCGCGTCGGCCAGCCGACGGGCCGCGCCGGTGTAGTCCTCGGCGTCCATGGCCCGGTAGCCGGCACCCGCGCCCCGCTCGAACTCCCGGAAGTCGACGGTCCCGGCCCGCGTCTCCAGGCGGTAGCCGCCGGGGACGGTGGCGAGGATGTCCTTCGGGGTGCACCGCTCGTTCTCGCCGTGGGCGAGCGCCTCGGCGATCAGTTCCCGCAGTTGCAGCACATAGGTCTGCAGGGTGGTACGCGCGCTGCGCGGCGGCTTGCCTCCCCACAACTCCTCGACCAGGGCACTCACGGAGACCACCTGGTCCGCGTGCAGGGCGAGCAGGGCCAGGACCTGCCGCGGCTTGGGCGCCGTCGGCACGACCGACACCCCGTTCTCGCGCACCGATAGCGGGCCCAGCACATTGATGTCCACATTCCCCCCATGAGTTCCGGCTGGAGACCGGGGCTCGGCCTTGTGCGCCTCCCCCGATGCTCCGCCTTGCCACTGGACCCCCCGATAAAAAAACAGCACAGTCGGTTTGTCAATCCAAGACGGCTCAAGCCCGGCTGAAGCGTCGATTTTTGGCCAGCCATATCAAACGAGCGTTCGTGCGCCTCCCGACCCAGCCAGGAGAAACCGCAGGGTGATCCTCACGTTCCGCCTCCGCAGGGCGCAGAGCAGCGAAAACAAGGAGCCAACGGAAGTCCGGATCGGGCGGGCCGAAAATGTGCAGTGACCCCTCCCGGAGGGTGCACTCTGTGGGAGGGGCCACGATGATCCTAGTCCGGCGGCCGGAACCAGGCCTCGAAACACTCTGAAGACCGGGAAAGGAAAACCTGTCGGTCTGTTTGCTTTTGGGTGTCGGGACGGTTGTTGGCGGCTCCCGGGCACGCTTCCTCGACGGCGTCCGCCGGCGCGGTCCCGCCGGCGGAGCCCGGGTTCGGCGCTCTGCTACTGCGGCGGATTGCCGTGCTTTCGCGAGGGCATGTCGGCGTGCTTGCTGCGGAGCATCGCGAGGGCACGGCCCAGCACCTCACGGGTGTCGGCGGGGTCGATGACGTCGTCGACCAGGCCGCGTTCGGCCGCGTAGTAGGGGTGCATCAGCTCGGCCTTGTACTCCTTGACCATGCGCTCGCGCGTCGCGTCGGGATCGTCGGCCTCGGCGATCTGCCGGCGGAAGATGACGTTCGCCGCGCCCTCCGCGCCCATCACGGCGATCTCGTTCGTCGGCCAGGCGTAGGTCAGGTCCGCCCCGATGGACTGCGAGTCCATGACGATGTAGGCGCCGCCGTAGGCCTTGCGCAGGATGACCGAGATGCGGGGCACGGTGGCGTTGCAGTAGGCGTACAGCAGCTTGGCGCCGTGCCGGATGATTCCGCCGTGCTCCTGGTCGACTCCGGGGAGGAACCCCGGGACGTCCAGGAAGGTGATGATCGGGATGTTGAAGGCGTCGCACATCTGGACGAACCGAGCGGCCTTCTCGCTCGCCTCGATGTCCAGGACGCCGGCCAGGGTCTGCGGCTGGTTCGCGACGATCCCGACGACCTGGCCGTCGAGCCGGGCCAGCGCGCAGATGATGTTGCGCGCCCAGCGCTCGTGGACCTCCAGGTACTCGCCGTCGTCGACGATCTCCTCGATGACCCTGGCCATGTCGTAGGGCCGGTTGCCGTCCGCCGGGACCAGGTCCAGCAGCACCTCCGAACGCCGCGCCGGCGGGTCCGTGCTCGGCCCGTGGGGCGGATACTCGCGGTTGTTCTGCGGCAGCAGCGACAGCAGGTAGCGCACCTCCTCGATGCACGTCTCCTCGTCGTCGTAGGCGAAGTGGCAGACGCCGGAGGTCTCGGCGTGCACGTCGGCGCCGCCCAGGCCGTTCTGGGTGATCTCC
>NZ_JBVIIT010000052.1:0-14130 GCF_055569615.1 Streptomyces sp. NPDC031379 | reverse complement strand
TCCCCCCCCCCCCCCCCCCCCCCCCCCCCCCCCCCCCCCCCCCCCCCCCCCCCCCCCCCCCTCCCCCCTCCCCCCTCCCCCCCCCCCCCCCCCCCCCCCCCCCCCCCCCCCAGGGCCTTCTCCAAAAGGAGAGGGGAGGGGAAGAACGCGTTATCGGATGTTTCGGGCGGTGCGGTCGGCGCGCTGTGCGAGTACGGCCACCCGTTTCTCCGCAGAGGCCCGGACGAGGTACTCCCCGGAGAACTCTCCGCTGGGGCCGTAGACCTCGAAACGGTCGGCTATCTGCTGGATCGTGAAACCTTCCCGGCTGTGAGCGGGAGCGTACTGAGCCGCCATGATGTCTTCTCCTTCTCGGTCACCGGGAGGGCTTGGAGGGGCCCGTCGATGGAATCTGCTCACAGTGTGGGCACGCCCCTGGTGCCCGTCTGGTCAGCCGACCGGGGGACCGTGTGGTGGGGCCCGCTGTCGGCGGCATGGCGGGGGCCGACGGGTGGGCAAGAGGGCGGAGGGGAGGGCTGGGAGGCTTGGGCGGGCCCGGGATGCCGTGGCAGGCCCGGCCGCCCGGGGTGGGGGACGATGACGGTATGAAGACCGAGAGTCCGTCGTCCCGGTACAGGGACCGGATCCCCTTCGAGCACCCGGTCGTGGCACAACCACCCGCAAGACCCGCGCCGGGACCGGCCCCTCGCCTCCGTGTGCGACCGGCCCCCCGCCCTCCGCGCGGTTCCACGGCACGTGGGCATCGACACTGCTGCACGTTCCACGCCCGGGACACGGTTCCCGTCCTTCCCGCTTTGGCCGGCCGCGGGCCGGCGGATACGGCGCGGCAGCACCATGCGCGGGACGAAGCGGTAGTGACGGGCCGCTTTTCCCGCCGGTGACCCCGTGGCCCGGTGGCCCGGTGGGCCGGTGGGCCGGTGGCCCGGTGGGCCGGTGACCTGGTGACCTGGCGCGCTGCGAGCAGCCGTACGGCCGGGCTGTTCAGCCCCACGCCGGGGAGCCGGCCGGCCGTCACGGCCGGGCTGGGCAACGGCATCGCGATCAGCATGCCGCTGCTGGCCGGCATCGCCGTGGGCGATCCGGGAGCGGGGGCGTGGGCGGCGTTGGGCGCCTACATGGCTGCGTTCACCAACAAGGGGGGCGCCCGCCGGCCACGCACCCGCGCTCTCCTGGTCGCCGCCGTGGTCGACGCCGCCGCGTTCTGGGCCGGTGCGTGGGCGGCCGCCATCCCCGTGCTGATCCTGCTCATGCTCGCCGTCCTGGTCTTTCTCGCGGCGATGGGTTCCGGCATCCACCCGGTGCTGGAGCGGCTCGGCACGATGCCGGCCACCGCGCTGCTCGTCGCGGCGGGCAGCGGCGGCAGCGGCACGGGCACGGTGATGCCCCGGGCAGCGCTGCTGGTACTGCTGGGAGGCCTGTGGTACGCCCTCGCCACCGTTGTGCTGACTCCTGCCACCCGGCTGCGGGACGTGCTCGGTCACCTCGCGCAGCCCTACCGTGTCATCGGCCAACACCTGAACGCCCTCGCCCACCCCCCAGCCGGTACAGCCGATACAACCGATGCGGCTCATCCAGCCGGCGCGGCCAGTACAGCGGATGCGGCTCGCACCGCCAGCACCGCCAGCACCGCCAGCACCGCCAGTACAGCCAGCACCGCCAGTACAGCCAGTGCGGCCAGTACAGCCAGTGCGGCCAGTGCGGCGGCCCGTACCGCTCACCCGCACATCGCGGACGCGCTGCGCCGGGCCGAGGAGGCCACCCGCGAACTGCGCGGCCCACGAGGCAACGAGCATCTCGCCGACCTGACCGACCCGCTCGTACGGCATGCCGCCACCCTGGCCGACCTCACCGCCGCCCTGGCCGCGACAGGCCCCCCGCCCGCCGCCGTCCGCGTGCCCTGCACCACGCTCACCGCCCGCGCCGGCCGGCAGCTCTCCCAGCTCGCCGAGACCCTCACCCGCCGCCGCCCCGCCACCACCGGCAGCAGCGGGCCGGACACCTCCCTGGCCGAACTGGAGGCCGCCTGCGACCGGATGCGCGCCCAGATTGCCGCCGGCACCCAGACCTACACCGGCATGGCACGCGCCGGCCGCCAGCGCCGTCTGCTGGCCCGTATCACCGCCACCATCGACACCGCCCGGACCGACGCCCGCCCCCTCGCCCTGCTCGCGGCGACCCGGCTTTCCGCGTCTGCCACCGAGCCGGTGCGCCTGGAGGCGGCCCGGCTGCGCGGCGCCATGACCCTCACCTCGAGCACCTTCCGCCATGCCCTGCGCACCACCACGGTGAGCACCGCGGTCTTCACCCTCGCCCAGGCAGCCGCGCTGCCGCACGGCGAGTGGGCGACGCTGGCCGTCCTTCGTGTGCTGCGCCCCCAGTACGCCGCCACCCGCGAACGCGTCGCCCAGCGGGTCATCGGCAACGTCGTCGGCGGCACGTGTGCCGCGCTGCTCATCGCTGCGGTGCACCAGCCGGCCGCCCTGTGCCTGATCCTGTTCGCTCTCATCACGGCGGGTTTCACCCTGCGGCCGGTCAACTACGCCTTCTGGGTCGTCTTCGGCACCCCCCTGGTGCTGCTGATCGGCGACGTGTCCCATCCCGGCGACTGGCTCGATGCCCTCTTGCGTATCGCCATGACCGTCCTCGGTACGACCGCGGCCCTGCTCGGCAGCCGTCTGCTGTGGCCCAGTTGGGAGCACCCCCACCTCGCCGCGCAGACGGCCCACGCCCGGCGGGCCGGCGCCGCCTACCTGGACGCCACCCTGAACTCCCTCACCCGCCCCACCCCCACCCCCACCCCGGCCCCCGTCGCCGGTCCCGCCCCGCACCATGCCCGCCCCACCCCCGGCCCCGCCCCGGACCACGCCCGCCGCGCAGCGCACAAGGCCCTCGCCCAGGCCCGGACCACACTGCGGCATGCTCACCGCGAGCCCGGCCACGACCGGGCCGCGCTCGACGAGGCGGCCACCACCCTCGACGCCCTGGACACCCTCCTTTCGCTGACCGCCGCCCTGACCACGCACCGCACCGCACGCACGGCCCGCATCCCCGCACTCGCCGCCTACACCGGCCATGCGGCGCCGGCGCTGGCCGAGCAGAGCGCCGGTGACACCGCCGGCCACATCGACGCCCTCACCGACGCCCTCGACGTCATGTCCCTCCACCTCGAAGAACTCCACGCCCGGCGCCGCCACGAACTGGCCACCGGACGTACCGGCGACACCCGCACCCGTGCCGCGATCCGGGAGAACGAACCCGTCGTCGAACTCCTCCGGGCGATCGCCACCGCCCTGCGCGAGGCCCTCACGGATCCGCGACCGGCCCCCGGATCACACCAAGAGCCCGCCCCCTGACGAGCAGCCGCTCCACCCTGGTCACCGCTCCACCCTGGTCACCGCCCCGCCCTGGCCGAACACCCCGCCCCCCTTTCCGGCGGCCGGTGATTCCTCCTCCGGGTCCGGTGGCCGGTTGCCGGTGGCTGGCGGTTTCTCCTCCGCCAGACCCTCCGGGTGGACGACAGCGGGCGGCAAGGCGGCACGCGAGGCTGAAGAGCCACCAGCCGCCATGTACCGAAGCACCGAAGGAACCGGCCGTGACGAGTACCGTCCTCGACCTGCCCACCAGCCCCGGCTACCGCCGCCTGCTGTCCTCGTCGCACATCCCGCGGCTGCTGGTCGCCGCCGTCGTGGGACACCTCCCGGTGGCCATGGCTCCCCTGGCCCTGCTCATCGCCGTCCGCACGCAAGGGGGAACCGTCAGCCAGGCCGGCCTGCTCGCCGCCGCGTACGGCGTCAGCGCCGCTGCCGCACAGCCCTGGTGGGGCGGTGTCCTGGACCGCCGCGGGCACACCCTGCCTTTGGTGATCACGGGGCTGGGATCGGCGGCGTGCTTCCTCACCCTGGCCGTCTGCCCCCTCGTACGGGATCCGGCCGCGGCGCTGGTCCTGACCGTGGCGGCGGGCCTGACCACGGCTCCCCTGGAAGCGGCCCTGCGTGTGCTGTGGCCTGATGTGACGTGCTCACCGGCGCAGTTGAGGGCGGCTCTGAGCCTGGATGCCTGCGCTCAGGAGGTCGTCTTCATCGCCGGCCCCCTGCTGGTCCTCGTCCTCGGCACGGCAGCCGGTGCCGCCGTGACCCTGGCCGCGATCGGCCTGCTCGGCCTGGCGGGCATCGTCGCCTTCGCCACCGCCCGCCCCGCACGCCGCTGGCAGCCGGCCCCGCCCTTTCCGCGAGGGGGCCGAACGGGCAGCCCCTTGCGTGCGCCCGGCCCCCGGACCCTGGCCGTCGCGCTGTTGTTCACCGGAGTCGCCCTGGGTGCCCTGAACGTCGTCGCCCTGATCCTCGCCGAGCGCCACCACGCCCCGGCCCTGACCACTCTCCTGCCCACCGCCCTGGCGGCCGGCAGCCTCATCGGCGGCCTCCTGTACGGCCGGTTCCGCCGGCCCGGTGCCCCCGCCGCACACCTGCGTGCGACCGCCCTCGGCCTCCTGGCCGGCTTCGTGCCGCTGCTGCTCAGGCCGGACCCGACGGCCGCGGTGGCCCTGGTGGTCGTTCCCGGGCTCTTCCTCGCCCCTCTGCTGATCAACGTCTTCGCCGGCCTCGACGACCTGGCCCCCCGCGGCACCCTCGGCACGGCCGCGGCCTGGATGATCGCCGGCCTCGGGCTGGGCCAGGCCGCCGGCACGGCGCTGGCGAGTCTTACGACCAACCCGACGGCAGCGCCTGCCACCGCACTCGCCGGCGCCGCCGCGGCGTGCACGACGCTGTTCGTGTGCCGCTCCCCTCTCGCATCCCTCACGGCCCGGCGCCTGCCGGCGGCGCACGCTCCGGCACGGCAGCCGGCCACGGCGCGCACGGCCTCGAGCCCGCGCACCGTCTCAACCCCGCGCACAGCTTCAAGCCCGCGTACGGCCTCCAAGCCCGCACCCAGTCTCAAACCTGCCTACGGCCTCAAGCCTGCCTACGGCCTCAAGCCTGCCTACGGCTTCAAGCCTGCGTACGGCCTCAAGCCTGCCTACGGCTTCAAGCCTGCCTACGGCCTCAAGCCTGCCTACGGCTTCAAACCTGCGTACGGCCTCAAGCCTGCGTACGGCCTCAAGCCTGCGTACGGCCTCAAGCCTGCGTACGGCCTCAAGCCTGCCTACGGCCTCAAGCCCGCGCATGCCCGTACGGCCGCGCGGCGTGCGGGCACGGCGGGGCCGGTGGCGGCCGCAGGGCGGCGGACCTAGCTTCGGATCATGGACTCGACGAGCAGCCGGACAGCGCAGGAGACGGCCCGCCTTTCGGCCGGGCTCGTCGCCCTGGCCTGGGTGACCCAGTTCCTGGTGGGGACCGATCTGTTCGTGGTGGCGCCGCTGCTTCCCGACATCGCCGCATCCCTCGGTGTCGCCCCGGCCCGTACCGGCCTGCTGGTCACGGCCTTCTCCCTCGCCTACGTGGTGGCCTCGCCCCTCGCCGGATGGCTCTGCGACCGCAAGGACCGTGCCATGATCCTGACGGGGGCGCTGGTGCTGTTCTCGGCGGCCAACGTCGCCACCGCCCTGGCCCCCGACTTCGGCCTGCTGCTGGTGACCCGCGTGGTGGCCGGTGTCGCGGCCGCCGCCACCGGCCCCACCGTGTACACGCTGGTCGCCACCCGCGCGCGGCCCCAGGCGCGGGCCCAGGTGCTGGCGGTGGTGGGTTCGGGCCTGCTGACCGCCCTGTGGGTGGGCGCCCCGGCCGGAGCACTGCTGAGCCGGCAGGCGGGCTGGCAGGCCGCCTTCATCATCCTCGCCGTGGGCACGTTCGTGCTGGCCTTCCCGCACGCGTTCGTCTGGCGAACCGGCCCGGGCACGCCGGACGACACCCCGGTGAAGCCCCCGGTGAAGGGCGCAGGCAAGGGGACGGCCGTCGCGGTGTCCGCCGTCGCGGTCACGACCCTGTGGGCCTTCTCCGTCTACAGCCTGTACACCTTCCTGGCCGTCGCGCTGCACTCCGACGGCAGGGCGGCCGACGTCTCCTGGCTGCTGGTGGTCTACGGGGTCGGGGCGGTCATCGGCGGGCAGGCGGGCGGCCGGCTGGCCGACCGGGCCGGTGCGGTACGGGTGACCGTCGTGGCATTGCCCCTGCTGGCCGCTCTCGAGGTCGTCGTGGCGCTGGTCTTCACGCTCACCTGGGCCCTGGCCCTGACGCTGGCACTGTTCGCGCTGGCGGCTTACGCGTTCTTCCCCGCCCAGCAGCGCCATCTGGTGGACACCTTCCCCGAGCGGGCGACCGGGATGCTGTCGTGGAACAACAGCGCACTGTTCGTCGGCCTGTCGCTGGCCGGCGCCGTCGGGGGCCAGGTCGTGCATTCCCTGGGCTACGCGCCGCTTCTGTACCTGGGCGCCGCCGCGGCCGTGCCGGCCTGCCTGCTCGCCCGCAGACGCCCGGGCGGCGACCACGACACCCGGTGACACCCCCGACCGGTTCGCCCACGGGCAGCCACGGGCAGCCACGGGCAGCCACGGGCAGCCACGGGCAGCCACGGGCAGCCACGGGCCCCTACGGCGGATCGACCGATCGCAGGAGAACCCCTGCTCACGGCCGGTGACGAGCGTGAAGCGGACAAGGATGCCGGGCACCCGACACCACCGGTGAACCCTGCCACCCGGCACCGTGCCTGACCTGACCTACCTGACCTGCGCCTGCGCACGGAGGTGACGGCAGGCGGGAAACCTCATCGGAAGGGCGCCCCCTGTGCCCCACACCGTACTCGCCTTCACCGGGATCGCCGCGGCCATGACGGTGATGCCGGGGGTGAACACCGCACTCGTCCCGCGCGGCAGCACCGCTCACGGCCTCGGCCACGCACGCGTCACGACGCTGGGCATCGCAACCGGCGTGACGTGCCACGCCATCGCCGCAGTGGTGGCCTCTCGGCCGTCATCGCCGCCTCGGTCACGGCCATGGACGCGATCAAGTGGGCCGGCGCGGCCTACCTGTGCTACCCGGGCATCCAGACACTGCGCACCCTCGGCGCGCCGCCACAGGAGAGCGCCCTCTCACCCAGCGCGTCGTACGCGGGAAGCTTCCGTCGCATCCAGTGCCTGACCGGGCTCGCCCTGACCGCCCTCGGCATCGGACTGCCCGTGGCCTGAGCGCGTGCTGCCGAACGGCCGGCCGTGAGACCCAGGAAGCCCGCCCGGCTACGGCCAGGCGGGCGCACACAGAAAGTCGGCATCTCACAGAGATCTCTCTCCGTGAGATGCCGACTCCATCAACCGTCAGCCCTGGGTGCCGCCCTGGGTGTTGCCGTTGCCGCCGCCCTGGGTGCCGCCCTGGGTGTTGCCGTTGCCGCCGCCCTGGGTGCCGCCCTGGGTGTTGCCGTTGCCGCCGCCCTGGGTGCCACCTTGGGTGTTGCCGTTGCCGCCGCCCTGGGTGCCACCTTGGGTGTTGCCGTTGCCGCCGCCCTGGGTGCCACCTTGGGTGTTGCCGTTGCCGCCGCCCTGGGTGCCGCCCTGGGTGTTGCCGTTCCCGGCACCCTGCGTACCGCCCTGGGTATTGCCGCCCTTCGGCATGGCGCCACTCTTCGCCATGTTGTTCTGGTGGTTCTGGTTCTGGTTCTGCTGGTGCTGGTGCTGGTGGTGGCTGGAAGAATGCGCAGCCGCGTGGTGGTTGCTCATGGGCGCGGCCGTGGCGCTGGCTACACCGAAGCCTCCAGCGGCCAGTGCGGCGATGCAGGAAATACCGGCGATGCGGGCCATGTGACGTCGAGCGTTAAGCATGAGGAAACCTCTATTTCTCAGTTCCGGGGTGGAGGAGCTTGCGTCATTAAGTTCAGCTCGTCCGGCCGCTGCCGTGTGTCCCCTGACCGGTGGAGCGAGAGGCTGAGCTGTCCGTCCGCCGGAAAGACGCCGCCTGGCCGACCGGCACAAACGGACGAGGCCCCAGGGCTGCGGGGGATACCCGACAGCCCTGGGGCCTCGTTCGTCACGCCGGTGGCGTCACGACCTGTTCACACCGGCGCCCTCAATCACCTGAACACGCCGGCGTCCTTACGACCTGATCAGGTCGGCGGCCATCCTGAGCGAGCTCGTGATGAGCTTTTCCGTCTCCTCGTCGATACCCCGGGTGGCGCCCTGAGTGGCCCCCTGGGTGTTGGTGGTGCCGCCCTGCGTCGCGCCCTGGGTGTTGTGGTTCCCGGCGCCCTGGGTCCCGCCCTGGACGTTGTTGGTGCCGCCCTGCGCACCGCCCAGGGTGTTACGGGTACCGCTCTGCGTGCCGCCCTGGACGTTGTTGGTCCCGCCCTGCGCACCGCCCTGGGTGTTGTGTCTGCCGCCGACCTGGGTGCCGCCCTGGACGTTGTTGGTGCCGCCCTGCGCACCGCCCTGGATGTTGTGCGTGCCGCCCTGCGCCGCGCTCTGGGTGTTGCCGGTGCCGCCCTGGGTGTTGCCGGTCCCGCCCTGCGTGCCGCCCTGGAGGTTGCCCACCTGGACGTTGTTGCTGTTGCCGTCCCCGATGTTGGTGATGTCGCCGTAATACCCACCGTTATTGAAGATAATATTGATTTTTGCGGGTGCGGGATCATTGCGGACTTCCGCGGAAGCCTGGCCCGCTGTTGCGCCTGCCAATGCCACGGCGGCGGCAAAAGACAGAGAGGTGTAGATACCAACCCGATTCACGGCAGCCCTTTCGTGCGGTAGATAGCAGATAGGAATTTCCTGCCGGAGTCAACTGTCGCAACACCTCACTCCATAACTACGGAGACACGGGCGATGTCACCCGTACAGAGTGCCGACGCCCCGCACCGCCCCGCCCCCCACCGCCCCGCACCGCCCCGCCTCCCACCGCACCGCACTGCACCGCGCCGCGCCGTGACCCGGATCGGCCCGCAAGGAGTGCCGGACCCCGCCCCGGCCGCCGTGGAGATCACCGGCACCGCCCGCACCACGGGCACCGGCGCCGACGCCTTCCACGGATTTCACGTGACCGCGAGACCGATGGCGACGGCGTTGGCGATCAGGTAGGCGGCTGTCGTCGCCAGGGCCACGAGTCTGTTCGTCCGCCGCACCGAGGGCCTCTTTTCGGGATCGGCCCAGCTCCAGACGATGTAGGTGGTGCAGCCCACGCCGACCAGCGTGTAGAGCAGGGTGGCCAGATGGATCTGATCGACCAGGGTCACACCGAAGAGAGTCCCTGTCAGACTCGAGGAGCGCATACTGACGACCACGCTGAAGAGGGATGCGCCGAGGATTCCGAAACGTGCTCCCAGCACGGTGAGGAAATCACTCGCCCAGATCCAGTAGGAAATGAAAGAGATAAGGAATGCGACGTAGGCGGGCCACGCCTGCCTGACGAAACCGGCCACGTCGACCCGGTCGAGTCTGAGCCCGATGACGAACTGGCTGTACCGGCTCTCCTCTCCGTGGCTGAGCCTCGGATCCCCGAAAGACGTCTGATAGGTGTGCGTCACCACCCGTACACGGAAGTCCCTGATCTTGAACCCGCCGAGACTGATCTCATGATCGTATCCGGAGTTCGCGGTGTCGGGTACATAGGTGAACCGGGAAGCGTTGAACTCGGAGTCCTCCACCTTGATCTGGACGTCCTGCCTGTCGAACGGGTACTCGCTCAGATCGAATTCCTGCCGGAAGGTACCGGACACCTTCACTTGGGACCAGTATTCGCCGCCCACCTTCTCCACGGAACGATCGCTCTGGCTGACCTGCGTGGCGTTGACGAATTCCAGACGCCGAGTGGCATCGAGATCCGCGCTCGGGCACACGCTCCAAAGCCAGAAATCCGCGTTGATGGTCCGCGGCGAAACGTCCAGCCCATAGAGATCCGTGATGTACGCTCCGACGCGGCAGCTCGTCGCGGCCGAAGCCGGAGAAGCCCACAGCACCGCAGCCGACACAAACGCAACGATGTGCACCAGAACAATGGCGAACCTCCGGCGCCCCCACCTTCCCGACTCGCCTTTCCGGTTCCCGGCAGAAGAGCGGCGTCCAGAGCATGGGCGGTCAGAACTCACCATAATCGCAAACTATCGAGACAAGCCGAAGCATTTCCGGGCTGACACACCCCCCGACACTCCTTTTCATCCGATGGCGTCCCACCACGTACTGCAACGCAACATGACGGCCCGACACACGGCCGAGGAGTGTCGAGCCGGGCGACACCGTCGGGCGAGAGGTCAGTACGGATGCGCTTGAACCGGACGGGCTGACGCCATCGGCCAGCGGCGGCGAATACGTCGACTGCGACCGGGGGGCGGAACACCCCGCTCCCTCACCGGTCCTCACGGTCGCCGGTCGCTTCGGTCGCGGTCACGGGATCTGGTTGCGTAGTGAGGGTCTGGTCGACGCAGTCCCGTACGAGTGCTGCCGCCTCAGGCACGGTGACACCTCTGGCCCACGTGGTCTCGTGCCACCAGCACTCGAGCTCAAACTGGTGGATGCCGTATGCGAGCACCGTATTCTGGGCTGACGGCCGGCGTCGGCAGCCGCCATGGTGTTCGGTCGCCTCCAGGTGCGCCCGGACGACCCCGATGCGGTAGCGGCTGGGCAGGGTCCGCAGCTCCCGGCAGCCGCGGCACTCCAGCAGGTGCAGCACGCCCCCCTCGCCCTCCTCAAGGAAGTAGCGCGCACTGCCCGCACCTTCCCGGGTATTACAGCTCCCGCAGAGTGGTCCACGTACAGAGCCGTGGTCGTGGCAGTGACCCCACGCGGCGGCCCGGATGCTTGTGCACAGGCGCAGGGCGAATCGGTTCGGGCCGAGTTCGACGGCCCCGCTCAGTCGAGGACGACGGGTTCGCCGGTGAGTGTGATGCCGGCCTGGCGTAGTTCCTCGACGGCGTGGTTGGTGGTGTGGGTGGCGACGCCGGCGGTGTAGTCGAGCAGGACTGTCACGGTGAAGCCGGCTTTCGCGCCGTCCAGCGCGGTGGCTTTCACGCAGTGGTCGGTGGCGATGCCGACGACGTCCAGGTCGGTGACGTCGCGGGCGTGCAGCCAGTCGGCCAGGAACGTGCCGTCCTGGGCTGAGCCTTCGAAGCCGCTCTTCGAAGCGGAGTGCGCGCCCTTGTAGAAGACTTCGTCGATGGCGCCGGAGGCGGCGGTCGGCGCGAAGTGGGGGTGAAAGCTGCTTCCCTCGCTGCCCACGACGCAGTGCACGGGGAAGGAGTTCTGGTAGTCCGGGTGGTCGGAGAAGTGGTCGCCCGGATCGATGTGGTGGTCGCGGGTGGCGACGATGTGCGCGTACGCGTTGCCGTCGGAGCGTTGGATCATCTCGGCGATGGCACGGGCCCGGTCGGCGCCGCCTTTCACCGGGATGCTGCCGCCCTCACAGAAGTCCTTCTGCACATCGACGACGATCAGAGCACGGCGCACAGTCAATCCCTTCCTCGCGCGAACTGATGCTCGTATCCCTGACCCGTTGGCTGCGACCTGACGCGCCACGGGCCCGTGAATCCACCCGACCGGCCCGGCCTGCGCACCCGCGTTCAGGCGAGCCCTTGGCGTGGCGGTGGACTCCTCAGGCAACGTCTACATCGCCGACCAGCACAACCACCGCATCCGCAAGGTCACGCCCGACGGGCGGATCCAGACGCCGACGGCCCTGGCGACCTGAACCAGCAGACCCCGCGGCAGCCTTGCTCCGGTACTGCAAGGCGGCCTGCCGGTCCCCGGTACACCAGGGACCGGCAGGCCGCCAAGCGGATGTCTCGTCCTTGGACTGCCTGCCCGTGACAGCGTCCGCCCGGCGGCCTTTCATGCCCCCACGGCACGTCGGCCTCGGCCACACTCGGGCCGCTGCGCTCTCGCCCGCAGGAGCCCGCAACCAGCCCCGCGCCGCGTCCGGCACCACCGACCTGGACTGACTGCCCCGGCCCGCCCGGCGGCCGCGAACCGGGACCTGTCCGGTCCGGCCGACACGATCCCCGCAGCCCTGGACAACACCCGGTTCACCAGGCACAGCACAGCAAGAGAAACACCGACGACGCTGTCGAGTTCAGGGAACGGTGCAGACGACGACGGCCCGCAGTGTCTGTTGCGTGGTGCCGGTGTTCTTGCCGTAGACGAGCCAACTGGTGCCGCCGGGGAAGGAGTCGGTGATGTAGACGTCGTAGCTGGTGGTCCTGCCGCCGCCTCCGGTGGGCACCTGACCGGCCGGGCAGGTCACCAGTGCAATGCTTCCTTGTCCGGGTTGGATGGTTTGGGGGGTGCCCTCGTACTGGCCATGTGCGGCCAGCCGTGTGGCCTGCGGCTCGGCGGTGTCGTTGGTACCGCCGTCGTGGACGGTGGCGGCGGCGGTGGTGGCGGTGCCGACGACGGCTGTGGCGGCCAGAATGACAGCTGTTACAGCGGTACGCGTGCGCATGGAGGATTCCTCTCGCGACGGCGGCCGCGATCTGCGGCGGCGCGCCCCTTGCATTCCCCGGCCACAGGTACGTCGCCGCACGCCGTACTTCCAACCGATGCACAGCTTCACCCGCGGGGGGCAACGGGAAGGGATCAGGACAGGGCCCCGCAGCCGCGTCTTGACGCGTCGGGTTCAGAACTCGCCGCCAGCAGGCCGGCGCCCGGCAGTGACCGCCCGCGCCCTGGGAGGCCTGGAGGTCCGCGAGCAGTTCGCCACCCGCATTCTCGCCCGCGACAGCGTCAACGCCTGGCGGATGCTCGCCCCCGAGATCCACCAAGCACCACGACCGCGCCCAGGTCCTCATCGGCGGCTCCACCCGGGAGAGGTCCTGCACGCCCGCGACAAGGGCAATACGGTCGACCTCTATGCCGTCAGCGACATCAGGGCCGACACCGCCACCGACCCTTACACCCCCAGTGGTGGCACGGTCTCGCACTACCCCGATTGGGAGCCGACCGAAGAAGACCTCCGGCCCCGCAGGTACGAGTACTGCCTGCCCGGCCCTGACCACCTGACCAAGTAGCTGGCAGAGGCCGGGCCAACATGCTGATGCCTGGTCACATGTTCTGCGGCTGAAGGACGTCCCCGCGCGCCCCACGGCCGGCGCGCTCTCGACCCGACCCGCGTGGACCGGATCCGGGCAAGGCAAAGAAGGCGGTGCCAAGCCTGGCAACGATCGCTTCACTCTTTTCACAGAGCCAAAGTGTCCAACCCGGCAGGGCTCTGTCAGACCCCTCTGATAATCTGTCATAGACAGCATCGGGGAAGCATCCGGGAGGCCTTCTGAGGCCGCCCGTTGGGGAATTGACGGGTCGACAAGTGGCCCGTTGCTGACGTATTATAGGTAGCGAAGACAAGGAAAGCCCCAAGCATCATCTGAACCATAGCCACACCTGTATCTTGCGCCGGAGGCCAGCACCCTCCGGCATATTTGTGCCCGAAATCAACTACGCATCGCAAGGAAAGGATTACCGTGAGTACTAACACTCAGAATGAACCAGAGCGGGTTCCTGAGCAGGAGTCTCAGCACAAGCGTGACAAGCGCCGATTCAGCCCACTGCAACTGTTCTTGATGCTTATTAAGGTCATCAATGCCGGAGGTAACCTCGTCAGATTCATTCAGTTCGTGAGACAGTTCTTCGGAGACCTGTGGTAATTTTCCAGCAACCATACTGAGGCCCGTGAAGATTCACGAGGCCATTTTTTTTGCGCCAAATAATGTGCCGTAAGAAACGTCAACGCCTCTAGTGTTCAGCGTACTTGCGTTGCCGCCGGCTCCACACAACGAATTGTCGCTGACACCCTCGAAATAATGAAAGGAGTGTATGAGCCAGCAATGCTCACTCGTGCCACGCTATGCTGGTAACCTATGGCTCCAGAGTTAAGCTGTGTTCTGCTTTGAAGCAGAACACAGCTCCAAGATGCGCTTCGATACCGCCCGGTCAGCCACCCGGGCCCCTTACTGCTGCCAACCTCGGGCTGCGCGAAGCGCGGCCCGATGCCCGCACGTAGTGCGGGCGCTGCGGCTGAAGCGCAGCGGAAGCCGCACGGCCGGGCGCAGCCCTGGCCGCGTAAGCGGCCTCGCTCCTAGAGCGCAGCGGAAGGAGCGTCAACCCCCGGGCGCAGCCCGGGGGTTGACGGGGAGCGCAGCGAGCCGTCGGCGCTCACGCGGAGCGGGAGCGCAACACCCCCGCGCAGCGGGGGTGGTTCGCTTTCATCGCGCGCAGCGCGATGGGACCCGCTCCGCGGG
>NZ_JBVIIT010000051.1:0-17743 GCF_055569615.1 Streptomyces sp. NPDC031379 | reverse complement strand
TCAAGGGCCGGTGCCGGGGGGCGCTGTCGTTGAGGGCAGGTGTCCGGGCATCGGCAGGGGCCGGTGGTCAGCCTGTTCGGACACTGGCTCCGTAGCTGTCCGTCTGACGCAGCACTCTCGCGTCCTGGGCGGGTGCCGGCCATGCCTGGATGAGGTAGTGCTCGGTGACTTCGGTGGGGCGAGGTCGGTGGCGGTGTCGCGGCCGCGGGCATGGATGCGGAGCCGGTAGGCGCCGGCTCCGGCGTAGGACAGGGCCGGCAGTTCCTCGTCCAGGTCGTCCATCAGGCTGCGCACCATCAGCTCTCCGGAGGCCGAGTGCAGGGACACTTCGACGATCTCTTCCCACACGGCGCCCCCGGGATCGGGGGCGTCGAATCCCGTCGCTGCAGCTCCTGGCCGGCAAGGGGCTCTGGAAGACGGTGCCGCAGTCCTGGCTCGTCCGGAGGCGCAGATCGGCCCGGCGCCGGGCTTCCCGGTCCCGGCACACGCCGCACATGCCCCACACCGGGATCGGGAAAGGGTGCCGAGGACCGGGTACCGGACCCGGGCTCACCGCCGCCGTCGCTCTCAGGCGATGGTGCCGGGGTCCACGGGCTCGTCCGGCTGCTCGGGCTCCGCCGGGGGGCCCTCCGGCTCTTCGTAGGGGTTCGGCGGGGCCTTTTCGGGGATGTCCAGCGGAGGATCGGGCTGTACTGGGGGCGGGTCCGCCGGGAAGGGGCCTAGCGGGGGGTCCACCGGCTCCAGCGGCGCGCTGTCTTCTTCGACCAAGGCGGTGGATACCTCGGTCGTCGGGGCCGCCATCGCCGTGGTGGCGGGGAGGACAACGCCTCCCGTGACCGCCGCGGCCGCCGCCGCGATCGTCGCGATCCTCAGGCGGACGGAGCTGTTGCGGATCTTGCGAGTCATGGGTGTCTCCCGCTGGTAGTGAAGGGCGCCCATCTGGCGTCGGCCTCGGTTCCAGTAGGCCGGAGCCACCCCCACCCGGTCATGCTCCGGGTTTTCGGGGCTTGACACCGCCGGGGCCGGCCGAAACTGCCTCGTGATGGCGGGCCCGCGGGCGACGACGTGAACGGCACGAGGCCTCCGGACCCTCCCGGCTCCCCAAGCCGCCCGCTCACCTCCACACCCATCTATGGGGGATCTAAGTGGCAAAATCGTCACGCAGGGAGGTGAGGGCTGGGAGGCAACGATGGATCTGGACGCTGTCGCCGATGAGTTCTACGCCCTGGCCCCGAGTGTCTTCACCGCTGCCAGAGATGAGCGTGCCAAGGCCGCGCGCGGCCGGCGATCGGGAGCTGGCCGAGCAGATCCGCCGGCTGCGCCGACCCACACGGTCGGAGCGCAGGCGTCCGACCAGCTCGACGGGCAAGTCGGACAGGAGCCAGGCCAGGCGCATGGCGTCCATCACCACCAGCACGTCTCGGTCTCCGTGCTGCCACTGGCCCGCACGGACCAGACGTTCCACGACCTGCCTGAGCTGGTGGGCGGTCACTGCGATCGCATCGTCCTCGGGCCCGAGACGAACCGCGTCCAGCACCGCGGTCCACGAGGTGCGGTCCGCAGTCAGCGCGACGACGAACGAGTACGGCCAGCCCGGGATGATCTGCGCAGCTGCTTTGGAGCGGCCGTGCACGTGGCAGAACAACCGCTCCGGCGAGCAGGCCGCGTCCGAGCGCAGCCACGGGGAGACGTCCACGGAGAGTACGATCCGCCCGCCGAACCGTGGCAGAGGCAGCGATATCAGCAGGTCACGCAGGGCATCGGCTCGAGACGGCCGTGGTTCAAAGCCCCGTACAGCGAGCCATAGCCGCGCTGGTGCTCGGCGAGCAGCGACAACTCCACCGGCGTCCGTGTCGGGCCGTCCGCGCACAGCAGCGCGTCGGTCAGTTCGAAGAACGCGTCCGCTCGCGCGGACAGACACCCGTGAAAGGCCGTCCGAAAGCGTGACAGCTCGGCGAACACATCCCGTTCGCCGGCCCGTTGCAGCACACTCATCTTCGCAACCTTCCTTGTGAACCCCTGGATCTCGTCGCAGAGTTCAGGATCACGAGGAGGGCCGCCCTCATACCCTGCAATCACTCAAAAGAGTGACCACTCGACCGGGCCCGAGGTTAAGGAACAAGCTCAGTACCGGTTCCTGAACGTCGGCCGTGTGACGCCGGGCTGCGAGCTGGGGTGACCGGCTGGCACCGTTCGGGGGAAAGAGCGAATGTCGCAGTGCGCCCAGCGTCCATTGGACGACCGCCGTCGCCATGCTGTCCGTTGATTGCGCAGGCTTCGGCACCAGGTACGAAAGGTCGGTCGAGTGAAGCTCACCAGACGGTTTGCCACGATCAGCGCCGCTGCGACGGCGGCGCTGCTCATCAGCGCCGGAGGCGCCCAGGCTGAAGGCGACGGGGGGCTCCTCTCGCTGCTGGGTAACTCGCCGCTCATCCAGGTCTGCTACCCGATGGGGCAGGTCGGAGGAATTGGCAACATCAACACCGGCACCCAGAACATGAGCTGCGCCCAGAACGCCCAGGCGACGACCCCGGCGAACGGAGCGGGGAGCGTGACAGGTGCTCAGAGGGTTATCGGCGAATCCGTGGAAATCCCTCCGGGCGAGACCCGCACTTCCCCGCTGGTGATCTGCCCTGAGGGAAAGATCGTCACGGGTGGAGGCCCCGTCGTCTTCGGTGGATCCGGCTTCCGGACCGAGGAGTCGTATGCTCTCTCGTTTCCGGGCGGACCTCCGGACTCCTGGAACGTCCGTGGCACCAACGAAAGCAACCAGACCCTCACCCTGAGAGCTGAAGCAGTCTGCGTCAACGGTACCCAGTAAGCCCGTGCGAGGGCCGCGGGGTCAGGAACGCGAACGCCGACCGTGCGCGGGCGGAACGCCCTGACGCAACGCGCCATGATGGGCTATGGCAACTTTCGAAACCTGGCACGTCAGCCGAGATCTGGAGGCCTTCCTCGGCCGCACAGAGACATTCCTCCGTTCGCGGCCGGCACTGCACACGGTGCTACTGACAGTGACTAACGCACTTCATCAAGCAGGACCGGTGCCGCCCGGCCCCGGAGCACCGTTCTTCGGCATACTCGCTGAAGACGGTCAGCCGCTGGCTGCGTTTGTATTCACGCAGCAGCACGGGTTGGTCGTCTCACCGTTGTCCGAGTCCGCGGCCACGGCTTTGGCCGCTCGCCTTGCGGACGAAGGAGTAAACCCGCACGGCTTTTCCGGTGATCGCGAGAGCGTCGAGGCGATCGTGACCGCCTGGCGACAGCGCACCGGAGACACCGTCGTGGAGCACCGCCGCGAACGTCTCTACAGCCTGGGCACTCTGACTGCCCCTGCTCCGATGCCCGCAGGCCGGGCGCGGGTAGCTGATCGGGGGGACCGATCTCTGCTCATGCACTGGGCCCAGGAGTACGCCACTGCGATCGGCGAGCCCGACGGGCGCGATTTCGGCGTCTGGGCGGACGGACGCCTCGCCTACGGCGGAGTCACCCTATGGCAGAACGACGAAGGCGAGCCCGTCGCCATGGCTGGCTCCTCACGCCTCATCGCTGGCCAAGTCCGGATAGCACCCGTCTACACGCCGATCCACCTTCGTGGGCGCGGATACGGGAGCGCGGTCACCGCCGCCGTGGCACAAGCCGCCCTCGTCGGCGGCGCGGCCAATGTGCTCCTCTTCACGGACCTCGCCAACGCCACCAGCAACGCGATCTACCAGCGCCTCGGCTTTCGCCCTGTAACCGACTTTGTCAGCTACCGCTCCTAGCACGCGCTGACTTGGCAAGGTCACCAGCTGTAAGGGCGTGTCGCTGCGGACAGGTACCATCGCAAGTCGAAAGAGACACACTGCTGCACAAGGAGACTCCAGCGCAGCCACCGCGCTGTCCCTTCAAAGCGACACGATGCTGGGGGACAGGGTCCGTGCCGTGACTCCGGACGCGCACACGCACGGCCTGAGGGCAGACGTCGAAATGGCTTCCATCAGGCATTACGATCACAAAAGCTGGCAGTGCGCGTTTTCAGCGCTGCCGCTCCAGGGTGAGCACGGCTTTGGTGATGGCAGTCATGCGGTTGGGGCTGATACGGGCTCTGCGGAAGATCTGCCAGGCCTTCAGCCGTGCAATGCCGCGTTCGACCGGTGCCCGCGCCGGGGCGAGGCCACGGTTGACGGTGCGCTGGGTGAGGGTGAGTTCGCCGCGGGGCGGGCGTTTGAGGCCGGTGGTAACAGGGGCCGGCGCCCTGGTAGGCGCGGTCGACGAGGATCGGGACGCCCTGGCGTTCGCAGATCCGGATGATGCGGTGGGTGCGGGCGGCGGTCAGGTCGTGGGTGCGGCCCGGCAGCGCGGGCGAGATCCACAGCACCTCTCCGGCGGGGTCGGTGACGACCTGGATGTTCACTCCGTGCCGGCGATGCTTGGCTGAGTAGTCGGCCCGGCTGTCGCCGACGCGGTCGCACTCGGCGAGGGTCCCGTCCAGCAGGACAAACTCCGGATCGTGCTCGCGCAGAGTCTTGAGCAGGCCCGGTGCCCGGTCGGCGAGCAGGCCGGTCACGGCGGTCACGTACGCGTGGGCGGTGCCGACGGATATCCCGAAGCCGGCCGCGATCCGGGCGAGGGTGTCGTGTCGTGGCGGCGCAGGTACACCAGAGCGACGAGCGCTCGCTGGTGCGGTGGAGTTTGCACCGCCGGTCGCCCTCACGGGTGACGATGAGGATCGTGACCCACTCGACCAGGGCGTGCGGCAGGGCGAGTACGGCAGGATAGGGAACCAACAGGGCTCCTGTGCCGGTGGGTTGAGACTTCGAACACCTCCCTCAACGACACGGGGGCCTTGTCCGTTGCGGTCTTCACCTCGGCCTCACCCGATCAGTGGCCACGCTGAAAACGCTCAGTGAAATGTCGTCTTAGAGCGTGTCCTATGTGGTGAGGCGTCGTTGGTCCGGGCATGGGGGCGGGGTACCTGGAGTTGGATTGTTCCCGACGGGCTGTGGGAGATCGCGAAGCCGCTGATCCCCCCGTCGAGAGTGCGGCCTCAGGGTGGAGGGACGCAGGACACGCCTGATGAGACGCTGTTCGCGGCCATCGTCTACGTCCTGGTCAGCGGCTGCGCCTGGCGGTCGCTACCGCCCTGCTTCGGGATATCGAAGTCGACGGCGCATCGCCGATTCCTGATCTGGTCCCGGGCCGGCGTCTGGGGCCGCCTGCACGAAGCCGTGCTACACCGGCTCGACGACGCCGGCCTCGTCGATGTCACCCGCGTCGTCCTCGACACCGCCCACGTCAGGGCCAAAAAAGGGGCGGACACACAGGTCCGAGCCCCGTGGACCGCGGCAAGCCGGGTTCCAAGATGCACATCCTGTCGGACGCGAACGGACTGCCCCTTCTCGTCGGCGTTTCGGCCGGCAACACCCATGACAGCGAAGGACTGAAACCCATGATCGAGGGTCACCAAACGAGACACGACCCTCACCGGGGCCGGTACTTCAAGCCTCAGCGCCTGCATGCGGACAAAGCCTACGACCGTGCCGACCTGCGGAAATGGTTACGCGGCAAGCGCATCGAAGTCCGGATCGCACGCAAAGGCATCGAGTCGAGCGAACGATTGGGCCGCCGCAGGTGGGTGATCGAGCGCACGATGGCTTGGCTGTCCGGCTACCGCAGACTCAGCCCCCGATACGAACGGAATCCCCGCAACTACCTGGCCTTCCTCGGCCTCGCCGCCGCCCTCTGCTGCTACAAGCGACTCGTCCGCCTCACCACATAGGACACGCTCTAAGTTCGCCCCTTTTACCAGATCGAGAACCGGTCGGCGGGTGGTTCCGCCGAGGAAGGTCCTACGTCCGCAGGGCGGCGGGCGGCGGCAGGCGCGTGACCGCGAATGTCTTGCGGCGACTCTGGACGACTTCAACTCAGGCCCTCGAAAGGCCACTGGTCACCTTGGACGATCAGGGACTCGCCCATGATCCAGAGCCCTCCCACGCCTTCGAGTTGGATCTCAAACCGAACCTCCAGTTCGGCCCAGACCTCGGAGGCGGTGTTCAGGACGAAGGGCCGGGTCAGGCATTCCGGCATCGGCTCAAATCCGGAGAAGGGGACCTCCTTGGTCTTGCCCCAATCTTCGATGAAGACCAGCTCTTTGACTTCGGTCGACTCATCGATCTTGACCCAGGGCGATACCCCGGGCGGGGCAAAGGTGGGCTGAAAGAGAGTCTGCTTCTTCACCATCCAGCACTTGCTCCAAAAGTCCCCGTCGGGGAAGAAGCCTGCGGAGGTGAAGCCGAGGATGCTGCCACGGATGTCGACGTGCGGATTGGAACGCCACTGCCGGAAATCTGAGTGCGGGATCCGATCAGGGCTGATGCCGTAACGGAACACCGCCCCGAACGCGATCTTAGTCAGGTCGCCGTCGTCGTAGGTCTTCTTGCCCCGGAAGCGGACTCCATCCGGATCGTTCGAGGACGTGTACACGTCCTCGGTGTAGCTTCGCGTCTCGGCGAACCAGAAGCTGTGGTCCTTGGCCACCGGGACGGGCTGGAAGTTCACCGGCGGAACCAGCCCGTTCACGGCGGCCGGCTCGGCGGCGGCGAGTTCGTCCAGCCGTTTGCGGCGCGACCCGTTTCGGTCCTTGCGGCGGGCGACCACCGAGTTGAGATCGGCCTTGGCCGATGTGGCCAGCAGCGCAGCGTTGTCGCTGCGCTCGACTTCGGTGGGCCTCATCGTCCTGGCGATCTCGAATGAGTGCCTTCTGCTTGCGCGCCAGGCTTCGCCTGCCTGGTCCATGGCTTCGGCAGCGCCCTGGGGAATCGGGTTGGCCGGGTTAGTGATCTTCGCGCCTTCGAGGGCATTCGGAGTGGCGGGCATAACGAATAAACCTCCCTCATCGCAGTACACGCGATCAATCGTAATCACGAAATGCCACCGCGGAGAGCGCCCGAACGAGTGATGGTGCAAGCGAACTTTGTTTGCGTATCTGGGTCGCATCCTGACAAGGGATACGACTACGACCACCTCCGCCGATGGCTCCGCAAGCGATGCATCCGTCATCGCATCGCCCGCAAGGGAATCGGGTCCTCCGAGCAGCTGGGCCGCCACCGCTGAGTCGTGGAGAGGACAGTGTCCTGGCTGGTCGGATGCCGACGCCTACACCGCCGCTATGAACGCGAGGCCGAACACTTCCTCGCCTTCGTCGGCATCGCCGCAACCTCACCAACTGAAACGACGTCTTACAAGCTCTAACAGAATGATCGGCGGCGCGGTGCGGAGCGCCCCTGTTAACGGATTGGACCTATAACGGCTGTGTAGTTCTCTCCGCCATAGAGGGACTCGTAGCGGATCTTGAGCGTGAGCCGCCGGTTGATCAGGTCCTCGACTTCGGCGTGGTTCTGCGGGTCGTAGCTCGCCACACTCAACAAGTACTGCTCGTAGTCGGTGGCGATGACCTCTCCTTGGTTGAAGGTCACAGCGGATGGGCGCACCGACAGGCGGTCTCGGACGTGGTCGACACTGGGTGCGTTCCAGGCGCCGAGTACTTCGTCGTCGACGGTGAGCGTGCTGCCGACGATGACAGCCGGCCCGAGTCCGGAGTTGATGAGCCGGATCCCCGCTCTGCCTCCCGGCGGCCAGCCGCGGTGCAGCTGGAGTATCGGGCGCACCGCGTGGCGGTTGTGTTGCCGCATGGCGTGCGTCTGGTAGACCGAGACGACCAGCGACGCGACGGCGATCACGACCGCGCACACCGCGGTGACGGTTTCTGCGTTCATCCCATCCCCCTGGAGAAGTCTGCTCGCTCGGACGGTATCCGAACCGATCATCGTGTCCCAGCCCGACCGTCATCGGTTGGTCAGGTCATGAGGGCGCCTCCGTGGGTCGTGTCGGATGAACTGTGGCAGCGGATCGAACCGCTGCTACCGAGGAAGGAGCGGCGCTTCCGATATCCGGGCCGCAAACCACTCCCGGACCGCGAGGTGCTGTGCGGAATCCTGTACGTGCTGTCACACCGGCGTCCAGTGGGAGTACCTGCCGAAGGAACTGGGCTTCGGCTCAGGTATGACGTGCTGGCGGCGCCTGCGGGACTGGAACGAGGCCGGCGTCTGGCAGCGGCTCCACGAGGTGCTGCTCGCCGAACTCAACGCGGCCTCGCGCCTGGACTGGTCCCGATGCGTGGTCGACTCCTCCCACGTCAGAGCGCTAAAAGGGGGAGCCACACGGGTCCCTCGCCGGTCGACCGGGGCCGGGCAGGCTCGAAACATCACCTCATCACCGATGGGCACGGCACCCCGCTCGGCGTCCTACTGACCGGCGGTAACCGCAACGATGTCACCCAGCTCCTGCCCCTGCGCGACGCGATTCCACCGGTCCGCGGCCGAGTCGGCCACCCGCGCCGCAGACCCGACTCCCTCTTCGCCGACCGCGGCTACGACCATGACATCTACCGCGACCGGGTTCGCGAACGCGGCATTGTGCCCGCCATCGCCCGCCGCGGGACACCGCACGGCACCGGACTGGGCACCTACCGCTGGGTGATCGAAAGAAGCTTCGCGTGGCTGCGCGGCTTCCGACGCCTGCGGATCCGCTGGGAACGCCGAGCCGACATCCACGAAGCGTTCCTCAAACTTGCCTGCTGCCTGATCGCCCACCGACAACTCAGCTCATTGTGTTAGCTGTTGTAAGTACCTTGAGGCGTAGCTGTTCCGATCCCTGCTGCTCACCCGAACGGATGAGAACCCTTCGTCGTCCGGGGCGGCTTCGATGCCGCGGCGCCAGCGCGCGTGTTCGGGGTGACGACAGGGGAGTTGATGAACGGGGCCAGCAGGGTGGGATCGCAGAGGTGGAGAAGCCGGGTCGGCTCCCGGCGACGTACGCACCGCACTCCCACAAACCGGAGCCGCCCGGACCCAGATGGGCCAGGAACTGCGCTCGAGTCTTCCCGGACCGGTTCGACGCTGGGCGTCGCGATCTGCGGAGCGCTTCGAGCGACTGCGCGCCGTTGTAGGGGTACGCCGAGCCGCTCCGCTCCTGACGCTGTCAGCGGTCACGCTTCCCACGATCTACATGGTCAGCGTCACGTAATTCCCCACCCGCACGGTCACGCTTCCCCATGGGGATGGCGGTTGCGAGTGGATGCCCAACGGCAGGGGAAGGCCCAACCCCGCCTCTCCCTGCCGTTCACATGAACAGCGGGTCGACCGGCGGCCATGGGTAGCCCAGTTGCTCGGCATCATGCGAACCTCCCCAGACCTCGGCGGTGGCACGAGGATCGCCTGCGGTCAGCCGCGCTTCAAGGCGCTCGGCTTGGACCGATGGGGCGTCGGCGGAGATCGGGAGGGTCATCCCGAACTGGAGCCAGGTCAGATCTGCATCGGCCCGGTTACGGGGATACCTCAGGACGACGTGGATTCGATCGGGTTCCCTACGGGAGGCCCAGACGCCTTCCAACTCGCAGTCCCACCTGACGAGCCAGTCTCCGCGTCCCCTCAGCCCCGCCTCAAGCAGCCGCGCAACCGCTCCTGCCGGCCACTCCCAACTGCGGTCCTCTCCGGCTCGCAGGACCTCGGCCTCGTACTGACCTGCGGTGAACCGAAGCTTCGGCAGGTCGAAGTCCTGATTGGCCAGGTCGCGCCAGCCCGACCAGACAACATGATCCCCGTGACGCGTGACCGTCATGTACAGCGCGCCACAGCACTCCTCCACGCCGCACCCGGACCAAGCGAGACGAACCTCGTGGGGCGTCGCCGTGGCATGCAACGGCCCGTCCTGGCCCAGCAGATCCCTGGGGCCTACTCCCAGGTACCCGGAGCCTCCCACGCCACCGGGGACCATCTCGGCCAGAAGATCCCGGCCATTGACGATCGGGCGGACCTCCACGACGCCCTCGTCGGGTGGAGGGCACGCGATGCTCAGACTGAGAAGGTCCGGTCTCGTGGTCATCGGCCAATGATCGTGGAGCTGGCTCGCAACTGTCATGTGAATTCGCATGGCCTCCACTCAGGGCGGTAGTTCGAGCCGCCTTCATGCACGCTGGCCCCGGACACCCCGACCTGCGCGAGCAGCGAGCAGACGAGGCAAGGTGACGGCAGCCGCTCCACCCGCAAGCAGCGCCCCGCCCGGGGTGCCTGACGAACGTGAAGCGGGAGGTCGACGCGGCGCGAGACGTGGCGGCGCTGACACCCGGCAGGGCGGCGGGCTTCAGAGGCCTCGGACCAAAACTCACGCCAGACCGCGGTGGACATCAGCGAGCCGGGCTGGAGCGCCCCTGCCGCCGGCCTATCGCGTTCCGGGCCTCTCTGCAGGCGGGATACGTGAGACTGGCGACGTATTAGCCGGATATCTCTTCGCGGGCATCCCGTGGATCGCCCTGGTCGTGCTCCTTCTGTTCATTGTTCCCGGACCGGTTCGACGCTGGGCGTCGCGATCTGCAGAGCGCTTCGAGCGACTGCGCGCCGTTGTAGGGGTACGCCGAGCCGCTCCGCTCCTGACGCAGATACTGCTGCTGCCGCCTCGAATACGAGATCGGGTTGACGGCCACGGACTGGCCCCTGTGCATGTCGTGCGGTGGTGGCGCGCTCTGCCCCTGGCCATGCCGATCAAGACACTCTGGTTTGCCCTACTGCTGTTCGTCGTGGGGAACGTCGACAACATGGCCGACTGGCGGCATCTGCGGCTGAGTGCGGACCCAGGGCCGCACCCTGGCTTTGTGCAGGGGGTGCTCAGCCGCATGGTGGCTGTGCCGATATCGGTGCGTCACTGGGGCTTCAGCGCGATCCCAAAGACTGAGTTTCTCCTCATCGTCGCCCTGATCGTGGTTGCCGAAGTGCTGCTCATCAAGCGCGTCAACCTGACCAGTCCTGGCAGCGCTGCGACGCATGCCCCCTTTGACCTGGAGGCCCTGCCGGGGTACCCGGACCAACCGAATGCGCGCACGGAGTACCGGCGCTTGGCCTGTCGTCGCACTACTGACGGTCGCGGCCCAGTGCGCCACGGTTCTCCGTCGCTGGGAGGAAACCCAGCCCGACTGCCAGATCCCCCGCGTTTCCATGCAACCGGTGGAACAAGCCATCTGGAAGGCCCACCGCACCCGCCGCGACAGAGCCAGACGCCACAACGAGCGCCAGTTCAAAGCACACGCAGCACTGGTGGTGGGCGCGCTACGCAAGGCCGAAGCGCGTCAGGACTCCGAGCCGGGCCGCGCCCTCGAAGACCTCATCGTCATGCTGATGACGATCGCCGAACGCTACGCCGAAGGCCGCATCAATGACCTTCTCGACGCAGATCAACTCGACGGCGTGGAGCCTGCCGCGCCCAGGGAGCGATTGCGGATGCTCACAGTGGGGCTCGTGGTCGTGCTGGTCATGGCTTGTGCGGCCGTCCTCGGACTGCCCGAAGCTGCACTCGTCCCCTTGCTGCCGGTAGTGGTGCTGTTCGTCGCGGTCGTCTTCAACCGCGGCCGGATGCCCACTGCCGGGCAGCTCACCGATCTGATCATCCCTCGGTGACGCCCCACACCGGACAGCGGGTGCCGCAGATGTTGTGTTCGCGCATCACTGCGCGATACAGGGCGCAGCAGGCGCGCTCTTTACTGGTGAGCGGTGAGCACGTGCCACCGGCTGCCGGCGCTGACTGGTCGTAGGGCGTGTACCGGGGTGGCACCGCGGGCGCCTTCCGGCCCGCAGGTCTTCGGGCCGGCTAGGGCCGGCCGGAAGACCTCGCGCGGACCGGAGGTTTCCTCCGCGCCGGCCAGCTGTCTCAGTCGTCGTGTGGTTCCTGGACGGGTACGAGGCTGAGTTCGGTGGCTTTCGCCGCGCAGGTGCGGATGGGCTCCGGTCGTTCGTCGAGGGCGCTGGGGTCGTAGGGATAGGAGTCGTAGATGGCGGCGAGGAACGCTTCCAGGGTTGCTTCGCGCTCGGGGAAGGCGAAGGCGCTGCGTTCGGCGATGCCCTGCCCGATGCGGTGATGGATGTCGAATGGGTGTTCTGCTGTTTGTGTGCTGGGCTGGCCCAGTAGCCCGGCGAGGTGGCGTACTGCTGCCGGTGTGATGAAGGCGTCGGCTTTCTCCTGCGAGGGAACCTGCAGGTAGTAGCAGATGCGTTGGGCGGCCAGGTGGTTGTGCCGCATGTGCGCCGCGATCGTGCCGATCAGCAGGTGCAGGTGCTCCAGGGTGCCGGTGAGCTTGTACAGCGCGATGCGGCACCAGTCCCCGTAGTTGGGCGCGTAGTAGCGGTGAGAGGGGACCTGGTGGAAGTAGTCGCACATCACGTCGATGTGGTGGGCGGCGAGGAGCGGCAGCTCGTCGGGGATCGGCTGACGGGCGACAGCCCGCTCATCCACTTCAGCAGCCTCGCCGTGCTCCAGACGCTGCCGACGCAGATGCTGAAGCGCGGACTGGTAGCTGTGGCCCGTCTCCTGCTGAAGGCGGCGCGCTTCGTTCTTGGCTGCCTGTCGGGGTTCGGACACGACACGATCCTCTCCGGCGTGCGCACCCGTGCCTGGCACGCCGGGAGAAGACAGCGTGCACGTGAAATGACTCCCGCGGAGCGTGTTCGGATCCGAGGAGCGCTTCCTTCGGCACGGGCGAAGGAAGCCGGATCGCAGGCGCGTCACACAGCCCACCGCCCTAGCAACGACCACCGGTCAAGGTGGTCACGCTTACGCGGTCGCACATCATCTGGTGACCCGTCACACGGTATTCGGCCAGGTCCGATGGGTTTGTGCCATTCGCCGGCAACCCGCCTCCACCATCACCGGGGCGCCGCTACACAAGAAGGCTGGGGTGGCGTTAATGCTGCCCTGTGCGGCGATGGCCGGGTCGGTGGGGGAGGTCTGGACGGTTGCTGACCATCAACGTGGCGCTTCTGCTCGCAGTCATCGTGTTCTTCCGGCTGCGGCGCCGTACGGAGGCTCGCAGCCGCGCGGACGAGAAGATGACCGTGGTCATCGTCTTGGCGCTGGGCATTTTGATCGCCCCGACCCCGGCCGGTCAGGGCCTTTTGCACTTTATGGAGCAGTTGGCGGGCGGCATCACGCAGGCCAGCCGGTGACCCGCCGCCCGCGCAAGGGCAGGTCGGCGCCGCCCCGCCGGCCGCCGGGGCGGCGCCGTACCCGCAGGACCTCCTGGCGGCGTTCCGACGACCGGCTGGTCGGTCTGCTGGTGGTTGTGGTGGTGGCTTTCGCCGTGGTGGTGACGGTCGTCAACTGGCTGCTGGCGCACTGGTGGATCCTGCTCGCCATCGGCGTGCTCGCGGTCCTGGCTGGTGGCGGGTGGCTGTACTGGAGGCAGCAGCAGGCGCGGTGGGAGGCGGTGCGCACGCAGGGCCTGCGCTACGGACTGGCCGACTTGGACGTCTTGCACCATGCCCGGTTCGAGGACGCGGTGCGGGATCTGATGCGCCGCGACGGCTGCCCGGACGCGGTCCGTGTCGGCGGCAGCGGGGACCTGGGCGCGGACGTGAAAGCCACCGACCCCTACGGCCGACGCTGGGTCATCCAGTGCAAACACCGCCGCAACGGCCTGGCCGGCTCCGCGGTCGGCACACCCGACCTGCAGATCCTCAACGGCACCGCACGACAGGTCCACGGCGCTGACGTCGCCGTCATCGTGACCAACGGCCGCGTCACCAAACCCGCTCTGGCCTTCGCCGACCAGCAGCGCCTGCATGTGGTCGACCGCCAAACCCTCGGCGCGTGGGCGTCCGGCTCACGCCCCCTGTGGGACCTGCTCCGCGCGGTCCCACCGCCGCGCAGACCGACCAGCCTCTCCTGAGGGAGCCGCGGCCGACCGCGGTGGCACTGCCACCGCGACGGCGACGGCACTGCCACGACGGCGCGCGGTACCACCGGAGAGACCCGTCACTCTGGCGAATCACCCTGAGCATCGCGCAACCGGGTCCATGGGCCTCGAGCCATGGGCGGCCGAGGCCGTCCCGGTTTCCGCAGCCTGCGCAAGGCGGAAGCCACAGCTCTGCCGTGCCGGGCAGACATTCGCCCGCCCGGCACGGCAGACTGGAATCACCACACACAGCCGAAAGCGGCTGCCAGGAGGGACAGGTGAGCGTTGCTGCCGAAGGTCACGTGGGGCCGTGGACGGTTAGCGAGGTCCTGGTCCTGCCCGAGGATGCCGGAAACCGGATCGAGCTGGTGGGGGGCTCGCTGGTGATGAGTCCCAGCCCTGGGGTTGCCCACCAGCGGGCCTCACGGCGCCTGGCCGATCTCCTCCAGGACGCCGCCGACCGCGCTGGGCAGCACCTAGAGGTCCTCGAAGCAGTGAACATGGTCGTCCCGGACGGGCTGCTCATCCCCGACATCGCCGACGCCGACGCCGACGCCGACGCCGCCGCGGCCGCGGGCCTGAGCATCGACGCGCACGACGTCGTCCTGGTCGTCGAGATCGCCTCGCCCTCCACCCGCGTCACCGACCGCAAGATGAAGCCCGCCCTGTACGCAACGGCCGGCATCCCCCACTACTGGCGCCTGGAACTGGAACCCGCCCCCCGCTTGTACTGCGGCACCCGGCACCGCGCCAGCGGCTACACCGATCTCAGCCTGACCGCCGGCCAGGCCACCGAGATCACTGAACCCTTCCCGATGACCATCGACCCAGCACAACTCCTGAAATAGCCGACCGGCACCGCCTTGCCGCCCCGCCCTACAGCCGGGCGGTCAGGCTGCTCTCGCCGTAGCCGCCGCGCCCGCCGTGGGGGTGGACCGGTCCCGGGCTTTGTCGTCCGACCTGGATCTTGCGATGGCCGGTGATACAGCCCGGGACGGCGACGGTGGCGGAGTCGGCAACGATGTGCGGCATGAGCGAATCGTCTTTCGAGTACCGGCAGGCACGTGTTGCACAGGGCGAGAGCTGCGCGGATCCTAACGATCTGGTGCGATACCTCAGCCGGGTCACCATGGACGCCCATAGCCTGCGGCACGGTCTCGCCGAGGCTGTCACGCACGTTTTCAGCGGGACGGCGGCACCACGCGAAGAGGCCGGGGAGCTGCCATACCCGCCTGACCGTGTGGAGCGCGAGCTGTTCGAGGACTCGATGGGAGCGGTGCAGCAGCTCCTGGTCACAGATCCAGCCGTCGCCACCGCGCTCCGGCACTCCATGCGCCTGCTGGAGGACGCCGCCGAAGCCGCCCACTTGGTTCGCGTGCTGCTCGAACGGCCCGATGGAGGGGCGGCAATGAAACGCCTGCTTATGGAGGTCGATCTTGGTCCTGAAGAGGAGGATGGGTAGTAGAGGGGCTGGCCGTGCGGTTCAGGGCCAACTGCTGATGCTCGACCCCCGCCCCATCAGCGCCGATGATCGCACGGCGCTGACCGGTGATCGGAAATGCCTGCGAGTTCTGCCGGCGGACAGCAAGTTAGGAATCGAGGAACGCCCAACAAGCGCCGGCTATTGGGGATGCAGCCGGGGTGGGTAGCAGCCAGCCTGGTCCTGGCTGGCCTGGCTTCTGTCTGGTTCCGGCCGGTGTCCCGGCAGGTGGCCTCGGGTAGCTCCTGGCGGGGCGATCAGGAGGGGGACGAACGTGGGTAAGGCCAGCCGCGGTAAGAAGCAGCGCAGCCGGGACACCTCGACGAGGTGGAGCGCCACCAAAGCGGCCCGCGCAGCACACCGGCAACGAGCTGACAGCCGACAGCTCCTGCAGGACAACGTGGTGATGCGCACGATGATGGCGTCGAACGTGAGCAATCGGATGATGGAGCTGCGCACCGCGCTCCATCACAGCACTGTGCCGGAACAGCACCGCGAAGATCTGGCGTTCGCGATGACACTCGGCAAGCAAGGGATGCGGCGACCGTGGCCGCCCGGCCCCGTCGAGGCGGCCCAGTGGCAGATCCGACAGGTCCTCCAGCTCCTCGACAGCGCCGAGGTCCTCGTCATCTCGCCGGCCGCGCACGCCGCCGTCATGGCCGCGGCCGCCACTTTGGAGCCCTCCGACGTTGCCACCCTCGACAAGGACAGGGACATCCCCATGCCGGCGGGGCTGCTGGTGCTGCCGGAGCCGGTGGTCGTAGAGAACCGAGGCGGCTCCCTCTCCGACATCGGCGCCTTCGGTTGGCAATTCGTCACCCAGGAACAGGTCCTACCCGACGCCCAGTACCCCGGGGTCCAGCTCACGTGCTTCATGGACCGCGACGGCCCCGTACAGCCGGAATCCTGGCGCCTGGCAGTCGCCAAGGCTCGCGCCACCGGATCCCCGCTCCCTCCGCTCGTCCCGGACGGGATCTACGGGCTACGAGCCGATGGCGCTCTCGCCGCCGAGAGCAGCGAGCGGCACGCCGAACTCTCCGCAGAGCACCGCCAGCTCAACACCTTCCTGAACCAGATCGCCGACCACAACGCGCTGCCACCGGAAGAAGGCCAGTGGGACGGCGGGCGGATCAAAGACACCTACGACGACTTCGCGGCCCGCTATGCGTTCGCGTTCTGGCGCCTGGCCGCCCAGGGCGTGACAGTCCTCGACGAACCGCGGGAACCCGACAAGGACGGACCCCAGGGCCGGCCTGAGGCGCTGCCGACGGTCCGCGAGGTGCGCGTCATCCGCCTCGCCCACCAGGTGCCCGCTCAGCGTTCGACCGATGAGAACGACGGGAGTAGCAGGGTGTACCACCACAGGTGGACCGTCCGCATGCACAAGGTCCGCCAGTGGTACCCCAGCGCCCAGGAGCACCGCCTGATCTGGCGCGGCCCCTACATCAAGGGCCCGACGGACGCCCCCTTCCTGGTGGGGGAGAAGGCGTACTCCGTGGACTAGACGGGGGCGTGTCGATTCCTGCTGGCTGTTTTGGCGCCTGGGGCGCAGCGGCGGCGGATCAGGAGAGGTTGACCGACGGGCCGGTGAGGTGGGCACCGGCCCGTCGGGTGCGCGTGGATGAGCCAAACACCGTCGCGCGCCCCTGGCGGCAGCCCTCCTGACTCAGCAGGCGCACGCGGCGGTCACGGCCAGGCCGAAGGCCTGCAACACCGACGGCGCGCCCGTACAGTTGCACACCACCGAGGCCGTACATCTGCGGGCCGGCCGTGGCACCGGCCACCGTTCCCTGGTCGTGCTGGCGAAGAATACCGACTTCTATGCCGAGTGCTGGGGTGTCGGTTCTGATGACGTGTGGTGGGCGTTCGGCGAGGTGGTGTCCGGCCGCCACGGAAGTTTTGGCCACCGGCTCCGCGGTTGGGTGAACGGCGAGTATCTGGCCACCGGCTACCGGCACTGACCTGCGCGAGGTAGCGGGGCCGGACCGGCGGAGCCCGGACCCGCACCCGCAGACTAGTGCCTGCACCCTGACCCGCTCGTGATCACAGCGACGGGGGCGGTGTCTTGAACGGCGTTCGTCGGCCCCAGGGCACCGGCGAGACTTGACCCCCCTCACGAACGGACAGCCGCCCGTTCCACCTTGCCCCGGACGGCCTCTTCTCGCTGGCTGCGCTTGTGCACCGGCCACCCACCAGGCCCGCAGTCGAACACTTGGTGGGGCCAGTGGATTCCGTTCCGGTGGGGCCGCTGGAGTGGGGTGCAGACAGGGGCGGGATGCACCAGGACCAGGAACAGCAGGCGTCAGTGATCACGAAGCGGCGGTCACAGGCGTGTCATTCCTGCGAATTGACCGTATGACGACGCGCCAACTGGGTTTGCTCAGAAACCCGCCTCTGAAAGTGCGATGTCGAGTCTCAGTTGATGGTTGACGGGTTGGCGTCGGGTGATGCTTGACGTCTGCCCTAGACGATCTTCCGGCGGTTGTGTTCGCCGGACTTGCGGA
>NZ_JBVIIT010000050.1:4925-22822 GCF_055569615.1 Streptomyces sp. NPDC031379 | reverse complement strand
TCACTCCCGGCCAGCTCGCCGACCCTGGCTGGAAAGCGGATCCAGCCGTCTGCCAGGCCCTGCCCACCTACCTCCGCAACGCCCTCGCCTGACCGAGCGTGGTCGGACCGCTCCCCTGGCAGGATCGCCGAGGAGGTCCCCTCACCACCACAGCCGCATTCCTCGAAGGCCCCGATGCCCCTCGGCATCGGGGCCTTCGGCATGCCCGCACACCTTGAGGAGCTCCGCCATGGCCCGTCTCCGGTTCACCGACCCAGCGCTGCAGGCCGCCTATGACTGCCGCGCCCCAGCCGACACCGGCGCACCGGCCGACACCGCAGAAGCCATTGCCACCCGCGAAGGCCTGGACCTGGCGGCCGACCTGGCCGCCGTCCGCCGGCGCACAGCCCGCTCTGCGGCAACCCGGCAGCGCGCAGCCCGCCGTGACGAGCGTCGCTCGCTTCAGGCCCTGGCCTTCACCATGCTCAGCCGCAAGGCCGTGCACCTGCGCGGGCCCGAGTTGCGGAGCCGGGCGCAGGCCTGGGTCCAGGTGGGGCTGTGGCCGCAGGAGATGGAGGCGTGGATCGGCGCCGTTGGTGTGGACGGCGCCGCCATCGCCCGGGACTGCCGCATAGCGGGCATCGCCCTGTCCGCGATGAACGTGTCCTTGGACGGTGTGCGCGTCAAGGAGCGCCTGCGGGGCGGGGAGTCCGCTTTCTCGGTCCTGGCCCGTGCGGCGGCCTGTGGGCGCTCGCTGTCGGACTGACCCGTCACGGGGTTTCCTAGGAGACCAGTCGCCCATCTCCCGGTGCATGGAAGGTGCCCGCCGCGGCGGGAAGTCCCGCGCGGGCACCGGAATGTCGCCTCACCACCGGCTGGCGCGCGGCCGGGTTGTCGGGGCGGCCCGTACCAGGGCGCATGCGAAAGGGCCGCCCCCAACCCCGCCGTCCTGACACAGCAGAGCAACATCGACGGTATCCGCCGGGCTGCCAAAGCGCTGCCCGCGCAGCACCACCTTCAACGCCCCTGGCCGTGGACGCACAGCACCGCCGACGCAGCCGGAGCCGGGCGCACACCGGCACCATGAGGGAGGGGTGACGGTGGTCAGGCGGCGCTCTTCTTGCGGCGGCGGCCGCTGCGCGCGAGGGCGTCGATGAGATCTTCGCGGCTCATCTTCGACCGGCCCGGCACTTCCATCTCGGTCGCCCGCTGGTACAGCTCCGCCTTGCTCAGCTTCTGCAGCTCCCGCTTCCCCCCGCTGCCGGAGCCGCTTCGGGAGCGCGTCGACGCTGCCGCGGCCTTCTTCGGCGGGGCCTTCCGCGCCGGCGCTTTCGCCGCCTTGCCGGCCGCGGCCTTGCGGGCGGTCTTGCGCGGCGCGGCCCTCTTCGTCCGCGCGGCGGGCTCCTCCTCTTCGGCGCGGCCAGAGCGGGCGGCCTTCAGGCTGCCCTCCAGGGCCTTCATCAGGTCGACGACGTTCGTCGCCTCCGGCGGTGCCTCGGCGGTGGCGATCTCCTGGCCCTCGGCCTTGGCCTTGACCAGCTCACGCACCTTCTCCTGGTAGGTGTCGTGATACCTCTTCGGGTCCCAGTCGGTGCTGAGTGCGTCGACCAGCTGCAAGGCGATGTCCACCTGCTTGCCCTGCCCGGCCTTCCCGGAGGGCAGTTCGGGCAGTTCCGCCGCGGGGTCGCGGACCTCGTCCGCCCAGTGCAGCGTCTGCAGCACCAGGACCTTGTCTTCGGCGCGCAGCGCGGTCAGGTACTGCTTGTTGCGCATCACGAACGTCGCGATCCCGACCTTGTTCGCCTCGCTCAGGGCGGCGCGCAGCAGCTCGTAGACCTTGGTGTACTCCTTGCCCCGCGGGGCGATGTAGTAGGTGCGGTCGAAGTACACCGGCTCGATGGCGTCCAGGTCGACGAAGTCGGAGATCTCGATGCTCTGCGAACGGCCCGGCGCCACCTCGTCCAGCTCGTCCGGCTCGACCAGGACATACTCGCCCTCGCCGACCTCGAAACCCTTCACGATGTCGCTGGTGTCGACCTCGTCGCCGGTGCGCTCATTCACCCGCCGGTTACGGATCCGGTCCGAGGTACCGCGCTGCAGCTGGTGGAAGTGGACGGTGTGGTCCTCCGTCGCCGTGTAGAGCCCGACAGGGACGGTGACCAAGCCGAACGAGATCACACCGGTCCAGATCGCCCGCGCCATGACCCTGCTCCCTCCCGTCCACCCAGCCCGACGGCCGGTACTGCGCGCCTGTGCTTCCACGCTCGCACCGACGGCACCTCCTCGCGCGCCAGGCGCCCAGGTCAGGCACCCGAACGGGCCCCGGCCGCAGGCGTGTGGCGTCGTAACCTTCCTGCGAGCCCCGCGTTTCAGTAGGCGACGCGTCCGCCGTCACCCCCCGTGGACGACGTACGCGCAACGAGGGGCCCGGACCGCGCCGGCTTAGGCGGCCGGGTCAGTACTCTTCGCACACCTTCCTGTACGGGGTGCGGGGAAGGATGGCTGACCATTCGGCGCGCGAGAGGGTCCGTCCAGCGCGTCTGCATGTCCGGTTGGCTGCCCAGTGGGGGTCTGTCGCGTACGTGTACAGCGGGGTGAGGCTCCCTGCTGTGCTGAGCTTTCTTCCGTCCGGGGTGAAGGCCATGGCCAAGGTCGTATCACCGGTGCTGGGCAGCGAGAAGCCGTACTGCTGAGGCGAAGCCGTGTCCCATAACTGGATGGTGTCGCGGGTACCCGCGGCCAGCGTGCGGCCGTCGGGGGAGAAGGCCAGCGCCGAAACCGCCGTGGGGCTCCCCCCGGTGCCGCCCCTGGTGGCGGCGAAGAACGTCCGACGCCTTACCCGGTAGTCCCAGACGGTGACGCGACCGGATGCGTCACCGACCGCGAGGTGTTTTCCGTCGCTGCTGAAGGACATGGACCGGATCGTGTCCTGACTCAGCACACGGCGCGTGATCCGTCCGGAGGGAAGATCGACCACTTGCCCGGATGAGGTGACGAGCAACCTGCCGTCCGGGCGTAGCGCGAGGGCGTCTCCTCCGACGCCGGGGAGGACCTGGACCTTTTTCCGGCGGTACGAGTCCCAGATCTCGAGCCGCTGGTCATCGGCTATGAACTGAGCGTCGGTCACCATGCGGTCGCCCTGGGAGCGCGGGATATAGAGAAGCCTTCCGTCTGGACTCACCTCGATGTCCCGGATGGGCTTCGTCTTCGAGCCGGAGGCTGCAATGTGCAGCTCCCTGTCCTCCTGAGCGCCTCCGACGACGATGGTTGTCCGCTGACGGGTACCGGTCGCGCGGGTGACGCCGTACACGTGAATCCGTCCGTCCGGGGCCAGTGCGGCAAGGCTGTGACAGCGTCCGCCGGCGTCCGGTTCCGCCCCGGCCGCGTGACAGGGCATGTCAGCACGGTGCACGCGGCCGTTGCGCCGGTCACGGAACCGGAAAAGGACGGCGTCGCCGTCGGGGGACGAGCGAGCAGTGGCCATAACATTGCCGTCTTCGCTGAAATCCACCCCCATGAACGGTCGGCAGGACCAGACGGAGTCCACGACAGGGCCGAGATGAAGAGTTCTGACCGTGGATGCGTGCCCGCCTGCGAGATAGCGGAGCATGAGACCGCCGGGAGCCCAGCGCAGTGATCTGGCCGTCTCATCGACGAGGGAGTGACGGAACACCGGACTGGCTGGGCTCGTGACCCGCCAGACGAGGATTTCGTCCGTGTCGATGGCCGCCAGGAACTGCCCGTCCGGGCTGAGGACTGCTTCGACGGTTCCCGGGTGCCCGACGGTATGGAGGAGCCTCCCGGAGGACACCCCCCACACCTGCATCTTCTCCGTGGTCAGGATCAGCAGCGCCCTGCTGTCCCGGCTGAAGGAGAACTGCAGGTCGCGGCATCCGGGTCGGGCTTCTGACAGCTGCGCAGCGGTCAGTTCCCGCCGACCGACCGTGTCATACACCTCCAGACGGGCAGAGCTGCCGCGGCACAAGGCCAGCAAACGATCATCAGGGCTCGCGACGCCCCGGACAGGGCCGTCGGCGGCACCGGCGCGCCGCTCCAGGAGCAGATGGCCGCTCGCGATATCCCTCAGCTGTACTCTGCGGTCCGCACCGTAGACGATGACGGTCCGCCCGCTGGGGTTCATCTGGCCCACTGCAGTGCGGACCGGCGGCCGAACTGTTGCTCTGCCTTCAGCCAGGTTCCACAGTCGCACGCCACTGTCGCTGTTCAGCACCGCAGTGTGCGACTCGACACTCACCTCGGGATAGTCCTCGGCGTACGGTCCAAGGCCTGGGAACGAAGCCAGTTGCCGATGCGTCGACACATCCCATTCCCGCACCTGTTCCCGGCCGGCGCTCACTACGGTCCGCCCGTCCAGGCCGAGAAACTGACCCGCGGACGGATCGCCGGCAGGCACCGTGAAAGCGTCCTGCTCCTTCTGCCATGCTGCGGCAAGCAGCGCCGATCGCGTCTCGGGAAGATCCGCCATCCGCCATGCGGCCACGCTCAACAGCATGGCTCTCTTCGGGTCCTCGAAACGTATGCCGTCGGCCACCGCAGCGATACGGCGTGCCTCGGCCCGCAATTGCTCTCGTTTCCAGAACTGGCTCTGGCGAAAAGCGGTCAAGCCAGCGAGAAGGGACAGGACGAGCAGAACAGACAGAGCAGCGGCGGACCGGCGCAGTTTCCGGGCGGTACGGGCCGCGAGGTGTTCTTCCTGCTCGCGTGCGGTGATGCAGGCGGTGAGGAAGTCGTGTTCCAGATCGGTCAGGTCCTCCGCGAACTCGCCTGTGAAGTGCTCTTGCGCTGTGTCAAGGAGGGTGCCCCGGTACAGGGCCCCCGAGTCATGACCGAGCTCTTCCCAGGTGCGGGCGGCATCGGTCAGTTTCCGGTGCGCGCGGAGACGTTCGCGGTCGGTCTCGATCCAGCCGCGCAGCCGGGGCCAGGCGGTCAGCAGGGTCTCATGGGCGAGATCAACGGTGTCGTTGTCGAAGGTGAGCAGGCGCGCGGCGGACAGAGCCTCCAGCACCTGAGCAGTCTTTTGGCCGCTGGTGACTTGCAGCTCGGCACGTTCTGCGGGCCGGCGGGTGTCAGGTGTGCCGTCGCCTGGGGTGACCAGGCGCAGCAGCAGACGACGGGCCGTGCGTGTCTGGCTTTCGGTGAAGCGGCTGTAGACGTCCTCGGCGGTCTTGGCGATCGCACCGTGCAGGGTGCCAGCGGCTTCGTAGGCGGTCTCGGTCAGGGCGCGGCCGGTGCGGTGGCGCCAGGTCTCCAGCAGCGCGTGCGACATCATGGGCAGCGCGCCCGGCTCGCCCTCGATCTCGTCCAGCAGCCGGGCGGTCAGGGAGCGCTCCACGACGAGCCCGGCCGCAGTGGCCGGACCGACGATCGCCTGCCGTAGTTCCTCACGGTTCATCTGTCCGACCGGAACGGTGGCATCCCGCAGTGCCGCGGTGAGACCCGGGTGTTCCAGGCAGTGGGCGTAGAAGTCCGCCCGGACCGCGGCGACCACGCGCAGCCGGCTGCCAGGGTTGTCGGCGGCAAGCAGCCGGTCGATGAAGTCGGTGCGTTCGGTCGCATCCCGGCACAGGGTGAACAGCTCCTCGAACTGGTCCACGATCAGCCAGGTGTCCGCGTCCGCGTCCGGTACCGGGATCAGGCGGGATGCGTGGATTCCCACCGGGTGCTCACCAGGAGTCAGGACGCGGATCGCCGCCGGACGGAGGGCAGGGTCGTCAGTTTCGCGTAGTCGGGGAATCAGCCCGGCGCGCAGCAGCGAGGATTTGCCGCTGCCGGACGGGCCGAACACGGCGGTGAAGCTGCGTTCACGGGCCAGGTCCAGCAGTCGGCCGGTAAGCCTCTCACGGCCGAAGAACAGCTTGGCATGCTCCGGCTCGAAGCGGGCCAAGCCGCGATAGGGCGGTGGGGCGGCGGAACCCTCGCCGGGCACGGCTGCCGCCTGCGCAGCCGCCTGCCGCCAGCGCTCCCGCCACTCATCCTCATCCCCGCCGCAGGTGCGCACGTAGGCCAACATCACTTCCAAGGAGGGCAACTTCTGTCCCGCCGCTGCCTGGGACAGCGTGGTGACCGAATACTCCACCCGCTGAGCCATGACCCGGTAGGTGAGGCCGCCTGCCTCCCGCCTCAACTCGCGCAGCTCCTGCGCGAACCGCTGCACCGGCCCCGCGGCTGGATCCACCGGCACCTCACGCCGACCCGCCACCGCCTCATCTCCTTCGCCACCGAGACGCGGACCAGCGGCCAACCTACGCAAGGCCACTCCGACCCGGCAGACCCCATCGAGTCATTGTTCGGCGGCCGAAGAGGGCTGACGAACAATGCGACGGGCCCTGAAATCAGTGGTGCAAGCCCGGGGAAGGGGCACGCTCCCGTCCTCGGAGCATCGTCCGACGACCGATCGACAGAGCATCAAGCGACGCCTGCTTAGAAAACGGGGGGAGCAGGCGCGTCCACCAGCATGGCGGGGTACCACGGCGCCTCCTCACCACACGGTTCAGCGACAGCCGGCACGGTGAGTTGCTCCGTACCCCGTGGGGCATGGCTGCGGCTCAGCTCGCAGCGATGCACGGCGCGTTCAGACACAGGCCACCACCCCGCCACGACCGATAGCCAGCTCTCACACAACACGAATGGAGACATCATCGTGCGTGTACGCACTCTCCTCGTCGGTGTCGCCATGGGCGCGACACTTCTGGCTGAAGGAGTGGGCGGCTAGCTTCTTCACCGGTGCTACGGCCCCAATGCCCTCCGGCCTTCGAAGCCGGGGCGGGGGCCGGACCACGGCGAACACCGTTGAACACGACCTTCGGTCACGTCAGCATCCTCTTACGGGTACGCCGTGGTGAACCACATCGCCATCGTCCTGCTTGCCGTCGCCTTGGTCGTCGTGTTCGCGCTCTTGGCCACCGCAGCCGCGGGCACACTCGCCCGCGGCGACGGCGTCGAGGGCAGGGACACGGTCAGGTCGTTCAAGCCTTCAAGGTTTACCCAACGCTACGACGAGACGAGTCCACCCAGTCGACCCTAGGGAGAAACGCCATGAGCATCCGACGCGCACTCGCCGTCGCCGCTGTCGCCGCCGCGGTCACCACCGGGATCAGCGCCAGTCCCGCCGCAGCCGACAAGAGCGACGCCAGCCCCGGAGAGATTTCTGCTGCCGCTTGGTACCAGACCACCTCACTCGGAGGTCCGATCAGGGAGTGCTACAAGGCCAGTTGCGCCCAGGTCGTGTACGCCGACTCTGGCAGGTGGGTGTACTGGAGCCACTACGCTTTCAACGATTACGGCAACCGCTGGTACTACGTTCGGTTCGATGATTCCGGCAGCGAACCCCACCGTTACTACGGCTGGATCTACTGCGGCAACGTCACCGCTCCCTGCTGAACCTCACACCAACGCCCTGCTATTGGGTGGGGCACATGCGTGCGTCAGGCCGAGTCTGATTCATGCAGCCGAGACCTACGCGGCGTAGGAACTCGATCAGGTCGTTCTCGGCGGCGGCGGGGATGGCGGCGGACGGCCCGCTGGACCTGCTTGCGCGGCGCCCGACCGTGGATCGGGGCGCCCCCGATCCCGTCGACAAGTGACGTCACTACTGCTCGACAAAGCCACACGTCACTCACACTCAGGAGGAAGAGCATGCGCAGAGGTATTCGTCGCCCGCTGACCGTGGCAGCGCTCTTGACCGCGTCCGTAGCTGCCGGTCCCGCCGTCAGCGCTCAGGCTGCACCCGCAGGGGTGAACTCCACGTTCTTCACGTGCATGAACACCTTCGACTGCGGGTCAGTGGGTTACACGTATTCGAAGTTGCCCAACGGCTGGTACCACATCAACGTCTCAAGCCCCTTCGCCGGCAGCGAGGCGCAGGATGGACGAACGGTCCAGCTCCAGATGCAATACCGCAACTCAAGCGGTGCACACACCTCGGTCATAGCCGGGCCGACGCCCGACTACGGAGAGGCGTACGGCGGGAGCTTCGGGAAGGACGACGTGGCCGACGTGCACTTCTACCTCTGCTACGTCAGCGGCGATTCGGGGTGCTCACGACTGCACACGTGACCGGCACACGTTCACGCCTGCCCTGATCTCCGTCGGGTGAAGGAGTGGGCAGTTGGGATCGGCGCCGCCGCCTGCCGGCCTTCACCGCGGACGACACCCAGCACCGGCTGAGCGTGCCCATCCACCGGGCCGTAGGCCTGACGGGCGACCGGGACCGCCGGTCGCACATCACCCCGCTGTGGAAGGAGTACGCCCCGCCCGCCGCTGGCCAATACGGCTACTGGTGAGCGGGGCGTACCCAGTTGGGATGGGCCTGCGCTGCCGACACCATGCCTTCCGGATCAGCAGACTGCGTGCGTCGACGGCCCTTGCGGTCCGGCTCGAGCCACGGCAGCGTTGCCAGGGAGCCGTCGGCGCGCCGCTGCACGACCACGACCTCCAAGCTCTCGCGGCTGTCGCGTACCTGGGCTCGCCCCTGGCGGGTGTCGTCCGCGTCACCGACACCCGCGGCGACCCAGCCGAACAACGGCCGGCCGGGCCGGGCCGCGGCATCCAGCCGGAACGTCGCAGCTCGCTCGGCCTGGTCCGCGCGATGCTCCTCATGACGTGCGCGGGCCTCCTCCAGCGCCTGCGCCCAGCCGGCCGGGCCGTCCAGTTCGTCGGCGTAGGCGCGCTGCACCAGGGGGCTGATGTCGGCCGGCAGCCGCACCGGCCGCTGCCGGCCGCCGTCGAGGTGCTCCAGCAGCGCGGCAGCCGAACGCAGCAGCGCATACGCCCCGTACACGGCGAGCGAGCCGGTAACCGGCCGCGGCACGGGGGCGTTCCAGTCGACGCCGGTGACCAGGCAGCGTGCCTGGCGCAGCCGCTCGGGCCGGTCGCTCTGCTCCTGGCCGCCGCGCAGGTGCCGGTGCAGGCGTCCCATGCGCTGCAGCAGGAGGTCGACCGGGGCGAGGTCGGTGACCAGCAGGTCGAAGTCGACGTCCAGGGACTGCTCGGCGACCTGGCTGGCGACGACGATATGCACCCCTGACGGCCGGTCGGCCTTGCCCGGCGGCCCGAAGCGGTTCAGGAGAGAGGCGTCCTTCCCGGCACGGTCGACGTCGACGAAGCACGAGTGGGCGACGGTGACGTTCGCCTCCCCGAACCTCTGGCGCAGCACAGCCGCTGCCTCAAGAACACGGCGCACGGTGTTGCGCACGACCAGGACGCAACCGCCCTGGGCCAGTTCCCTCTCCAACCGGTCAGCCAGGACGTCCACATCGTCATCGAGCCGCTCCGCTTCGACGTCCGTGCCGCGGGCCGAAGCCGCAGGACGCCGCATGAGCGGCGCGCCACCGGGCGTGACCGCCGTCAAAAGCGGATACTCGCCGGCCCGGCCGACAGCATCGAAACAGGCCACACCCGCACCGCTGTCCTTGCCCGCGTACGCCTCGGCCAGCTCCCTGCGCCGGCCGGCGGGCAGCGTCGCGGACAGCACGACCACCGGCACCCGGTACGCGCCCAGCCAGGAAAGCACCCGGTCGAGATAGACGCTCATATAGGTGTCATACGCATGGGCCTCGTCGATGACGACGACCTTCCCGGCGATCGCCAGGTGACGCATCGCCAGGTGCCGGCTCTTGAGCCCGGCGAACAGCAGCTGATCGACCGTGCCCGCCACGAACGACGACAGCATCGCCTTCTTCCGCCCCCGCAGCCACGCGTGAGCGACAAGCTCGGCCCCAGCGACACGGTCACGACCCGACGGCCGCCACGGCTCATCACCCCTGCCGTCCACATCGACCGCCGCGATCCGCTGACCGCCATTACCCATCAGACCGACGAAGTCATCGTTGAGCGCAGCCTTGGAATGGGCGAGCAGCACCGAGTAGCGCGTGCCCCGCGGGGCCGGCAGGCGGTCCAGCCAGTGCAGCAGGCGGGGGAACATCGCATTGCCCGTGGCCATCGTCGGCAACGCGAAGAGCACACCACCCGCCCCCGAACGCGCGGCAAGGATCTCCGCAGCAGCAAGCGCGGCCTCCGTCTTCCCCTCCCCCATCGGCGCCTCGATCACCATCAGCCCCGGCTCGTCCATCTGCCAGGCCAGATCGACAGCCGCCTCCTGCACCGGCCTGACCTTCGCGCCCGGCGGCAGGTCGAACCGGGAAGCGAACAACTCACGCACCTCCCCGGCCGGCTCCTCCACCCGCCACGGACCCGGCAGGTCAAGACCGCCCCAGCCGGCCGCGATGCGCTCCGGTCCCGAACGGGGCACGTCCTCGGGGAAGTAGGGGAAGAGGTCGCGATTGCTGGCGATCCAGTCGCAGACGATGACCAGGGCGGACAGCAGCACCTGCACCGGCTGCGGAAGTCTCAGCGTCTTCCAGTCCGCCAGGTGCTCGTGCACGCCGAACTCCTCCGCGCACGCGTCGAGCAGCTCCTCCTGCACCCGCTTCCACACAGTCCGGGCCGGGCCGTGCGCGCCCAGCAGATGGGGGTGACGGTCCAGTACCTGGATCTGGCCGTGCTCGGGCGGCACCCCGTGATGCCCGCCCACCGCCACCGTGAACTGCCCGCTCTGCTTGACCGTCCAGCCATGACGCTCCTCCAGCCACTGGCTCAGCAGCACCTGCCCGGCCAGAGCGTGCGGCGCGAGCCTGCGATCCGCGCCCATCGCCTCCCGCGAACGCATCTCCAACCCATGCCCCCGCATGACCTGCGCCAACTGCTCCACCTGACAGGCGAACGCGGGCGTCGCCTTCCCGATGTCATGCACACCAGCCAGCCACACCACCAGCCGACGGGCAGCCACCTGCCCACCCGGCAGCGAACCAGCGATCAGCCTCCGCACCGACAACGGCAGCCACTCATCCCATAACCGCCCCGCCACAGCCCCGCCGTCTTCCATGTGCCGCCACAACGGCAGCCACCGCTCCCCCTCACGGTCGTGCTTGGCCCACACACTCAACGCCGGCCCGTCCAACCGGGCACGCAGCCCCGCACCGGCCCCCATCTCCCCAGCCATACCAGATGAATACAGGATGTACACGGCACACGAAGCCCGCATCAAGAAAACAACAAGGACCTACCACCAACACCGACCAACCAGCAGACACCAACACCAACACGACACTAAAATCGGATCTTTAACCACAAGAACCCAGGCCAGACATGACCCATTTGCCGGAATCCGCAAAACTTGCCGAAAACACCACCCCAGCCCCATAGAACCGCAGGCCACACAGCCTGCTCCCCGCACCCGCAGGGATGGTCCCGGCGGCGATGGAGGCGGGTCCGGAACCTCTACCTGCTCCCCGCACCCGCGGGGATGGTCCCTCCTCGACGGCGAAGAGGCCGTCGTCCTGGGGCTGCTCCCCGCACCCGCGGGGATGGTCCCGCCTACACAGACACTTCAGCGGTCCTGAGGCGTGATTCCTGGACCAGGCGCAGCGGGACTGCTCGGGGTCGATCAGCGCAGGATGCGGTGTATCGCGCGGCGCAGGCTGATGATGTGCGGGAGTTGGGGGAGTGTGTAGGCGGCAAGGACGGGTGTGGCGGTGAGAGCGAACGCGAGCATGGGGCCGGTGTAGCAGGCCACGAGCAGGGTGCCACCAATCAGCAGCAGTAGACCGAGGGTGACGGCAAAGTCCTGCACGTCCCGGTCCTGGTCCTGCATGCTGTCCCTTTCGTGTCGGAGATTGCCGGGGCCGGGCTCCGCCGGCCCCGCCCCTGTGGACGGTGCTGTGCCGCCTGGGCAATCAGTGCCGGTAGCCGGTGGCGACCAGGTCGCCGCTCACCCACCCCCGAAGACCATGGGAAAACCCGCGTAGCGGCCGGAGACAACCTCTCCGTATGCCCACCACACGCCTTTCCCTGTGACACCCCAGCATTCAGCGTAGAAGTCGGTGTTCTTCGCCAGCACGGCCAGGGAGCGGTGGCCGGTGCCACGGCCGGCCCGCAGATGTACAGCGTCGGTGGTGTGCAACTGTTCGGGGGCGCCGTCGGTGTTGCAGGCCTTCGGCCCGGTCGTGACCGCCGCGTGCGCCTGTGGGGCGGGGGCGGTGGCTGTGAGGGTGGCGAGGACGGCGGCCGTGGCGGCCGCGGCGCTGAGGAGACGTCGGATCATGCTCGGCCAACCGGCGGACGGGCGGTTGTCGTCACGGTCGACCGGTGTGACTGAGCATTTGATTTGGCGAGTTGAGCAGGGTATCCGTACGGCCCGGTTGTTGATGTTGCTTTGGGCCTTTTCCCGCGTACGGCTCGTGCTCTGCGGTGTGCTCTCGCCATGGGTGACGTACAGGTCGTCGATGTTCCGGCCGGTCCGGTGTGGTCCCACGCCTGCCGTGTGGAGGACCTCGCGCTGCCATACGCGCTGCCCGAGCCGGCCACCGAGTGCCTGGATCTGGGGCCGGGATGGACGCGTACGTGGACGGTGACGTGGAAGACCGGCAAGTCCGAGGTCATCGTCCCGGTGAAGGACCTGTCGGCGGGGCCGGCGATGGCGTCGGTGCCGGTTCGGCGGTTTGCCTGGCGGACCGGTCAGCGTCACCGGCCTGGGCTGGAGTGCCTGGTGACGACCGGCAGGCAACACGGCTTCGAGAGCCTGGCCGAACGCTGGCTGCTGCTGGTCCTGGACTTCGTCGGCGGGTTCGACGAGGTGCTGTCCCAGCCGTTCCGTCTGCGGTTTTCCTCCTCGCAGGGCAAGGGCTCGCACATTCCGGACTTCCTCGTGCTCGCGGCGGGAGCCTCGTGGCTGGTGGACGTGCGTCCCGGGGGCCTGATCGGCGAGGAGGACGAGGTGCGGTTCGCGGCGGCAGCGCAGGCGGCGGCCGCCGCGGGCTGGCGCTACATGGTGGTGACCGGCTGGCGCCGGCAGGTGCTGGCGGGGATCGACGCGTTGTCGGTGCGGCGCCGCCCGATGGCCGATCCGCTCGGGCTTGAGCGGCAGCTGCTGACTGCGGTTGGCCGACGTCCGTGGCGGTTCGCCGAGCTGGTGGATCAGACGCACGTTCCGGCGGTGGCCCGCACGCACGCGGTCCATCTCCTCTGGCACCGGCGGATGGCCGTCGACCTGACTCTGCCGTTCGGGGATGCGACCTGGGTCTATCCGGCGGGAGGCCATGATGGATGACAAGCAGCAGCCCGCCCGGTTCGAGGACCTGAAGGACGATGACCAGAAGCGGCTCCGGCTGAGGGTGGCCCACTTCCTGGAGGCCGAGAGCGGCTTCCGCAGCGGCAGCCGGCATTGGCCCCAGGAGGGTGAGCCCCGGCCCGAGTACGACCCGGAGCGGACCACACTGACCGAGCGGCGGCTCGTCAAAGTGGCCGAGCTGAAGGCTCTGCACCCGGACGACGCCCGTCAGCTGGGTCTGGGGCAGGTCAGCGAGCGCACGCTGCAACGGTGGTCTGCAGCCTGGCCTGAGCAGGGAATCATGGGGCTGGCGGACGGCCGTCTCACCCCCGTGCTGCGGGGGCACCGCAAGATCACGTTGCAGGTGGCGGAGGCCATTCACGCGGTCCACGCGGAGTGTCTGCACCGTTCCCGGGTCGGGATGAAGACCAAGGAACGGATGATCCACCAGTTCGTGCGGGAGAAGTTCGGCACGGAGGCGGAGAAGAAGATCCCGCACTACACGACGCTGTTGAAGGTCTGGAAGGAGTGGTTCGGGCCCGAGAGCGGACGTCAGCGCTACCTCCGCTCAGCCGCGGCGGTGGACACCGGCGGTTCTACCGTGACGATCACCCGTCCCGGCCAGGTGGTGGTGTTGGACACCACGCCGTTCCCGGTGAAGCTGCGCGACGACGTGTTCGGCGAGCCGATCACCGTCGATCTCACCCTCGGACTGGACGCGTTCACGCACTCCCTGGTCGCCTTCCGGCTCACCCCGGGATCGGACTCCTCCATCGAGGTGGCCATGCTGCTGCGGGACGTGATGCTGCCGCTGCCGATGCGCCCGGACTGGACGCCGGACATGGGATGGCACTACCCCGGTGTCCCGGCCGCGCTGGTCACCGAGTTCGCCGGCCATCCGGCCGCCGGACGGCCGTTCTTCGCGCCCGAGACGGTGACCAGCGATCACGGCAGCGTCTACAAGAACCACCACCTGGTGCAGGTCGCCCGCACGCTGGGGACGGTGGTGCTGCCGGCGAGGGCGATGCGAGCTCAGGACAAGGCGGCCTGCGAACGCGCGTTCTTGGGAATCCAGTCGCTGCTGCTGGAAATGCTTCTCGGCTACCGCGGGCGGGATGTCGCCGACCGGGGTGCCGACCCGGAGGGCGACGCGGTCTGGACCCTGGACGAGATGGAACATCTGCTGGCTACCTGGATCGTGAGGATCTGGCAAAACCGAAGGCTGGACCTGTATGCACCCGCCTGGGACCCCGGCGGTCGGCACAGCCCGAACACTCTGTTCGCCACGGCGGCGGCCCGCGACGGGATCGCTCTGCAGATCCCGGACGCAAGCCTCTACCACCGCCTTCTGCCCGCGCACTTCGTCAAGATCCACGGCCGTCGCGGGGTCAAGATCGGCGGACTTTGGTATGGCGGCGACGATCCCGTCCTGGGCGAGCTCAGGTTGTTTCCCTCCCCTCGCAGCGGCCGGCACCGGGACAAATGGGTCGTGCACCGCGACCCCCGCGACTGCCGGCAGGCGTTCATCGAGCTCGCCGGGCAGTGGCACACCCTGTCCTGGAACGGACTGTCCACCGGCGAGGACCTCCTCGCGTTCTCCGACGCGCGAGTCCAGCAGGTCCTGCGCGAGGCCGCCCGGGCCGGGCTGACGCCCCGCGACGACACCGAACTCCTGCCCGTCCTGCTCGACTTGATCGGCGCCCGCTCCCCGGTGGACTCCTGGCCGAGTCAGATGACCAAGGCCGAGCGGGCAGAACGGACCCGTGAAGTCGCCCGCGCACGGGCCGCCGAACGCGACCGGAGGGCCCCCGCCGGCCTGACGCCGCTGCCCGTCGCGCCGCGGCCGACCGAGCTCGTCCGCCAGAACCAGCAGGCCGTCGACGCGGAACGGCGCCGCCGGCGCGAGGCCGCGGTCGCCGCTCCGCTCGTCTCACCGCCCCGCCTCGGCGACGGCCTGCGCGAGCACTCGCTTTTCACGCTGCCCGACGCCGATGACGAGGCCGGTTCCGTTTCTCAGCCGGTACAGGAAGGACCGCAGTGACAGGCGAGATGGAGACGCTGCCGTTCGTCCTGACAGGCCCTGCTCCGGCCCGTGACACCGCGGCCGGCTGGCAGCACTGGTGCCGCACCCGCAAGCTGTTCGTCCCGGCGCCGGTGATGGACCGCGCAGCCTTCGGGCTCCTGAGCCGGCGCAAGAAGATGCTGCACAACCTGCACCGCACGGCCACCCACGCGAACCTGCAGCTGCTGGACACCCCGATGAGCCGGGCGGTGGAGAAACTTCTCAGCGGCCGCATCGAGACCAACGCCTTGAAGATTAAGCCCACTACCCGGGCCGGGGTGATGGTCTCCGGCGGCGGCTACCAGGGCAAGACCGAATGCGTCTGCGAGATTGCCGCCGCCTTCCAGGAACGGTGGCTCGCTCTCAACGACTACCTCAACCCCGACGCCCGCCCCGGCAGCCGTGACCTGCACATCCCGGTCGCCTACGTCCAGACGCCGGTGACCGCGAAGCCGAAGAGCACCTGCAAGGCGATCCTGAACTTCTTCGACGCGCCGCTCGGCCCCCGCATGGACCTGCCCGATCTGATCCGCCAGGTCGCGGCGTCCCTACGGGACCACGGCACCAAGGTCCTGATCCTGGACGACATCACGAGGCTTCGCATGCACCGGGCCGACGACCAGGACACCCTCGACCTGATCCGCGCGTTCATGAGCATGAACGTCACCCTGGTCCTGGTCGGCGTCGACATCCCGGGCTCCGGTCTGCTGCGCGAGGGGCGCCACGACCCGGCCACCGGACAGTGGCGGCTCCCGCCCTCCAGGCATGCCAAGGCCCACGGACTGGAGGCCACTCAGACCGAACGGCGTTTCGACCTGATCGAGCTGGATCGCTTCCACTACAGCACCGCACCTCAGATCACCGCCTGGGTCCAGCACCTGCATGGCGTCCAGAGCGGCCTTCGGCTCCTGGACGCGGTCCCCGGCATGCTCACCGAGGGCACGATGCCCGAGTACCTCTACCACCGCACCAACGGCGTCGTCGGCCTCCTGGAACGGCTGATCGAAGACGGTTGCCGCGAGGCCATCGACTCCGGCCGGGAACGCCTGGACGAAGAACTCCTCGAGGGCATCGCCATCGACCTGCGCGACAGCGACCGGCGCGACGCCGGCGCCGGCGAAGTCCCCGCCGTCCCGGGAAAACCCGCCCCTCGCAAGCCCCGCCGCGGCCGCAACACCGTCTTCGACGACCGCGGCCCCCTCGGCACAGCCCAGGAGAGCGCCCGATGATCACTCCGCTGCCCCGGAGTCTGGACCCGCTGCCCGGCGAACTGCTGGCCGGCTACGTGATGCGGCTCGCCCACCGGCTCGACGTCGCCCCGGACACGGTCCTGCGACGCACCGGCCTGGCCGAGTACCAGCCCAACACCCAGGCCATCACCCGCACCACCCTCTCCCTCGAACTGCCGGCCCAGCGAATGAACGACTTCCAGGCCGCCACCCGCCTCACCGCAGCCGAAGCCACGGCTCTGACCCTGCTGCCGCTCGCACCCCGCTACCCACCCATCGCCCACAGCCTCGACGTCGTCCGCGCCGGCAAGCGCATCCCCGCACTGGACTGGCTCTTCCCCGCAGCGGCCCGCTACTGCCCCGGCTGCCTCGCCGGCGACGGGACGCCGTTGCAGACGGACCACGGCGGCCCCTGGAAGACCGACTGGAGACTGCCCGTCATCTTCGCCTGCGAGCACCACCAGCGCTTCCTCGAACACCTCTGTCCCGAATGCCAGCGACCGCTCACCGACCGCCCCGGACAGCTCATCGCCCGCCCGACCATCGCCGGACTCCACCCCGCCCAGTGCCGAGCACCCCTCGCCCACGAGTCCCGCCGCACACAACGGACGGCCCAACTCTGCGGAGCCCGCCTCGACCGGCAGCCGCCCGGACCAGCAGAACCCTTGCCCGAGGCACTCTCCGCACTGCAGAAGAAGATCGCCGCCATGCTCGGCCCGGACACCCCGGCGGCGACAGCCAGCGAGTACTTCACCGATCTCCAGATGGTCAGCGGGCTTGTCATGATCACCTGGCCGAAGGCCCGGCCCACCGCACAGAACGTCGACAGCCACCGCACCGATCAGGTGCTGGCCGCCCGCCAGGACTCCTCGCACTCCCTGCATGTCAGCACGCCGCCCCAGGACGCCCGGGCCTGCGCGATCATCCTCCTCGCCGCCGACGCCATCCTGTCGGCCACCGACCTGCGATCTGCGCTGGCCCCACTCGCACCAGTCGAGAACCGCACCCGCAGCGGCATCGCCCCGAAACGTCACCGCAGCTGGGACACCGGATTCCGCCGCTATCGGGATGACTGTTCCGAAAGGTTCCAGAACGCCGCCGAATACCTGGTCTCCACGCACCGACGAAGCGGCAGGGGCGGCAGCCGGCTGCCCCAACGCGGCCTCGACTACGGCCCCCAGCACGTTCCGGCGTTCCTCCCCCTGGAGTGGGCCGAACGCCACCTCGGCGACTTCACCGTCGCCTTCAGCATGCCGGTCCTGCGGCGCACAACATCCGCCTTCCTCGTCCGACGAGCCCTCGGGAAGACCATCGTCGACGCCGCCGAGTTCCTCGGACTCGGCATCGATGGAAAGGGTCTGGGCGGGCCCCCCGCCAGATGGGCCCGCCGGCAGGGCACCCCCGAGGGATCCGAGAAAACAATAGGAGCGACCACCACACACCTCCCCCCCCCCCCCACCCGCTACCCCCCACCCACACACCCCACCAACAGCGAGAGAAG
>NZ_JBVIIT010000050.1:0-4915 GCF_055569615.1 Streptomyces sp. NPDC031379 | reverse complement strand
TCTCCTTCTTCCAGCAGCGTGGGGGGAAAACCGGTGGTGCGTGTCTTCGTTTTTTGGGGCGGGGGTCTGGGGAGGGGGTTTCGGGCCCACCCCCCCCCCCCCCCCCCCCCCCGGCAGGGCACTCCGGAGGCATACGAGCAAGCACTGGACGCGATCGCCGCAGACCTCGCCTCCTCACCACTGATCGACTACCGGCACCGACGCACCCTTCTCGCCGACTGGGCGCTGCCGTCAGACGCATGGCACCAGATCGCCGACCAGCTGAAACGCCGGCCCAGCCCCCGCTACATCTCCGACGACCGCGCACGCCTCGCCGCCACGGCATACATCTGGACCGAAGTCACCCACGGTGAGACCCAATTCGCCCCACAACCGGCCGAAGCCCAAAACGATCCCGAGCTCGACGCGACATGGAGCCAGGACCGGTTCACCGTCGGTCACTGGATCCGGCAGGACAAAGTCCCCCTCTACCAGCAGATGAAGCCGCTTCTCGACGCCTACGCCGCCCAGCTCACGCGAGCCGTTGACGCAGCCTGCTCCAGTAGCCAACTCGCCAGCTGAAGCGCTCAGCGGCGAAGCGTTGCTGGGATTTCGATTTCGGCCAGCATCCCTGGGGATGCACCGCCGTCGCAGGCGATGCATCGCGTTCCACGGCTTATTCGCTCTGGGCCTGTGCCTTGTTGATGGCTGCTTGAAGTTGAAGCCAGGTTGGATCTGTTGCGCTGGCCGCGGTCACCGCTGCCAGATCGTCTGCTTCCCATGTGCGGGTTCCGTCGGTCAGGACAAGGTGCGTCTCCAGGTCGTCGCCGTCGTCCGGAATCTCGGCGGTGGCCTCCAAGAACGCTATGGCTGCAGCCCTCGAGACGTCCCTGCTTGTGGTGCGGGTCTGCGTGGAGCCGGTCAGCACGGACAAGAGCACCAGCTCTCCCTCACTGCCGGCAACGAGAAGCTCGCCGGTCGCCGTGACGGCCAGCGCAGACAAGCGGGACCCGGTCAGCACATCGTGCTCGACCGCTTGCCGGGTTTCGAGGTCCACCTCGACCAGCGCCCCCGCGGGCGTTGCGATCCACAGCACGCCCGGTTGCGGTCCGAAGGCGATGTTGTGACGCGACCAGGCTTCCATCTGGTCACGCCACTCCTGCGGGTACGGATAACCAGGGCTGGGGTCGCCGAGGGTTGTGGCCAGAACCCGGTGCAACGAAGGAAACTCGAACACCTCCACCGAGTTGTCGTACGCGTTGCCACGTACCGCTATATGACGTCCGTCCGCGCTGAAGAGCGGAGTCTCATAGCCGTCACAGTCCAGGATCAGCGCCCGGCGGAGCGGCCGCATCATGGCAGGCGCGGTCCCCTGATCGACGCGCGCGAAAAGGCAGTGCATGGCCCCCTGGTCGCTGGCGAGCGTGGCGACAAGTCCGCCCCCGGGATGCTCCGCGACTCCCGTATCCCACCGGGGTCCGGCACCGATGGTTCCGGAGGCAAGGTCAAGGACGTCCGAGCTCTCCCACCCGCCGCCTTCGTCGCGAAACGACGGCGAACCCCACAGGGTCTGCCCGTCCGGGCTGAAAGCCAGGCTGCGGTAGGAGGCGGTGGCTGGTACGCCTTCCGGTTCGGAGACCCCAGCAGGAGTCCATTGCCGTAGTCCGTCTTCCCCAGTCACGACAAGCAGTGGTTGGTACGGATGCCACGCGACAGCGGGCATCCGCTCTGCCCGCTCCCACCCAAAGGCGTCTCCATAGGCATTCGACGTGACGTCCACGGAGCCGAGTTCGCGCAGCTGCCCCGCGCCGCAGTCCCAGATGTGGACTGCCGGACGCTCGGAGTCCGAGCAGGCCACCAGCGGAAGCCGCGGATGGCATCTCAACTGTTCAAAAGAGCGTTCGCCGCCAACCAGCCCACGTGCCACTACTTCAAGATCAGTCACCCCAGCACCGTAGTTCCCGCCGGCCTGCACGGCGAGCCCCTTACCCGCATGCGCTCCGCGCAGCGCAGACGTGAGCGCCGGCCCCCGCCAACTCAAGGGCTCACTCGCCAACTGAAGCGCTCAGTCACAGGTCGACCGGGCAAGATCACCCGCCTGTGGTGCTACAGGCCGACGTCCAGGTAGTCGATGTCGGTGAACTCCACCTCGAGGCCGCCGGCGCGGCGGCCGCCGTCGCGGAAGTACATCTCTCCCAGCCCTTCGGCCGTGATCGCGCGCAGCTGCTGTTCGCCGGCGTCCGCGTCCTGGGCGTCGAACAGGCGGGCCGCGTAGGCGGCGGGGAGGTGAACGGTCAGGCGGCGCAGTCGAGCGTCGTCGGTGGTGCCGGGGGCGGCGGTGAAGCCGAATCGGGCGCGGGTCTCGATGGTGATGCCGGTGGTGGTTGCGGCCTGGCGGCGGGCGCGTTCGCGGACGCGGGGCTGCCAGCGGGCCGTCACGGCGTCGACCAGGCGCTGCTCTCCTCCCTGCGCAGAGAGGAGGCGGTCTTCCCCAACACCACGGCCGTGGACGAGCTGGTCGCCTGGGTGCGGCCCTTCGACAAGGCCACCGTGTTCGCCACCTACGCCTCCCTCGGACTCCGCGCCCCGGAACGCGCCCACACCGCCAGCCTCCCGGGCTGGGACCTCATCATCGTGGATGAGGCCCATAGGTGTTCGGGCCGGATCGGGAAACCGTGGGCAGTCGTCCACGACAACACCCGCATCCCCGCCCTACGCCGCCTCTCCATGACCGCCACGCCCCGGCTGTGGCAGCTGTCCACCATCATCTGGCCGCCAGCGGCCGGACTGCTCGCACCAGCCAGCCACGGAGCCTTTTCCAACCTCCTGATGTCTGGCTGCCCTGGTCAACGGCCTGCGAGGCGGGAGGCCGGCCCAGCAGTCCCGGCCGTTGAGCAGAGGTTCCTTGAAGGCGGCCGACCTAATACACGTCAGCCAGCCTCGTTACGCAAGTTGGCAAAGGCTCACGACCGCTACACCTTGAACGGCCGGCCCGAAACCCCCAGCCGGTCACCGCGCGGTGGATCCAGGATGAACGCTTTGGCGGCGGAAAGCGTAGTGATTCGTGTGCGCGTTTCCTTCGCCTTCGCCCAGGCCGACGAGGGCCTCGTGCAGGCCGGGTGCCCAGGAGGCCAGGACGTCGAGAGTCTCGTCCACGTACCGCCAAGCGGTCGCGGTGGAGACACCGAATCCCGCCGCGAGCTGGGGCAACGTACGAAGGTGCACCAAAGCAAGCAGGGCCTGGTGGAAGCAGCCCAGCTTGCGCCACCGCGTGCCGCGTTCACACCTTCGGGCATTGATGAGCCACGAGACATGCTCGACCAGCTCATGAGGGACATCGAGCGTGGCCCGATACGGGGGACCAAGCGAGGCTCCTCGGGCGAAGCATGGTGCGTAGAGAACACCACCGCAACGACCAGGAACCTCGTCTCGTCACCTCACCTCGCTGACTGCATCATCATCCCTGCAGGACAGGATGAACACGGTTCAGTAAGGTCGCTTCGCTAACGAATCTATTGGAAACCGGGTCGGTCGGAAGTGGGTCTGAACCGTGAGTCCGCTCGCTACGTCATTCCGAGTGAATCATGCTTCAACCACCGACCATAAGGTGCCTCGTATGCCTCGCCTCACAGAAAATGATGCATCGCTTTACCTGCAGGAGTATTGCACCACCTGCTGGACTAGTAGGCCGATATCCATGAATGATTTCTCGGCCAGTAAAGGGCTGGAGCGAAATTGGCTGAGGCAGGTGATTAGTGGAAAAATGCAGTTCGGCGCTTATGAAATACTGCCGGAACGCGACAAGTGATATGCATGGCAATGCTGCAACTGAATGTCAATCACATTGTTCCGGATCGCTCGACAGTCCAGGAACTGGTGAGAGATTGGCAACGGAACCCGCAAGTTCCTCTGGCCCAGCACGCCGATCTTCGCTCTGAAGTTGTTGCTGCCGAGAAAGCGCGATCACGAGACCGGGCCCGTTCTCGAAAAACTGCCGGTACGGCCCCTTCAAATCATGGCGCAACCATTTACCAGTCACACTCCACAACGCAGATTCCGGCTCAGTTGTCATCTACCGCTGGCGCGGCTAGCACTCAGGCCTCGTTCGAGTCTGCGTCATCGTCGCACTTCTACACCCCCCAAGGAGCACCTCCCCTTTCCAGTTCGCTGGCTGGCTGGGCTGGTAACAGCAACCCCTACAACAGTCAGACGAACTGGCACTCCGCGGCAGCGGCACAGACCCCGACGCCCTCTACCCAACCTCACGCATCAACCTCTACACAGTCCAGTTCGCTGGCAGGCTGGGCCGGTAACAGCAACCCCTACAACAGTCAGACCCTGGGCAGGCACTGAACCGCCCCGGGGCTGTCACTGACGGGACTGTAAGAAACTCGGTGTAACAACGGCCGAGGTGTAGCGATCGTGCAGCAGGAGCACAGCACGGTTCCGCTCCTCGAGGACAGCCGCCGATCACGCCGGTACTGCTCGCCGACGTCCCGCACGAAGCCTGACGGTGACGCAAGGAACGCGATCAGTGGTGGCGGAGCAAAGCCGAGTTCGCCACCACCCCGCAGCAGGGCCGCCCCTACCGCCGGCCGAAAGTACGATGCCCGCTCTGCAAGCGCTGGTGGGTCGTCGGCGAGGCCACTAGCGGCCACCGCAAGCGAGTGGACGCGGTGTACCGCTCACCCAGATGCCGGAGCCCCGACCGCCCCCGGCAACCGTGCCATCTGGAATCCACAGTCTCCTTCGTCGGCTAGGCCCACACGATGAGGCGTACGGGACCAGCTTAAGATCACAAAGGTAGAGTCACTTCTCACACCGCTCGCACTTTCAGAGGCTGTCTTGTCTCGGTTGATGCTTGACGTTGTGGCTTCACCTGATGCTTGACACCGCTTGCCTCGGCTTGGCTGTGCGCGTCGTATCCGCGTGCAGG
>NZ_JBVIIT010000049.1:0-26937 GCF_055569615.1 Streptomyces sp. NPDC031379 | reverse complement strand
CGGCCACCGAGAGCCGTCCCCGACTGCGGCCGGAGACCTCGACTCTCTCGGTGTGATGCCGCGTCGGCCCCAGGTGCGGCCCTTGGGCGGACGGCGGCATCTGCACGCTGTAGCCCATCCGGTGCAGCAGCCGGGTGACCCCGGAGACGCTGTAGGAGATGTGGAACTTCCGCCCGATCAGCATGCGCACCCTTGCCGCGGTCCACACATGGTCGTCCACCCAGCCGTGCGCCGGCAGCCGTAGCCGGAGGGACCTCTGGAACGCAGCGCCTCGCGTCCGCCCGTCCTCCGGGTACGGTGCCACTGGTAGACCGACTTCTCGCTCACCCGTAACTCCCGGGCGATGCAAGGGACTTCCACGCCCTCCTCGAAGAGGTCAACGGTCCGCATCCGTACCTCTTCGCGGTGCCTGCGCTGATCGGCGGTCAGCCCGCCCCCGTCCGGAGCCGCATGCCTCCGGCGTACCAGCCCGGACGGACCGCGTCACCGCTGCACCAGCTGCCGATGGCCGAACAGGCCATGGGCAAGCAAGCCCAAGCCCTCATCCAGCAACTCGAGGCCACCTGCCGGAGCGTCGACGAACTCGCGGCAGCCACCGAGGAGGGTGTTCTGGCGTATGCCAGTGGTCGGAGACACGGCAGACTTCTGGCGCGTGTCGAGGTAGCAGCGCGGTCGGCCCTGGGCCGGCCGACGTTCTGGCCCTCCTGGCACACGGCGTAAAGCTGCGCTCCCGCGCAGGGGCGGACGCACAGCAGTTGCAACCCGGCAAGCCCGCCAACCTGCCCTTCCACTACGCCCCCCAGCAGACCCTCGCCAGCCTCCGCCGGATGCTCGCCGGGAACACGACCGCCTCGCACGACTCGAAGCCGCCGGACGCCTCACCACACGCGGGGAGTAACGAACCATTCCGCAGTCCGACAGCGGCTCGGGGCCCGTCCAGAATACGGTCCACGGCGGCTTTGATGCGGTCCACGGCGGCCTTGACGCGGTCGCGTTCGTCAGGAGCGCGGGCCACGGGCGGTGTCCTTGGTGGTGCGGCGGCTGCGTGGTGTTCTGCGACGTGGTTGCACAGGCGGGCGGCGGTTGCGTGCAGGCGCTGGGCGATCGGGCCGGGCAGGTAGGCGGCGCGCTTTTCGAAGTCGCCGGCGCGCTGGGGTGAGCTGGTGGGCGTTGTGGTCGGTGCGGGCGATGTTCGGGCAGGCCGGCACGCACGCTCAAGGCTGCGAGTGTTCCTTACCTGGTCGCGGTGACACAGGGCGGTGTCCCGCCGCGGTAGACGCACTTCAGCAGGGTGTCCGGGTGGTCGTGGACGGCGAGTTGGGGGTTGGGGAGGATCTGGCGGGCCCGGTGGGCGGCGGAACCGCAGACCCTCGCCGGTAGGCTGCGGCGGTGCGCACGGTCGAGCTTCTGTTGGATGAGGTGGCGGAGTCAGCGGTTCGGGAGGCGTGGCGGCGGCTCGCGGACGCCGGGCTGCCTAGTCAGGCGCGCCACCGCTCACCGACGAACAGCCCGCACCTCACCCTGGCTGCCTGCCCGGAGCTGACCGCCCCGATCCGCTGGGAGCTTGCCGAGGTGGCCGCCGCCCTGCCGCTGCCGGTGCGGTTCACCGGCGTGGTCCGCTTTGAGCGGCCGACCTCGGTGCTTGCTTGGGCGCTGGATCTCGACTCCGCGCTGGCCGGCTTGCACCGCCGAGTGTGGGAGGCGGTGGCCTCGGACAGCCCGCCCGGGGCCCTCAACCCATTCCACGAACCCGGGTGCTGGAGCCCGCACGTCACCCTCGGCCGTACCCGGCGCCCTGGTGCCTTCGCCGGCCGGCGGGTCCCCGACCTGCTGCCGACACCGCCACTGTCGGTCCGGCTCATCACCCTGCGCAGCTACGACACCGAGACCGGCGCCCTGGAAGTGCTTCAGCCCCGCCCCTGAAGGCTCCCGACACCGACCGGCCAGCGCCCCCGAAGTGGTAGCCCGCGCCGTCGCGTCGGCAGGTGGCCGCGTGAGTGCCATTTCGGCACCGACGCCGGATCCCTCCTGGTGGCCGCCCTGGTCGGCGCAGCGACAGTCACCGTGGCCATCCTCGGCTACCGTCACACCCGCCGCCTCTTCTCCTGGATGAAGATCAAGCGGACGCTCGAGGACAACGCCAAGGACCTCGACAGCGTCGCCTCCCGTCTGGAGGGCGACAAACTCTGCGAGTACGCCCGGAAACCCTGCAAGCCGGAGGGCCTCACCCCGCTGCGCAAGTACCGCAACCCCATCTCCGACTTCGCCGACCTGCTGGAGGTGATCCGCCCCGAACTCAACCAGGTGGTCAAGCGCTTCGACACCTACCTCGCCAAGCCCCTCGCCGCTACCGGCCAACCGCGGACCGCGCAGCTGGAACAGATCATGGAGCTGGCCATGGAGCAGGAATGCGCCCGAGTCCGGCTCCATGCCGCCGTCAGCACCACCCAGCAGAGAATCCGCGCCCTGCGGAAGGCGCAGTCGGGCCCCGGCAACTGACCGCAACGAGCCTCGTACGGGGCCTGAACCGCAGACGGTTCAGGCCCCCACCGCGTGAGCGAGAAGGTTCGAGCTCGCCGGGGGACGCCTGCCCCAGGTGTCGCAGGTCCAGTCGAGACGGTTCACCCAAGGCCCGCAGTACTGGCGGGCCACCCCGGCCGAGGCGGTGCCGCACTCGGGAAACGACACGTCGTCGACGACCCATACCTCAGGGCGGATCGCCTGGCACAACCGCTGGGCGACCCGCCGCCGCACCGGCAACGGATCCCACGGTGACCGGTTCACGAACTGATGCAGGGCCTGCATGTCGCCGTCCGGCAGCCGCTCGGACTCACCGCGGAGCCGTTCCCCTTCCCTCAGCCTCACACCGCGAAGACGTCAACGACCAGGAAAGGTCACTCGACGTAACGAAGCACTACCAGATCGGGGCCGAGGCTCTGGTCCCCAAGGGGCCCTCGACTATTTCGGCCTCCCCGCCCCGCCCCGACCGCGGCCACCGGCTTCCTCTCATCCCGCTGCTACTCTTTGCGGGTTCAAGTGACTCAGGGGGAAGTCCGTGTTCACATCGGTTGCCACCGATTGGCCGTGGCTGCTGGCTATCACTGCCCTAGTGATCCACTGCTCCGCCATGGCCAAATGGATACCCATCCAAAAATTCTGGACGGTTTACCCCTTCATCTGGGTGGTGTGCGGCACCGGAGCGGTAGCGCTCGGAGCCTGGCGCGCCTTCGCTCTGGCAGACATGCTCGTCCTGTGCTCGTTCGCGCTCATCGGGCTGACGATCGGCATGTACCCGACTCGCAAACTGTTCGCGATGTGGGCGCACGAGATCAACGAGGGAGTGACGCGTGAGCGGTACGACTACCCGCGCTCACACCTTGCATTCTGTGGCGCCTCCGTGCTCGTCATGCTGACCGCCGCGGTCTTGCTGGCCCACTGATACGCCGTAAGCGGCGGACCGGCCGTTTCGGTATACGTGTCACTGAACTCTTTCAGTGTTGCCACTCCACCGTGACGACGGCTGCAGCAATTGACGCCATTCGACTTTCGACTGCATCGGGTCTCGCGGCAGATCCGCCAGGACTTCGGAACCGACCACGCCCCGCTCCGTCGCGCGTACGAGGCCGCCCGGGAAGCCGCAGGTCCCAGGCCGGCCGGCCACCACGCTGCAGCGCCGACGGCTCTTCGTCCGCAGAGGCCGGGGCGGGCGGAATCGGCTGGTCGCGGGGAGTTCAGGAGTAGGCGTCTTCGATAACGACTCGTCGCACTGTGCGCAGCGACGCCCGGAGACTGTCCAGATCGGTCGAGCCGAGAGCGAGGCGGAGCGCCTGTGGTGTGTGCTTCGAGGTGGTGAAGGGCTCGGCGGTGCTTACCGAGATGCGCTGACGCGCGAGGGTGGCGGTCAGGCGATCGGCGCGTGCGTCGTCGGGCAGCGTCAGCCATGTGAAGTAGGACGAGGGGTGGCTGATCAGTGGTAGGCCCGCCAGTTCTTGTCTGGCGAGCGCTTGGCGGGCCTTGGCGTCGTCTCGTTTCTGCGCTTCCAAGTGCTCGACCGTCCCGTCCTCGAGCCAGCGGCAGGCGATCGCGGTGGTGAGGGCCGGGGTGTTCCAGGTGGTCGCCCGAATCGCGCGTTCGAGCGACGGCACCCTGGACGGCGGGGCGACGACGAAGCCGACCCGGAGGCCGGTGGCGACGTTCTTGGACAGTCCCGAGACGTAGACGGTGATGTCCGGTGCACTTGCGGCCAGAGGCGGTGGAGGGTCCTCGACCAGATAGGCGTATGCGGCGTCTTCGATGATGAGCGAACCGTGCTGCCGAGCGATCTCGATCAGACGGCTGCGGTCAGGTGCTGACATGACCCACCCCAAAGGGTTGTGCAACGTCGGCATGGTGTAGGTCGCGCGCACAGGGCGGGTCGCGCACAGCTTCTCGAAGGCATCGAGATCCGGCCCGTCGGCGGTTGTGGGTATGGGCTCCAGGTCGAGATGAAAGGCATGCGCGAGCACCTTGAACCCCGGGTAGGTGAGTGCGTCCACCGCGACGACGTCGCCGGCGTTGAGCGCGGCCATGACGGTGATGGCCAGGCCGTGCTGCGCACCGCTGACGACGAGGATCTCATCCGCGTCCGGAGTGATTCCTCGACGTCGCAGGTGCCGTGCGATCGAGGCCCTGGCCTGGGAGGGCCCTCGATGTGGTTGGTAGCGCAGCAGCGAGTCGAGTTCACCAGAGGTGGCCACCTCTCGCAGAGCCTGCCGCAGGAGATCGGCTTGGCCGGGCAGCGACGGATAGTTGAAGTTGAGGTCGACCGCATCCGCGGCGACGACTTGCTGATCGATGCCGTGACCGGCGGGAACCGCGAGGTCACGCACGAACGTGCCGCGGCCCTGCTCGCGGCTCACCAAACCCATCGCTTCCAGCTCGGCGTACACCCGGGTCGCGGTCACCACGGCGATGCCCTCGCGGGCGGCGAGCCCGCGGTGTGTCGGCAGCCGCACGCCTGCGGCGAGCCGGCCTGTCCGGATGTCGGATGCGAGCGCGTCGACCAGGATCTTGTACCGCGAGGCTGCCACGCACCGAATTGTATCCATGACAATTCTTTGACTGTCCTGTTCGCGTGTTCTTACTGTCAGGACCCACTCATCGGGAAGGACAGCCGCCGTGCACATCGCCATCCTCACCTTCGAGGGCTACAACGAACTCGACTCCCTGATCGCGCTCGGTGTGCTCAACCGCATCAAGACCGACGACTGGCGCGTCACCATCGCCACCCCCAGCCCCAAGGTGACGTCGATGAACGGGGTGGTCATCGACCAGATGTCCACTCTTGAGGAGGCGTGCGCCGCTGACGCCGTCATCGTCGGCAGTGGCATCGCTACGCGCGAGGTCGTCGAAGACCAGGCGATCATGAACACCCTGCGCGGCCTGGACCCCTCGCGCCAACTCATCGCCGCGCAGTGCTCCGGCGCTCTCGTGTTGGCCAAGCTCGGCCTGCTCGACGACATCCCCGCCTGCACCGACCTGACCACCAAGCCCTGGGTCATCGCCGCCGGCGTCGAGGTGCTCAACCAGCCCTTCTACGCCAAGGACAACATCGCCACCGCCGGCGGCTGCCTCGCCTCGCACTACCTCGCCGCCTGGATCATCGCCCGCCTCGAGGGCAACGACGCCGCCGAAAGCGCCCTGCACTATGTCGCCCCGGTCGGCGAGAAGGAGGAATACATCGAGCGCGCGTGGCGCAACATCACCCCTTACCTGCCCGCTCCCACACCGACGCCCGTCTGAAACAACCAGTCGCAAACAGTGATCTCCTTCGGCGGTGCCGCTTCAGGGTGCGGACGGCCGGGGCGATGGACGTCATTCGATTCGGTCTGCACCGGGACCTGCGGAAGATCCGCCACGATTTCAGTCGTGCGACGCCGTGCTCGACCGGCGCCCGTGCTGCGGACAGCGTTCGGTTGACGGTTTGCTGGGTCGGCGTGAGGTCACGGTCCGGTGGGCGTCCGAGGGGTGTCGTCACCCAGGGACCGGCTCCCATGTGGGCGCGGTCGGCGAGGACGGAGACGCCCTGGCGTTCGCAGACCCGGATGTCCCGGTGGGCGGGGCCGCAGTGAGATCGTGCGCACGGCCGGGCAGCTCGGCGAGATCCACAGCAGCTGTCCCACCGGATCGGTCACCACTTGCACGTTTACCCCGTGTCGGCGGTGCTGGTGGGAGAAGTCGGCCCGGCTGCCGCCGACCCGGTCGCACTCCGCCAGGGTGCCATCCAGCCGGACGTGGTCCGGATCGGCCTCGCGCAGCGCGCGTAGCAGGCGGGGTGCGCGGCAGGCGAGCAGGTCGACGACGGCTGTCGTGTAGGCGTGGGCGGTGCCGACGGAGATGCCGAACCCGGCAGCGATCCGGGCGAGGGTGTCGTGCCGGCGCGGGTACACCAGCCGATCGGGGCACGCTGGTGCGGCGGGAGCTTGCAGCGACGGTCACCCTCCCGGGTGACGATGAGCATGGTGACCCACTCGACCAGGGCGTGGGGCAGGTCGAGTGCGGCAGAATACGGGACCAACGCGGCTCCTGTGCCTGTGGGTTGAGGCTGCGCACACCTCCCCCGACGGCACGGGAGCCTCGTGCGTTGCGGGCAACGATCCCGTCACCGATCAGTGGCCACGCTGAAAGAGGTCAGTGAGCGGGGAAGACGAGCCGCAGAACGATCTCGCCGTCGTCGATCTCCCCGGTGGGCTCGAACCCGAACTTCTGGTAGAAGGGCCACGGTTCGCCCTCGCCGGGATCGTAGCTGGTCAGCAGCTCGGTGGCGCCGTCCGCGCGAACGAGGGCTGCGATCTGGGTGAGCGTCTCTCGGCCGATCCCTCTCCTCTGGTGCCGCTTGTCGACGAGAAGGCGCCAGATGAAGTGCCGCCCTTTGTATGGACCAGCCGGCGGCTTCCACGACAGCATCACGAAGCCCACGGGCTCGTCGCCGATGTACACGGCGCGGTACCAGGGATTGGCCTCTGGTTTCCTTGTCGCCTCCTTGAGCGACTTGGACACGGAGGCGACGAACTGCTTCTGGTCGCGTCGGACGCGGAGGGCACGGACGGCATCCCGGTTGTCGTCGGTGATCTCCCGCAGATGTACGGCTGGGGACCTCATGTCACATCCCTTCCTGCATCCGGCGGCTGCGCCATCCGGGCCGACGTGAAGAGCCGCCGTTGTGCGGCAGCGCACGCACCATCAAGGACGTCAGATCGGATGTCTGCGCAGCGTATTCGACGCAGCGGAGCGGGAGCGGGACTGGCACGCCGGGCTGTTTCCGTTGGTGAGGCAGCTGCGTTGACCAGGGCAGACGCCCCAAGATCCTGTCCACGAATAGTCCACAGACCCGTCCTAGGCCCGCTCAGCGCTGCACACCCCTGCACGTACGCGAAGACCCCGGCCTCAGCGTTTCCGCTGGTGACGGGGCCTTTGGGCACCTCCTGCCGGGTGCCCCCGGCAGGATTCGACCCTACGCGTCGCCGGACGACTCGTGCCGGCGGAGCAGGAGGGGGAACGGTGCAGCGGCCCGCCGCATCGGAGGCAGCTTGGTTCCGGGCCCTTGGCCGGTGCTGGTTCCACCAGGTCACGAAGATGCTCAGCTGGTTCATCCAGCACTTCCCGACCTCGGCCCAGTGGTACATCGGCGAAATCATGGGCGAGGCAGACAAGCAGCTCGACATCCCCGCTCAGGTGACGGGCGAAGCGCTGCGGCGGTCCGCGACCGCGAACGGGGAACTCGACGCAGGCCGCGAAGGAGTTCTGCTCCCGGGTCGTGCCGCGGAAGCCGGAGGGCTGAGACCCCCCGCGAGTACGAAGGAGGGGCGGGAGCCAGCGACAGTGGCTTCCGCCCTCCTTCGGGCCCGGCACGCCTCACGTAGAGGGCGCTTCGGCAGGCCGGGCGCTGGCAGGACGGGGCCGGCTGCTCGCGTGGCGACTCCTGGCACGGACTCGTTACCGCACAGCGGCGTGGCACTCCTGGTGCTTGGCCCATTCGGCAGCGACCCCCCGCAGCGCCGTGGCATAGCCGAGTTCGTGACCCACCGACCGATCCAACTCACCGTCTTCCGGGTCCCCTTCGTCCAGGCGCGCCGCGACGAAGGAAGCCACCCTGGCCAGCTGCGCGTACGTCGCCGAAAGCCGCGGGCACCACTGCAGGACCGTATCCATCCCACAGGCACCATACGCAGGACCGCACCCATCCTCTGCCCTCCGCTACCGGCCCCGAAGCCGGGACACACACGATCACCGGTGCCCCTCACAGTGGTCCCGGCCGCCTCGCAGGGTCGCCGCTACACCCACGACGCGGTGCTGGACGGTGGCGGTGCCGTGTACGGCACGGCAGGGGCTTTGACCGTTGATCGTGCTCATTGCGTCCGCGGCCGCAAAGCCACCGTCGCAGCGTGCGCTTGCCCGAGGGCCACAGGATTCGGCCCCCCGCGGGCGGGTGGGAGCGCATGGTGGTCTTCCCTGTGCCGCAGCAGCCGGAGGCGCTGCACCGCTGACGGGCACGCCGTGAACGCTGGTGTGTCTGCGCCCGGTCACCTTGTTACCAAATGCGGACAGAGCGGGGGGAACAGTGCTCGTCCGAGCGTCATCTCATGGGGTGCAGTGAAACAGTCGATGCGGCCGGTCGCCCTGCGGGAGCAGGGAGGGGTGCCGCGTCCTGACAGACCATGGGGGAGCTTTCATCATGACCACGCATCGTGCGCGCCGTACCGCCCGTTCCGCCGCCCTGGCCGCCGTCACCGCCGCGCTGGCGCTGGGCCTGACCGCTTGCGGCGGCGCCGACGACGGCTCGAGGGCGGCGGGTGCCGACCACGCCGCTGGTACCGCGCAGAGCGGGCCCGTGTCCAACGGAGACGGCAAGGGCACCGCGGAGCAGGCCGACAGTGGTGGTGACACCAAAGAGGAGGCGGGCTCGGCGGCCGCCTCGAGCGGGACGGACAAGGTCGCGAGCAAGAGCACGACGGCCGACGCCCAGCAGTGCCGCGGAGACGAGATGCTGGTCACCGCGGTGCACCGGTTCGCCGGCCAGCAGGGCGACCACCTGCTGATCACCGCGTCGAACGAGAGCACCAAGCCCTGCTGGGTCACCTCGTACCCGGCCGTGAAGCTCGGCGAGGACGTCGATGGCCCCGCCCTGCCGCACTCGAAGAAGGACAGCCCGGGCGGCGACAAGCACATCACGCTCCGGCCCGGGGACAAGGCATACAGCGCGGTGAACCTCTTCGACTACGGCTCGAAGAACCACACGGCGCACTCGTTCGCCATCGCGCTGCGCGGCGCGGAGGGTCACAACGGCCCCTTCTACTCCGTCGACACCAAGGGCCAGAAGCCGCAGTTCAGCTGGAACGAGGCCGATGTGCTGAACTGGAACACCAAGAAGCCGTACGACTTCTGACGGTATCCATCGCGAGCTCGGCGACACGACACAGCGCTCGCCTACGCCGCCAAGCTTCACCCGGCTGCCCTGCCCTGCCCACGCCCTCCCCGAGCATGCAGGGGGCCTGCTCCGGCATCCGGAGCAGGACCTCCCCACGCCGCTGGTGGTGGGTTACTTGAACCAGTAGCGGACGCGTGGTGGTGGGAACAGGTGCCCTGGGAGTGCCGCGAGTAGGACAGGGAGGCGTCGTTGCACTTGGCGGTCTCGTATTGGTCCTTGGGCTTTTGGTGGTGCGTCCAACCACATACCCCGGTGGTGTGGTGGGTGCAGTGGTGCGCGGTGTTCGTGGACGGCAGCGTCGCAGCGGACGCGGCCGGTGGCTGGATCGCGTTGGTGGTGGTCCGTACCCCGAGTTCGTCGAGGACGAGGTCGTTCTCCGGCGAGCACACCGCGACCATCGGGGCCCGGTGGCCCACCAGGCGCCATGCCGTCTGCACGAGCAGGTCCAGGGTCGGCACCGTGACGAGGATCCGCCCGCCTGGGGAAGAACTTGTCGATACGCGCGCGTAAGGCGGCCCGCACGAGGTCCAGGCGCGCAGCCAAGCCGGCCGCGAGTCGTAGCGCTTTGTCACCACAGCCGTCGTCCCCGCGAGCGCTGCGCCCACCGGCGTCTCGGGCCCACTGAGCAAGCAGCAGCGGCTTCAGGCGCGCCCCTCTCGTTCGGCCTGGTCACCGTGCGTATCTAGATCTCGCGCCTGTCTTCGCAGGTCAGACAAGCGTGACTGGCTAAGGGAGGTAAAGGAAGTCTCGTCAATGCAGGTCGTCAACCGCGCACCGGCCGCGGGAACGTGGGAACGGGCTCCCAGGTAGCAGCCGACCACCGAGTAGTACTGCGCAGCCCCCGACGGTCAGCAGCCCGCCGGCGAGGAAGGTGCCTCGCACCCCGGCGAGCGGCAGGACCAGTGCCCCGAGTGCGGCGCCAGCCGCTATGCCGGCGTTGTAGGCGCCGGAGTTGGACGCGAGGGCGATATCCGTGCGCCCTGGCGCGCAGTGCAGCATCTCGTTCTGCGCGACCATGAACACCGGCCCGAGCGCACCGCCCATCAGGACCAAGAACATCATCGCCGCCACCGGATGAGTGCCGGCCGAGTACAGGCCGAACATGCTCACCGCCTGTGTGGCTACGGCCGTGGGCAGCGCGGACCGCGGGAAGCGGTCCAGCAACGCCCCGGTGATGCTCACCCCGGCCAGACACGCGACGCCGAAAACCACGAGCAGGACGCTGACCGTGCTCGGGGAGAACCCGCTCACGTCGCCCAGGAACTTCACGATGTAGGTGTACCCCGCGAACGCCCCGGTGGCGGATAGGGACCCGGCCGCCAGTACCGTCCCGAACCGCCGCACGTCGGGACTGGTCGCGTAGGCGGCGGGTTCTTCTTCCGGACGCGAGGTCGGAAGCAGAGCGGCGATCGTCACCAGAGAGACGAGCCCCAGAGCCGCCGGCACGGCGATCGGCACCTGCCAGTTGCTCTGCCGGCCCAGCCAGGTCCCGGCAGGAACACCGAGTACGAGGGCGAGCAAACCGGCGATGGACAGCGCCGCGACCACACGCCCGCGGACCTCGGGTACGAACAGGCCCACCGCGACCGGCCCCGTCACGGCCCAGAACAGCGCCTGGGCGAGCGCGGTCAGCAGCCGCGCTACAAGGAGCAGCCAGTACGAGGTGGCCAGTGCCGCAACGACACTGGACAGGACCAGCGCCGTCAGTAGTCCTGTGAGCACATGACGTCTGGGCACGGTCCGCGTGACGTGGGCGAGCGGCACAGACGCGGCGGCCACCGTCACGCCGTAACCCGTAACCAGGAGACCGACTGCTGACACTGACACCCGAAGGCTTCCAGAGATGAGTTCCAGCAGGCCGACCGGCAGGTTCTCCGCCGTGTTGAAGGCGAAGGCGGCCAGCATCAGGGCCACGAGAACTGCCGACCTGTGCCATGGAGCCAGGTGCCGCGTGACTTTATGGACTCTTCCTGCCGGGCACACCGGTCCCGCCGCAACCGAATTCATCTGCCGAAGCGAAGCTCAAATGATCAAGCCTGGTCTTCAGGACCGTTCGGCCCGAATTCGAGAGCACGTTCTCGGAGCAGCTGCCGCAGGCTCGTGCGGGTCGCTGCGCCGGCCGCCGGCCGCGCAGCGCCTAGCCGAGGAGGCCCAGGGCGGTGTCTGGCCGGCAGGGCACACACGGCGGGACCTGTTGCCGGAGTGCGTCCAGGGCCTGCTCGCGTGTGGCGGGGCGGCCCCGCCCGCTTTTGGCTGCTGCCGAGCAGTCGCCGGTGTGGACGGCGTCGACGTCGGCCTTGTTGAGGCCGTGCTGGATCAGCCAGTCAGGGCGCGGCGGGCAGCGGGCGATGAGAGCCAGCCGCCGGGAGGCGTCCTGCTCGATGACACGGCGGGCGAAGCGGCGCCGCGGGGCGTTCCGGGCCGTCCCGGAGCAGGCTACGGACCTCCTCCACATACCACCGCAGCAGCTCGCGCTCACCACACCGGCCGACGCCATCTCACCTCGCTGCACAACCGCAAGGCCCGGGGCGCCGACGAATTCGCTGGCACGGCCACCCACACAAGGCGGTTGACGAAAGCTCTGAACTAGGGAGCGCTGCGTTCGTCACCACGGCGGACCAGCAAGCCCCCAATTAGCTACTGACGAGATCTGCCTGTCAAATATACTGCCCAGATCCCTGACGAGCATGTCGCAACGGAAATTAACCAGAAGCTCGGCTCCACCGAAAGCCACATTGGTGAATACAGAGTATGCGAACCTGCATGCGTGAATCGATCGAAATAGGTCATTGGCGTCGATGACCCTGAGGTCCGGTTCCTTCACCTCTGGCGGCACTGCAACCGCAGCATGCCCAGAAAGGTCAGGCGTGGGCTTCAGGTGCAGATTTGGGTGAGTTTGCTGGGGCTGGAAGCAGAAACCGCGAATTTCACGTACCTGGTCCGTGATCTGATAGGTCATAGCTTCCCTTACCATAGGCTCACGTTCGACGTAGACAGACATGACCAAATCATATCCGTGTACACGGGGTGTCATATACAGGGCGCCGTTGATCTCTTTCTCTATGTGTTCCGGGTCTTCGACAAGCTCACCATTCAGAAAGAACGGCGCATTCGGCATGACTGGATGATCCATCTCGCAATTTCTTGCGTGCCACAGCTTATTGAATTCTTCCTGGGGTACACCCTGCACGATTGTCACTTCAGTGGGTTCGCCGCTCATCCCTGATTACCTCCACGTTTCCCAGCCAATCAGCCGTCCAGAACAACGCCGGGCCCTCACGATCGCCGTTGGCCATGCCGCCGTCCACGCTGAGCTCAGCACAAGCACCGTTGCAGTACTAGCCGGCGGCTAGATCAATCGCCGATACGGTGCCGTCGCCGCTGTTGGCAACATAGACGCGATCGCTGTGAGGCTCGAAGGCCAGGCCGGCAGGTTGTCGGCCCACCGGGATGGTGGCGCTCACGCTGCTGGACATGACATCGATCACCTTCACTGTGCCGTCGAAGTGGGTGACGTAGGCGTTGCCTCGGGAGTCAACCGTTACACCAATGGGTCTTTCAGTGGTGGTGATATCAACGACGTCACCGGTAGCGATATCGATCACAGACGCCGTATTGAAGCCTGAATTGGCGACATAAGCCCGGCGTCTCGGGGCGTCGATCGCGATACCGGTGGGCTGCCTTCGTACCGGGATGGTAGCAATTACCCCGTTGATTGCCGGGTCGATCACCGCCACCGAGTTGAAGTCGGGTTGCGTGACGTAGACGCGGTGACTTACCGAATCAACTGCCACGCCAAGGGAATGCGGGACACTGATGAAGTTGTGGGCGAAGGGGGGCAGTTCGCCGCTGAGATTGATTATCGACACCCTCTGGCTACTGCGGTTGGCCACGTAGGCGCGGCTTAGATTGTGATCAACCGCTACTCCCGTCATGTTGGATGGGGAGATAAATATGCCTTCGACCCCGATGGTGGCGATGACGGTGTTGAATCTGTCGATCATTGACACGGTGTTGTCGCCGCCGTTGGTCACGCAGACGCCGAATTGAGGATCGGTTGCCACGCCCTCGGGGCGCAATCCGACGTTGATGGTGGCGCTCACCGTGTTGGTGGAAGAATCGATCACCGACACGGTGTTGGCACCGCTGTTGGTGACGAAGACGTGGTCGTGAACATCCACCGCCACACCAACAGGCTTCGCGCCCACCGCGATGTTGGCTACGACACGCAGTCGTTCAGTGTTGGATATGTTCATCACTACACGACCTTCGGGATCGAGCGACGCGCCGGAGAGGTTGACGTGCCCCGCCCACCTGCGGGGGCTGGCTCGAGGGCTCAGTAGCGGTGATCCTTCATGATGTGCCACCGGCGGCTGGCTACAGCCTGACGGGCGGAGCCTGGAGAAGCAGTTCGCGGGACACGCCAGCCTCTCGGGCGCGGGTGACGCTGCGGCGTACCACGGTGATAACGCCAGGTGCCCAGGCGACAATCCGCCCGCGCCGGCGCCGACGGCTGCCGCAGCCTCGAAGCCCCCCTGAGAACCAGCTGTAGACGCGCTTGCCGTGTGTGGCGGTGATTCTACGGCCTCGCGAGACTTGAAAGCCCGCTGCTTCGACTACGCGGTTGGCTTCCTCCGCGTCACCTCACTACTTCGAGCACCCGACGACCCTCGGTGCCAGTGGCCGACATCTCGAGTATAGGCGCGAGCCGTGCGCCCTGCGAGTTGATGACAGCGGCCATACCAAGCTCCCCGCGTGCGGCCATTTAAGACCGTGTCCTACATGGTGAGTTTGAGAGTCGCTTTGTAGCAGCACAGGGTCGTGGGGAGTCCGAGAAAGGCGAGGGGGGCGCTCGTATCGGGGGTAAGGGTGATCGAACGACCCCGGTCACTGGACTCGAGCCGCGTGAGATACGGACACCGATGTGCTTGTCCCACAACCATTTCCGCACGTGGGGGACGGCATAGGCCTCGTCGGCGTGGAGTCGCTCGGGTTTGAGGTAGCGGCCACGATGCGCCCGTGAACGTCTCCCCCCACACCCGGTCGGCACGTAACACCCCGGCCATACCTAGGAGATGCTCAGCTCACGGCCTTGTGCGGCCTGGGCATCCCACCGACGCTGGTCACCAACGTCGTGGAGCAGGCCCGCAAGTTCGCCGTCGACCCTGCGTGTTTTGTCGCCGGTCCATGCGGCTTCAGAGCACATGCGGCCGGGCTGGCGCGGTGCCGAGTTCCGAAAGACCCGGCGAAGCTGCTGAGCAGTCGTGTCCCCTTCGGCCCGGAGCGCAGCAAGTGGCGCACCGTTACGTCCTATTCCTCCGGGTCCCAGGCGCGGAGCAGGTCGAGCAGCCCTGCGTCTCCGTCGATCTGCACGGAGCCCACCGGGACACGGTCGTAGATGAACAGGACCAGCTCACTGGCCGTGCCCCTGACAGAGGCGCCGGCTGCGTCCGGGCCCTCGCCGGTAACGGTGTTGGGCAGACGGGTGGACCGTGCGCCGTCCCCGTCGACCGTGAGGCGCCAGGAGTAGCCCTCGGTAGCGTGGAAGTCGAAGGCAGTGGGCTTGTGCGGCCAGGCGGCCGTCGTTGCGCAGCAGGTGGACAGGAACTCGTCGACACCGTCGAGTGCCACCTCGTCCAACAGCGGCTGCGGTGCGCCCAGGGTGACCTGAACGTCGTAGGTGTGCACCGCGGTCTCCTGGACCCGGTGCCGGGCGACGCCACCGGAGTTCTGCGGCGACTGCGACATACCCCACCACGTCCAGCAACCGCGATCCGGGCCCGCCTCCCGCAGCGCGCTCAGCAGCAACTGTGTCGACTCGGCCAACCAGGCCGGCAGGGCCTCACGCTCCCGCGGCGCAGCCACGGCGGCCCGCTCGGCATCGGCCTCGGCCGGTGGAGCGTCAGCGGGTCCCGCGCCGACGATGGCGGCCCAGAAGCGGTCCCCCCCCCACCCAGGTGCTGCACCAGATCGAACAGCGTCCACTCGGGGCAGGTCGGCACCTGCACGTCGAGGCTGGGCGCGGAGGCGACCGCGGCGCGGAAGGCGGTCGACCGTTCGTCGATCAGCCGCCGCAGGTCAGAGAACTCAAGTGTCATTGCCACACTGGGTGTCTATCACCGTGCTCCAGCAACCGGACAGCGAATTTCGCAGCCGACGCGGCGGCCGCGCGGCCGGGCCGCGCACCCTCGGATGACGCGGTGTCCTCATCCCGAAACGGCCGGTAACTCGCGGGCGCAGCGCACGTGGAGGAAGCGGCGGCGGGTGACGAGCCGGGGTCAGTTCATTCAGGCGTCTCGTACTGTGCGATCAGGTTTTGGAGCACAGCCGGGTGTGCCATGAGCATGGGGAGCCTTCCTTGGCGCCGCTAGTTTGCGTAATACCTCGACCCGTGTGCCCCAGGCCCAGACCGTCAATCTGACCAGGTGCTCACCGCGAGCAGGGGCGCACTGGAGGCGGGGCCGCAGGGGACCGAAGGCCATGGCCTGGCCTCGCCAGTTGAGAGGGCCCAGAGTGATGCCGACGGGGCCACCGGGGCCTGCTGTCTTTGTTCCGTGCGAACGGAGTGGGCTGTTGTGCCGCGGGAACCCGTGACGCCATGGCTGTCGACCACACTCAAACACCGGTTTTGGAAGCACTCGTCGAGTTTCGGCAGACGGGACAGCTCTCTTTTACGCCTCCCGGTCACAAGCAGGCCCGGGGAGCGGATCCTGCGGTGCGGGACGTCCTGGGGGATGCCGTGTTCCTGGGGGATGTGCTCGCCTCCGGGGGGCTCGACGACCGGCTGATGCGGGGCCGGGTGCTGGTGCGTGCCGAGGAACTGATGGCGGACGCGGTCCATGCCGAGCACACCTTCTTCACGACCTGCGGGAGTTCACTGTCGGTCAAGGCGGCCATGCTGGCGGTGGCGGGCCCGCACGAGAAGCTGCTGATTGGGCGGGACGCTCACAAGTCGGTTGTCTCAGGCCTGGTCCTCTCGGGGATAGAGCCGGTCTGGGTAGAGCCGTGCTGGGACGCCGAGCGGGCGATCGCCCATCCCCCGTCGGCAGCCGAGTTCGAGGCGGCTTTCCGCGCGTGTCCGGATGCCAAGGGCGCGTTGATCACCAGCCCCACCCCCTACGGCGCGTGCGCGGATCTGCGTTCGGTGGCCGATGCCTGCCACCGGCGTGGGGTGCCGCTCATCGTGGACGAGGCCTGGGGTGCGCATCTGCCCTTCCACTCCGACCTGCCGACGTGGGCGATGGACGCCGGCGCCGACATCTGCGTGACCAGCATCCACAAGATGGGCAGCGGGCTGGAGCAGGGATCCGTCTTCCACCTCCAGGGCGACCTCGTGCCACCTCAGTTGCTGAAGATGCGCGCGGACCTGCTGGGCACGACCAGCCCGTCGGTGCTCATTTACGCCGGGCTGGACGGATGGCGCCGCCAGATGGCCCTGCACGGCTGCGAACTCATGGGTGGGGCGCTGCAGCTCGCTGCCGAAGTCCGGTCCGCGATCGAAGACATGGACGGGTTGCACGTCAACGACCGCGCGGACTTTTGCGGACCCGGCCTCGCGGACGACTTCGATCCGCTGCCCGTCATCATCGACATCTCCCAGCTCGGTATCACCGGCTATCAGGCAGCCGACTGGCTTCGCGAACACCGCGGGATAGACGCCCATGTCACGGACCACCGGCGCATCGGCGCTCAGCTCACCCACGGCGACGACCAGGAAACAGCGAGGGAATTGCTGACAGCCCTCAAGGATCTGACGGACACGGCACCGGAACTACCGGCTGGTCCGCGCGTGGACATTCCGCTGCCCGCCGGGCTGCGGATGGAACAGGCCCAGCTGCCGCGCGATGCGTTTTTCGGGCCGGCCGTGGATGTGCCCCTGACCGAGGCCGTGGGCCGGATCGCGGCAGAGATGATCACCCCCTACCCGCCCGGAATTCCGGCTGTTCTGCCCGGTGAACGCCTCACCGAACCCGTCCTGCGCTACCTGGCGAGTGGACACACCGCGGGCATGAACCTCCCGGACGCAGCAAGCACTGACCTCAGCACCATCCGCGTCACCCAACCTCACCGCGCCTGAACCAGGGACGCGCGACTCGTGGACAACAACCCGCCTCGCACCCAGTCACCGACGGCTTCGGCGCCCCTACGCACTCGACGTCGAAGACCTCCTCGTGCGGCTAAAGGGTGTCGCATAAGGCTCTGAGCTGGGCATCTCCTGGGTATGGCCGCGGTGTTACGTGCTGAGCGGGTGTAGGTGGAGACGTTCACGAGGCTGCGGATGACGCAGTTTGCGGGTCTGTTGAAGGTGGTGAGGGAGCGGGGCGGTAACGGCACCGTGCGGGGCCGGCCGTGGTCTTTGCCGCTTGCCGAGCGGGTGCGGCTGGGACCGCTGCTCGCGCTCGAGCCGGTCTCCCGCTCGGCTGGTGCCCCGGGCCGTGTGTGGATCGTGGACGGCACCCTCGTCCCGGCCCGGGATCGCGGTGTGGGTGCCTCTCCCCGGAATTCCCCGTTCTCGGCAAACGTGCAGGTCATCGTGGACGCAGAGACCCGCCTCGTGGTGGCGGCGGCCCGGCCTGTGCCCGGCAACACCGCGGACACGCTGCTGAAGGGTGAGGAAGAGGACAACGCCGCCCACCGCAAAGTCCACGCACGCGTCGAGCACGTCTTCTCCCGGATGAAGAACTACAAGATCCTCCGCGACTGCCGGCAGCGCGGCGACGGCCTCCATCACGCGGTCCAGGCCGTGGCCCGCATGCACAACCTCGCCCTCGATCCGGACCGATCCCCAGGTGAGCCACTCGCGGACGGTGGCGGGGTCGGTGGTCGACGGACACAGTGTCCACGGCGGACAGGCCGCGGGTGGTGAACACCTCCTCCAGAGCGGCCCGGCACCGCTGGTAGGGCCAGGCGGTGGTGTCGGTGCCGTACAGGCGCAGCAGATCGAACGCGACGAACTGCGCCGGCCATACGTTGGCGGCCCGAGTGGCTCCGGCTCCGCGGCGGCGTAGCCGGTTCTGTAGTTGCTCGAAGGAGAGATAGTCCTGCTCCCAGTCCCACACGACGAGTTCGCCGTCCACCGCGGTCTGATCCGGCAGCTGGACCTTCTCCGGGGTTCTGGGCTGTGGCGTTAGCGACTGGTTCACGTTGGTGCAGCTCAGCGCCATTGATTGGGTAGCCACTGCGACAGGTGTGGTGCTGTCGCCTGAAGGGGCTGTTGGGCGGCCATCTCGTTGACGAGGCTGCCGTGGAGCCCGGGTGGCACTGCGGGGCCGTGCGCCGGGTACTGTCGCCGAGCGGTCCGCATCATGGCGAGGGTGTCCACGTTCTTCGCCATAAGACGATCTTGGACACCCTCATTCTCGTCTCCGCAGGCACCCCTTGGACCACCCCACCAGGAGGAACCAGTGTCATACCCGCAACCGCTCACCCCCGAGGAGAAACTCGCCGACGCGAAGAAGCAGCTGAGCCTCCCGCGTATCGTCGTGATCTGCGGCTCCACTCGTTTCATGACCGAGATGACCGAGGCCGATCTGCGGGAGACCAAAGCCGGAAAGATTGTCGTCAAGCCGGGTTGCGACATGAAGTCGCCGCACGAACTTTGGTCCGATCCTCTCGAGGCCGAGGCGCTGAAGGTTCGACTCGACGATCTGCACCGAGCGAAGATCCGGCTCGCTGATGAGGTGCTCGTAGTCGGCGACTACATCGGAGACAGCACCCGAGCCGAAATCGCCTACGCCCGGTCGCTGGGCAAGCCCGTGCGGTTCACGCATCCCGAAGTCGACCCCGACGCCTGAACGCCCACCCCCACACCCTCCGCAGGCACCCCTTGGAATCGATCATCTAGGTCTCAAGGCGGCGTGGAAAGCGTGGAAGAACGACCGCGACGGTGAAGACGCGGACGAGGAAGAGGCGAAGGAGGGCGGCCCCAGCTCGTTGGAGGTCGCCGCAGTCACCTTCGCCAACGGCGGTGACCACATCGGTGTCTACGGGGTTCAGCCGAGATACGCGTCAAGGGGGCAATGAGTAGACCTCGATGCGGCTTTACGCGTGGTCAGCAGAGTGAAGCCGCAGTAAATGCGTACATCTCGCCCTGGAAGCCGGAACGGCCCGCCGCAGGTCGCGACGATCACGGCCAGGGCTCCGTCGCAGTAAATCCGTTATTTAATGCGGCAGTTGTGCATACGTCTCCGCGATCACACAACTGCCCGAATGCGGGTCTGCTGTGCAGTGCGCGACGCCGACGAGGCCTGGCACCAGCATGTTTGCCTGGGTCATGCCCCCAAGTTCTCCATCACAGGCAGGCACTCGGCGAGCAGGTCGACGACGTCGCGCCAGGCTCGCCGTGCGTGCCGTGGGTGGTAGCCGACGCCGGGGACCACGGTGTGGTCGACCGGTGGGTGGTGGAAGGCGTGCAAGGCGCCGCCGTAGACCGTGAGGCGCCAGTCGACGCCTGCGGCCTGCATCTCGGCGGTGAACGCGTTCCGTTGCGCGGGCGGCATGATCGGGTCTTTTGACCCGACCCCGGCCCACACCGGGCAGCGAATGCGCGCCGCCTCGCCCGGTCGGCCCGTGGTCAGCGCGTTGACTGTCCCGATCGCGCGCAGGCTGACGCCGTCGCGCCCGAGTTCCAACGCGATCGCGCCCCCGGTGCCATAGCCGACGGCGGCGATCCGGTCGGGGTCGGTCCGTGGTTCGGCGCGCAACACGTCGAGCGCCGCGTGGCCGATGCCCCGCATCCGGTCGGGATCAGCGAGCAGTGGCATGCAACGGGCCAGCATCTCCTCGGGGTCACCCAAATAGCGCCCGCCGTGAAGGTCGAAGGCCAGCGCTACATATCCCAGCTCGGCGAGAGCATCGGCCCGGCGGCGCTCGACATCGCTGAGCCCCATGCCCTCTGGTCCGAGCAGCACCGCGGGCCGGCGGTCGACACCGGTGGTCGGGAGCGCGAGGTGCCCGATCATCATCAAACCGTCGGCCGGGTACTCAACCGTACGCGTCGTAATCGTCGTCATGAGACGGGACTGTAGTGATCGTCGAGCCCGGTCCGCCCGGTGTTCTGCCGCTGGCAGAGCAGCGCGGGTGTCCCTCTGAGATACGGCGAGGGCCCCGGCGCTCAGGGCTTTGAGATCATCCCGTTGCCCCTTGGGCGCGTATCTCGGTCACACCCCTCTACGTCCCTGTGTTCGCCACTGCCGGCGTCGGCGGGATGAGCGTGTATGCCGTGGTCTTTCTGACCCTGGTTGCGGTGTGGTGCTCGCGGGAAGGTTCTTCGCCACCCGTCCGGTCGTCGCCAAGGCTCTCAGCCGCTGGGGCCACATTCTGCTGCCGCTGGTGCTGATCGCGATCGGTCTGCTCATCCTGATCGAGGGCGGGGCCTTCGGCAGGCTCACGTCCCCTGTGGGAGCTTCTGCGGGCCGTGCCACCACCGCACCGACCGACAGCCCTTTCTTGACCTCAAGGCCGCACAGCCGATGGGATCCAACCGGCGGCAACGTGTCATGTGCAAGATGGCGCCGACGGTGACTCTCGCCGGCGCCGCTGGTACGCCCCGGACTGGCGCGCTGTTCCCGGATCCGCAGTGCGCGCTGCTACGAGTCCTTCACCTGACGGGCCAGCCGCCTGGCCTGCTTCGCCGCCCCCGCAAGGGGGGAGGGCCCGGAGCCGGGCAGGCTGTGGGGTTCGGGTCCTCGCGTGCGTGCGCGCAAGATGGGGAGAGCGCGTGATGCCCTACCCCACGACCGCCCAGAGCCCCGGTTACGCCGCCCACTTCGCGCGTCATGCCCTGGTGGGGGAGTTGCTGTGTGCAAGCGACCGATGTCCGCTCGCCCGAGGACCGGGCGCGGAAGTCGGCACCGAACAGTCGCACGACGGCCAGTAGACGGTCCTATGGTCCGTCGCCAGCATGACGCGGTCTGGCCAAGAACCTGCCAGGCAACGCTGGTCGCGTTTTTCGTCGCGGGCACTCGGATGCGGCCGATCACAGCCGCTGTACGCGCAAGCTGCTTCAGGCGCCAGCCAAGTTGTCATGGTCGAGGCCGCACGACCCCGACCATGCTTCCGCGGTGATCGCTGGCACCATCCATGAAGGCACGGCAGGACGAACCCGCATGCCAGATACACCGAAAGGCGGCAGATGCGCGTATAGGTGACTACCGCTTCTTCTCCGGTGGTCAAAGGGGTGGGGATGCAGACGACGTCGCTGCGTAAGGGCGAGAACACGGCGCTGGCCGCTGCGCGGACGGTGCTCTCGGTGTCGGTACAGGGGCTATCGGCGGATGTGTCCGCGCTGCTGCTCGGCCCCGACGGCAAGGTTCGCGGCGATCATGACCTGGTCTTCTACAACCATCCGGCCCAGGACGGTGTATCCGTTGAGGGTGCGGGGGTCATTGTGGAACTTCCTCGCCTGCCGGCTGACGTGCACCGTGTCGTTGTTGTTGTGAGCGCTGATCCGCTGCAGCCAGGCGCCGTCTTCACCCGAGCACCTCAGCTGACGATCACCCAAAGCGGGACCATGTCGGCGCCGTTCACAGCGCCGGACTTCACCTCGGGGGAGACCGTCGTGGTCCTGGCGGAGCTGTACCGCCGCGGTGACGGCTGGAAGGTTCGGGCCGTGGGACAGGGCTACACCTCCGGCCTTGCGGGACTGGCAACCGACTACGGCGTCGAGGTCGAACCCGAGCCCTCTGCCGCGCCGCTCCCTGCGCAGACACGCACGACGACGGGACAGGCCGATGCGGTCGACCTGACGAAGCTGGAGCGGCAGGCCCCGGGCCTGCTGGCACCCGCGCGACAGGCCAGCCAGGCCCTCGCAGACCGAGGGATCACGGGACGGCATGCTGCTGTCTACCTCATCCTGGACCACGACTGGCACATGGAAGAGCTACGAGTCGTTCGCCGTGCAGGCCTTCGCCGAACGCGTCCTTGCCCTGTCGGCCAACCTCGACGACGACGGCACGGTGCCCGTGATCTTCTCCAGCGGACGAGAGCCGTTCCTGGAAGGAGTTCCGGCTGGACAACTACCGCGGCCGTATCGGACAGCTGCACACCCAGGTCGACTGGGGCTGGGGCAACGTCGCCGACGCGATGCGCCGCGCCGTCAGCCACCATCGGGAATCCGGAGCTGCAGACCCCGCCTTCATCGTGACCCAGGTCGGCGATGAGCCCTGGGACAAAGCAGAAGTCCGCTCCATGCTCCAGAACACCGCCTCACTGGGTAGCTTCTGGCTCTTTGTCGGGTTCGGCCGCGGCAAGCTCGCCTTCTACAAGAACCTCAACGCCTCGGCCTCGGCCACCTTCACCGACGTCGCCTTCTACGACGCCAGCAAGAACCCGGGCTCGGTTCCCGGCGAGCGGTTCTATACAGGCCTTGTCGATGCATTCGCGACCTGGATGCGATCGTGAAGCCGGCCCTCGCGCCGCAGCGACTGTTCGGTCAGGTTGCCGGCCCATGACATACCGGCCGAGGCCGCGGCATCCCTTCACGCCCACTCCATGCCCAGGTCCCGCAGGGCGTCGAGTTGGTTTGGGTGAGCTACAGCGAATCACGCTGCCATCACTTCCAGCGCATGCCGATCGCGGACAGCTGCTCGACACGCTCCGGCGCCAGTGTCGCGGCCCGGCTGCGCTGGTTGCCGATCCAGGCTCCGAGGCGGAGTTCCCGCTCCTTCTGGTCCTCGCCGACGATCCGCTCGACGTGCTGCCTCGGCACGTGGAGGTGTCCTTCGCGTTGGTAGTACTGCTTGGCGGCCGCGTAGTTCATCGCCCATTTGTCGGCTTGGCTGCGCCGGGGCTTGGGTTTCTCGTCCTCGTCGGCGGGCTCGATCCCGAGGACCTGCTCCAGCATCCACTGCTGCACCGTCGTGAGCTTGTCCCAGTCCAGCCGCTGCGTCCGGACCCATCGTCCGAGGTCTTCGCCTTGGTGCACGACGATGCCCCGGTCCACTGGCAGCGTGCCGCCGGTTTCTAGGTGCTGCCGGGTGAGGTGGAAGGCGCGTTGCCATTCGATGGGCCAGGTGGGGCACCAGGCGGGGTCGATGTCCTCCAGCTGCTCGCGCCGCTCCTGCGACAGCACGCCGGCCGTCGACTGAACGAGCAGCCCCTCGGCGCGCCGCTGCTCGTTCTCGGCGGCCCGGCGGGCGGCGGCCCGCGCGTTCTTCAGAAAGATCCCCACCCGGTAGCCTTGGTAGGTGGCGTCGGTCGGGGCCAGGAGGTGCCCGTTCTGCTTGGCCCACCCTCGGGCGGCGGCCAGGCCTTCCTCCCAGGCGACGTCGTAGTGCGACCAGACCATACCGAGCTTCTCCAGCTGCGTGATGCGGCCGGGGTCCATGTCGCCGCGGGCGTAGAACCGTCTGGCGTCGGCGGTCCATTGCCCAAGCGGGAACCTGGCGAGCGTGGCTGGCCACCCTTCGGCCTCCACTGCCTGATCGTCGCCGGCAGGTACGCGGTACGTGAACGGCACCTTCAGGTCCCCGTGGAGCCGTTGGTAGATAACGGCGGCTTCGATGCCGCGGCGCCAGTGGGTGTGTTCGGGGTTGAGGACGCGGAGGTTGATGAATGCGGCCAGATGCGCGGGGTCACGCGGGGTGGAGAACTTCAGCAGCTGTCGGGCCGGCACCGACACTCGGTCGCCCGTGGCCTGCTCGTCTTCGGTTCCGGAGCGGCTCTGGACGCCTCTGACACGGCTTCGGGCCTGCCGTTCGGCGAGCTGCTCCACCAGCCGGGTGTCGTGCGCTCTGAGCGCTTCCAGCAGCTTGGCCAGGCCGCCGAAAGCCCGGGAGGACAGCATGTTGTCGACGGTTTCTCCGGGCCCGAGGAGGACGGGCACCACGAGGGAGGCGATCTTGCCGTCGCCGGGCTGGATGCGCAGTGCTCGGCCGACGGCTTGGACGAGGTCGGGCATGGAGCCGCGGACGTCGGCGAAGTAGACGGAGTCACATTCCCGGGTGTCGACGCCTTCGCCCAGGACCTTCACCGAGCCCAGGAAGCTCTTCTCCACGATGGTGCCGTCCGCGGCGATGCCGGTGGCGAACTCGCCGAGCACACGGCGCCGGTGGTCGACCCGGTGCTCCCCGCACAGCCAGTCGGCCCAGACCGTGCGCGGGTACAGCCCAGGATCGGCCGTGTGCAGCTGCTGGGCGACGTCTTTAAGGCCGGCCGCGAAGGCTTCGGCCTCCTTGACCACGTGGTGAAAAACCAGCGTCCTACGGAAGCCTTCCTCCGCCGAGGCCTTCACCAGCGCGGTCTGCAAGGCCGCGAGCCGCGCCCCGCGCACTTCGTCCGAGCGTGCCTCAGCACCCAGCAGCTGCGCCGCCTGAAGGTGGGTGTCGGTGATGTCCAGGCACACCACCTGGTAGGGGGCACAGATCCCCCGGTCGATGGCCTCGGCGAGCGTCAGGGTGAAGCACCTGGTACCGAAGGGCGAATCGGGGGAGTCCTCCATGCTCGCCACCAGCTCACCCGGCGCGCCCGGTACAACCTCGGAGTCGTCGTCCAGCTGCCACAACCTTGGGGTGGCGGTCATGTAGAGGCGGCGCAGGGCAGGGATGCGGGTGTTGTCGTGGACGACCGCCCACGGCTTCCCGATCCGGCCCGAAACCCTGTGCGCCTCGTCCACGACGATCAGGTCCCAGCCCGGAAGGCCCGCGATATGGGCGCGCTCGAGTGTGCCGAGCCCGAGGGAGGCGTAGGTGGCGAACACGGTGATCTTGCCGAACGGCCGCCCCCAGGCCACTAGCTCGCCCACGTCCGTGGTGTTCGGGAAGGACGCCCCTGGCCCGCGCAGGGACGAGACCCCGATCATCAGCCCCGTGCGCCCGCCCTCGCGCCAGGCGGCCTCGGTCTGCGCAAGCAGGTCCAGCGAGGGCACGAGCACCAGCACACGGCCTGCACGGAGCTCCTCCGCGCTCCGGGTGGCCACCAGGGTCTTGCCCGATCCGGTCGCCATCACCACCTGCGTCCGTAGACCGCGCTCCGGCACAGTAGATCTTGCAGGCAATTCGAGCGCCCGGAGTACCGCGTCCACGGCCTCTCGCTGATGAGGACGGAGCGCCTTCACCGTCATTTCGGTCTACCCTCTCCCGCGATCCGGACGACAGCTCCCACACCGAAGCGCAACTAACTAGCCTGCACGCGTTGGAGGTTGAGCCACAACGTCCCCACTGCGACATCGGATCCAGGCCCCCGATGCAGGACACAAACAACCACCTCCGAGCGAGCCGACACCTCACAGCTCCGGAGCCATCCAAGTCCAGAGTCTATCGCAGATCTAAAATGAAGCAGACATCGAGAATCAACACCGAAACCACGGGTACTCCGCACTCATCACAACCCACCCACCCGGGGAGAGCCATGACACCGAAAACCGAGAACAACCAAGGCAACCGGTTCTGCAAAGCCTGCGGCACGCCCGCCGAAGACGGGAAACTATGCAGCCACTGCGGCGCCGTCCTGGACCTCCCCGACAGTGCAGGACTGATCGAAGACCAAGGCGCAGCCATACGGCGCGACTTCGAGGGGCGCACCCGGCAGCAAGAGCAAGGGTGAACGAAACAGCAGTGAACCCGGTCTGCTGGGCAGTGTGCATTGGGGTACACGGTCCGGTATGGCATCCACCACTGATCGCATCATGTCCCTGCGGGTCGTGCGGCAGCTGCGCCGGATCCGCACCTTCTACGCGGTAGGCGCCCTGATGTGGGCGGCATCGACCGCCTGGACGGGCTGGCAGTCTCCAGGGGGCCGGCAGATGTGGGTATCCGTCCTCCTCCTGGCCATCTTCACCGGCCTCCTGCTCACGGCTTCCCTGTGGCTCCAGCGCCTTCAGACCACAGGATCGGCCGGCCCTGCGCATCACGCTGCACGACGGCGGGCAGCCGGGCCGCACCATGCGCATGCCTGACTAACCGCTGGGGCACGCACAGGACATCCCGGCGTCTGCGGGAGCGATAGCCGGGCATACGGGCTTCACCCCCTTGTGAGAGGAGCTCGTCATGCTTGGCATAGTCGCGGCAGTGCTGTTTTTCTTTGCGTTTTTGATCAACGCAGCTGATATCAGTACCAACGATGCGTTCTCTTCGACGAACGTCATGCTGCTGGGGCTGACGGCTCTGGCTTTGCATGTGGCCGGAGTCGGCGCCGGCTGGGCCCGCAGACGCTGACCCTATGCCTGCGGTCTGCGGTGACAGTCCGTCACCGCAGACCGCAGAGCCACGGGACGCACCACCTCTTTCTGCAGCCAGCCCGGCCCGCGGCAGCGGGCCCCCGACTCGGCTGAAGTGAAGCGGAAGCCCGCGGGACGTGAGTCGCGCCGCTCCGGGAGCGCAGCGGACGGAGCGTCATCCTGCTTGCGCAGCAAGCAGGATGAGCGGGATGCGCAGCATCCCGCCAACGCTCCCGCGGAGCGGGAGCGCAACCACCGCGCGCAGCGCGGTGGTTCGCTTGCATCGCGCGTAGCGCGATGGGACCCGCTCCGCGGG
>NZ_JBVIIT010000048.1:0-28628 GCF_055569615.1 Streptomyces sp. NPDC031379 | reverse complement strand
GTCAGGTCCAGGACCGTCAGCGACTCCTCCGCGCCCTCGGGACCCACCGGCACCAGAGCCTTGGGCAGAGTGTCGGTGTAGGGGCGCAGACGCCGCCCGGCGCCGGCCGCCAGCACGAGGCCGATCATGCGGTTTCTCCTTCATCGTGTACGGCGGGCGCCCCAGCGGACACCCAGAAGCGGATGCTCTCGACGAGCACCACCACGGCGACGGCCACGGCGAGAACCGTGAGCGCGACCTTGAACTGTGAGGCGGTGAGCAACGCGGCGAGGACGGCTGTGAGCAGCGTCCGCCCCTCCTGCCCACCGATGGCGCGCACCAGCCAGGCCGGGGGCGCTCCGGCGTTTCCGCGGATGCGGTACACCGTGTCGTAGTGATGGTAGGCGACGGCGGCCACCAGGCCGAAAGCCGCGGGAAGGGCTCCGTTCACGTCCGCGTGGGCCGCCAGTACCAGGACGGTGCCGTATTCGGCGGCCCGGAACAGCGGCGGGACCAGCCAGTCGAGGGCGCCCTTGAGGGGGCGGTGCAGCGCCTGGGCGGAGGTGACGGCGTAGACGACGGCCCCGGCGACGGGCGCCCAGGTCACCCCGGAGAAGAGGGACACGGCGAGGGCGGCGGCGCCGGCCAGGGCCACCAGCAGCGGGGAGCCGAGGCGGCCGCGAGTGGCACGTGCCACAAGTGAGGCGAGCGGGCCGTTGTCGGCGAGGTCCGCCAGCGCCTGGGCCGCCCGGTCGGTGCGCCGCGCCTTCCGTGTCAGCGAGCGCAGCACGCGGCCCGCAGTGGTGTACGTCGCCGCGAAGGCGCAGCCGACGAGCAGCACGTAGAAGGTGATCCGTGGGGTCGTGGCCGCTGTCAGGACCGCGATCATGGCCCAGCGCTCGCCGATCGGCAGCACGATCATGCGGCGCACCCAGACCGTCCAGCCGACGCTGTCGAGCTTGTCGGAGAGGGCGGCGGTGGGGCTGGTGTTGGCGGTGGCGTCGTGGTTGGCCTCGTTGAAGGAGAAGTCGACCACGTGCCGGCAGGTCTGCAGGATCATCGCGCCCAGCGCCAGGGCCCATACGTCGTCTCCGCCGCGGGCCGCGCCGAGCGCGAGACCGGCGTAGTAGGCATACTCCTTGGCCCGGTCGAAGGTGGCGTCGAGCCAGGCGCCGAGCGTGGAGTACTTCAGGGCGTAGCGGGCGAGCTGGCCGTCGGTGCAGTCCAGCACGAAGGACGCGATCAGCAGCGCGCCGGCGGCGATGAAGCCGGCGCGGGTGCCGGTGGCCGCGCAGCCGGCGGCTATCAGGGCGGTGAGCAGCGAGGCCGTGGTGACCTGGTTCGGGGTCAGGCCCCGGCGGGCGCACCAGCGGGCGATGTAGCGCGAGTACGGGCTGATGAAGAACGTGGTGAAGAACCCGTCGCGGGACTTCACGGCCGACTTCAGGCGGACGGCCTCGTCGTCCACGGCGGCGACGGACTGCCTGGCCTCGTTGCGGGCCTGCGGGTCGGCGGGGACGGCGGCGACCAGGCTGCCCAGCTCGGGCCGGTGCACCTCGGTGCCGTCGGCGTCGAGGGCGGTGACGATGCGGTCGGCCAGGCTGTCCACGGCGACCGCCGTGCCGCCGCCCGCTGAGGTCTCGCGGGCCAGGGCGCGGGTCAGCGCCTGCCGGGCGGCCGGCTGAGCGGTGACGGCGCCGGGGACGGCGGCGAGCGGGAAGCGCGGGTCGGTCAGGCCCAGGCGCAGAGCGTGCGGGTGGCCGACGAAGCGGGCGTCGATCAGGGCCACGCGGTCCGCGGCGTCAGCGGTGGCGAGCAGGGTCTCGGCCTCGGAGGCGTCCGCTGCCACCCGTACGTCGAAGCCGAGCGACCGCAGATCGTTCTCGAGCGACGATCCGGGGACCGGCGGACCGGTGACGATGGCGGTCGACAACCGAACTCACTCCCTGGGTGCCGGCGCGCGGGCGCCGGTCTTCTGCGTGGTGGGGCGCCCCTGCCTGCGGCACCCGGGCGGCATGTCGGCAGAGGTTATCGGATGGGTCGGAGTCCGTGTTCACCGGCCGTTCACGGGCCGGCCCACGAGGGCTGCCGCGGCCTTTGCCGCGATCATCATCGGGGATCCGGGCTCCGCCCACAAACCCGTGGGGCAGACCCGGGCATCCGGGACACCGGTCGGCCGGGCACCGGGCAGGGCGGCCACGACGTGTGCTTCGCCGTGTACGGCGTGCCAGGTGTCGTCTCTCACGCGCGGGGCGCGGGAGCGGGGGCGGCCCGGCCGGGCGGGGCCGGCGGGGCCGCACCCGGCAGGTGCGTCGGCAGCGTCCTGACCTGCGGATCGTTTCCGCAGGTCAGGGCACATGACAACGGTGTTCAGTACCGCGTTGCCCGATACCCCCCACCCGTAGTTCACTGGCTCTCTGACGGCACGGGAAAGGGCGGTAGTCATGGGGGCAGGGCACGACCACGGGCACGCGCACTCCCATGTGCCGGCCACGGGTACGGCCGCGGCCGCGTACCGGGGCCGGCTGCGCATCGCGCTGGGCATCACGCTCACGGTCATGGTGGTCGAGATCGTCGGCGGCCTGGTCGCGGACTCGCTCGCGCTGATCGCGGACGCGGCGCACATGGCGACCGACGCGGTGGGCCTCGGCATGGCCCTGCTCGCGATCCACTTCGCGAACCGCCCGCCGAGCACCAACCGCACCTTCGGCTACGCCCGCGCCGAGATACTCGCCGCGCTGGCCAACTGCCTGCTGCTGCTCGTCGTCGGCGGATACGTCCTGTACGAGGCGATCGAACGGTTCGTCACGCCCGCGGACACCCGCGGCGGCCAGATGATCGTGTTCGGTCTGATCGGCCTGATCGCCAACATGATCTCGCTGACTTTGCTGATGCGCGGACAGAAGGAGAGCCTGAACGTGCGCGGCGCCTTCCTGGAGGTGGCCGCGGACGCGCTCGGCTCGGTGGCGGTGCTGATCTCGGCGACCGTGATCCTCACCACCGGCTGGCAGCCGGCCGACCCCATCGCCTCGCTGGTGATCGGGCTGATGATCGTGCCGAGGACCGTGAAGCTGCTGCGCGAGACGCTGGACGTGCTGCTGGAGGCGGCCCCCAAGAACGTCGACATGGCGGAGGTCCGGGCGCACATCCTGGCACTGGACGGGGTGGAGGACGTGCACGATCTGCACGCCTGGACGATCACCTCCGGCATGCCCGTGCTCTCCGCACACGTGGTGGTCAGCTCCGAGGTGCTGAACGCCATCGGCCACGAGAAGATGCTGCACGAGCTGCAGGGCTGCCTCGGCGACCACTTCGACGTGGAGCACTGCACCTTCCAGCTGGAGCCGGGCGGGCACGCGGAGCACGAGGCACGGCTCTGTCACTGACCGTGCGGCTCCGCCGCCGACCGTAGGCACTCCAGTTCGACGCACCTTCGGACGGTTCCGGATGACCGGCGCCGGGCACGATGATCCACCGGGTCCCACTTCCGGTGCGGCGCCGCGCGCGGGCGTGCCGGGAAGTGCCGGGAGTGCCGGATTCGTACGGCAGACTTGGGGTGCGAAGACCGAGGCGAAGGATGGGTATGCCGATCACACCTGCCACCGCGACGCACAGCTCGTCGAATGGCACTGCAGAGGCGATTTTGCTGGAACTGGTCGACGAGAAAGGTGTGACGATCGGCACGGCGGAGAAGCTCGCCGCCCACCAGCCGCCGGGGCAGCTGCACCGCGCGTTCTCGGTGTTCCTCTTCGACGAGCGGGGCCGGCTGCTGCTCCAGCAGCGGGCCCTCGGCAAGTACCACTCGCCCGGTGTGTGGTCGAACACCTGCTGCGGCCACCCCTACCCCGGTGAGGCGCCCTTCGCGGCGGCGGCCCGGCGCACGCACGAGGAGCTGGGCGCGTCCCCCTCGCTGCTGGCGGAGGCGGGCACGGTCCGCTACAACCATCCGGACCCGGCATCCGGCCTGGTGGAGCAGGAGTTCAACCACCTGTTCATCGGTCTGGTGCAGGCGCCACTGGCGCCGGACGAGGAGGAGATCGCCTCGACCGCCTTCGTCACGGCGGCCGAGCTGGCGGAGCGGCATGCCCGGGACCCGTTCTCGGCCTGGTTCATGACCGTGCTGGACGCGGCCCGTCCGGCGATCAGGGAGCTGACGGGCCCGTCCGCCGGCTGGTAGCCCTCGGCACGTCCTAGGCGAGGATCGCGGGCTTGAGCGGCAGGGCGGCCCAGATCACCTTGCCGCCGCTCGCGGTGTGCTCCACGTCGATCACTCCGCCCGCCTCCCGGGCCACCTCACGGACCAGGAGCAGCCCCCGCCCGCCGGTCTGGCCGTGGTCGGCCTCCAGGGCGGTGGGACGGTAGGGGTGGTTGTCCTCCACGGACACCCGCACCCACTCGGCTCCGACGGCCACCTCCACGGCCAGCATCGGCGACAGCAGCGCCGCGTGCTTGACCGCGTTGGTGACCAGCTCGGAGACGATCAGCAGCAGGCCGTAGGCCAGCTCGTCGGAGACCGGCACGCCCTGGCGCAGCAGCAGGTCGCGTACCGCGCGCCGCGCCTGCGGGACCGAGGCGTCCACGGCGGGCGCGGTGAACCGCCAGACACCTTCGTACGGCAGTGGATCGGGCGGCCGCTCGGCGCCCCCCGCTGGGCGCGGGCCGTCCCCGCGCCCGTGGTTGTCCATCGTCCAGTCGCCACCCTCGCGCTCGATTGTCACCACACGTCGAGTGTTGGTAACGATCCACTCCGGTCCGGATGCCTGAACAGAAGTCAGCTGGTATCGAACGGTTCTGACCATTGGCGTATGACATGGTCACTTGAGGGACTGTTCCTGTCTCCCCCACACACCGCTTCGCGAACTATTCGTGTTGTACGAGCCCGACGACGCGACGGCCCCCGTAGCCGCCGGCGAGCAGGCCGAGGCCGTCGAAGAGCAGGGCGAGCGAGAAGAAGGCGCCGATGACGTACTGGCTGCTGCTCGGCCAGGCCGCGAGGACCAGCACGCCCAGGAGCAGGTCGAAGGCGCCGAGCAGGAGGGTCCAGCCGAAGTGGGGGCCGCGCACCACCAGGCTGCCGGCCAGCCGGAAGAAGCCGGCGGTGAGGAACAGCAACGCGGCGAACATGCTGAGCGCCGTGGCGGTCGCGTGGGGCTTGAGGACGACGACGATGCCGGCCGCGATGTTCAGGGCGGCGACGACGACGCCGAGCCAGAAGAACTGGGTGCCGCGCGCCTGGATCGCCTGCAGCAGCCCGACGATCCCGCCGATCAGCAGCAGCCAGCCGAACAGGAGCATCGAGGTCAGCGTGGCGACCGCGGTGTAGACCAGCCCGACGAGCCCGGCGAGTACGAGGAGCACGCCGAGTGCCGTGAGCCGGCCGAACCCGCGCCGCAGCTTCGCCGCCCTGCTCCGGCGTGTGCCGAGCTTGACCATCCCAGCCTCCTCGGGCCCCCCCTTTGCCAGCCCCTCTCCCTTTTGTCCCCTTTGTGCAGGGTGTCGTAACTCTCCCCCGGCCTCTCGATCAGGTGCACGGTGCGGCGGATAACATCCGGCGCATGGAGCCCCAGTTGTCGCACCAGGTCGTCGACTCCGTCGCGACCGTCGTGATCCGCCACCCGGCCAAGCGCAACGCCATGACGGCCGCGATGTGGCGGGCGCTGCCGCCGCTGCTGGCCCGGTTCGCGCGCGACCCGGGCGTCCGGGCGCTGGTGCTGACCGGAGAGGGCGGGACCTTCTGCGCGGGCGCGGACATCTCGACGCTCCAGGGGTCGCCCCAGGAGGCGCAGGGGCTCGCGGTGGCGGCCGAGGAGGCCCTGGCCGCGTTCCCGAAGCCGACCCTCGCCGCGGTGCGCGGGCACTGCGTGGGCGGCGGGGCGCAGCTCGCGGCGGCCTGCGATCTTCGGCTGGCGGAGGAGGGCGCGCTGTTCGGGGTGACACCGGCACGGCTGGGCATCGTCTACCCCGCCTCCTCGACCCGGCGGCTGGTGTCGCTGGTGGGACCGGCCACCGCCAAGTACCTGTTGTTCACGGCCGAGTTGATCGACGCCGCGCGCGCCCTGCGCACCGGGCTCGTGGACGAGGTGCTGCCCGAGGGCGAACTGGACAAGCGGGTCGCCGAGTTGACCCGCATCCTGGCGTCCCGCTCGCAGCTCACCCAGGCCGCCGCGAAGGAGTTCGCGAACGGCCGGACCGACCGGGACGGGCACTGGGCGGAGCAGGCGCGCGGGGGCGGCGACACCGCGGAGGGGGTCGCCGCGTTCCTGGAGCGCAGGCAGCCGCGCTTCACGTGGAGCGTGTCTACGTCAGGCTGAACCGGGTGTGGAACTCCTCCACGACGCGCGCGGGAGCCTTCCGCGGCGAGCCGGCGTCGTAGGGCGGCTGCGGGTCGTACTCGATCAACAGCTGGATCGCCTGGGCATGTTCGTCACCCGCGAGGACGCCGGCCAGCGCGAGCCCCATGTCGATGCCGGCCGAAACGCCGGCCGCGGTGACGTACTTGCCGTCGGTGACGACCCGCTCGTCCGACGGTTCGGCGCCGAAGTCGGTCAGCACGTCCAGGGCACCCCAATGGCTGGTGGCGCGCCGGCCCCTCAGCAGGCCCGCGGCGGCGAGCAGCAGCGAGCCCGAGCAGACCGAGGTGGTCCAGGTGCTCGCCGCGTCGGCGACGCGCAGCCACTCCAGCAGGGCCGGGTTCTCCATCTGGGCGGCGGTGCCGGGGCCTCCGGCGACCACGACGAGGTCGGGGCGCGCCACCTCGTCCAGCGCCTTGTCGGCCGTGACGGCGAGAAAACCCGTGTCCGTGCGCACGGGGCCGGGCCGCTCGGCGACGAAATCGACCTGTGCGCCCGGCAGACGGCTGAGGACCTCGTAGGGGCCCACGACGTCCAGGGCGGTGAAGCGGTCGTAGACGACCATGGCGATCTGCATGGAGATCCCTTTCAGCTCAGCGGGCGGATGCCCCTATCAGCGGGCGGATGCCGGATTCAGCGGGCGGATGTGGGGTGGAAGCGTCTGCGGTATTCCATGGGCGAGGTGCCGAGCGCTCTGACGAACGCGCGGCGCATGGCCTCGGGGGTGCCGTAGCCGCTGGCGCGGGAGATCTCCTCGATGCCGTCCGCGGTGTCCTCCAGCAGGCGGCGGGCGTGCTCGAGGCGGACCCGGTCGACATAGCGGCCGGGCGTCATCCCGGTCTCGGCCTGGAAGGCACGGGCGAAGTGGCGCGGCGACAGGGCGGCGCGGGCGGCCAGCGCCTCGACGCCGAGATCACCGTCCGGGTGCTCGGTGATCCACTGCTGGACGTCCCGGAGGGGTTCGCGCCGGGCCGTCTGGGCGGCGAGCTGGGCGCTGAACTGGGCCTGGTTCCCGGGCCGGCGCAGGAACACCACCAGATGGCGGGCGACGGTCAGCGCGGCGTCCCGGCCCAGGTCCTCCTCGACCAGCGCGAGGGCGAGATCGATGCCCGCGGTGACGCCGGCCGAGGTGGCCACGTTCCCGTCCCGTACGAAGATCGGGTCGGGGTCGACCCGGACGGCGGGGTGGTCCCGGGCGAGCTTCTCGCAGAACGCCCAGTGCGTCGTGGCCCGGCGGCCGTCCAGCAGCCCGGCACGGGCGAGCAGGAGGGATCCGGTGCAGACGGAGACCAGGCGCCGGGCACGCGGGCCGTGGACCCGCAGCCACTCCACCAGACGCGGGTCGGGGCTGCGGGTGCCGTCGCCGCCGGGAACCACCAGGGTGTGCGGACCGGCCGCGTCCGCCAGGGAGCCGTCCGGTACGAGGGTCAGCCCGCTGGAGGCGCGCACCGGGCCGCCGTCCAGGGACGCCGTACGGATGCGGTAGGAGCCCGGGGTGCGCTTCTCGGCACCGGTGAACACTTCCAGGGGGCCGGTGACATCGAGGCTCTGGACGCCGTCGAAGACGACGAGCAGAAGGGTTCGCTGCGCCATGACCTCGATTCTTGGCGGACCCGGGCATGGCCGCAACGACGCGTTTCCCACCTTTTCTGCCACACGGGGTTCCGTCGTGCTCCGCGGAGGTACCCGCTGTCCGCCCGGTCACCTGGGCCGGGTGGAAAGGAGACGGTTTCGTGTTCCGTGCCATCGCAGACGTACTGCGGCAGATCGGCGGCGCCATCGCCACGGTGGTCACGCTGCCCTTCCGGGCGCTGGCCCGCCTGTTCGGCGGGGCTTCGTCCTCCGCCCGCGGGAGCCGGGCCTGAGTTCCGGCCCGGCGGCCCGCCGGATTTCTGGTCCGGCGGCCCGCCGCGCGCCGCCCTGATCCCCGGTTTGCCGGTGTCACCTGCCACAATTGCCGCGCAACCTCAGTGGAGAAGGCGGTACGGGATCGTGACGACACCCGGGTCCATCGAAGTAGGGTCCATCGAAGGCAGGATCGCCGAGGAACTCGGCGTACGGGAGCGGCAGGTGAGGGCCGCGGTGGAACTGCTCGACGGCGGTTCGACGGTGCCCTTCATCGCCCGCTACCGCAAGGAAGCGACCGAGACGCTCGACGACGCGCAGCTGCGCACCATCGAGGAGCGGCTGCGCTATCTGCGGGAGCTGGAGGAGCGGCGGACCGCGATCCTGGAGTCGGTGCGCGAGCAGGGCAAGCTCACCGCGGAACTGGAGGCGCAGATCAGGGGCGCCGAGACGAAGGCGCGCCTGGAGGACGTCTACCTGCCCTACAAGCCCAAGCGGCGCACCAAGGCGCAGATCGCGCGCGAGGCGGGCCTGGAGCCGCTCGCGGAGGGACTGCTGGGTGACCCGACGGTCGAGCCCGCCGCGGCCGCGGCCGCGTTCGTGGACGCGGACAAGGGCGTCGCCGATCCGCAGGCCGCGCTGGAGGGCGCGCGGGCGATCCTGACCGAGCGGTTCTCGGAGGACGCCGACCTGATCGGCGAACTGCGCGAGCGCATGTGGGTGCGCGGGCGGCTGGCCGCGAAGGTGCGGGAGGGCAAGGAGGAGGCGGGCGCCAAGTTCGCCGACTACTTCGACTTCGCGGAGCCGTTCACCGAGCTGCCGTCGCACCGGATCCTGGCGATGCTGCGCGGTGAGAAGGAAGAGGTCCTGGACCTCGTCCTGGAGCCGGAGGAGCAGGTCGAGGGACCGTCCTCGTACGAGGGGATCGTCGCCTCGCGGTTCGGGATCGCCGACCGGGGCCGCTCCGCCGACAAGTGGCTGAAGGACACGGTCCGCTGGGCCTGGCGCACCCGCATCCTCGTCCACCTGGGCCTCGACCTCCGGCTGCGGCTGCGCACGGCCGCCGAGGACGAGGCGGTGAACGTCTTCGCCGCGAACCTGCGGGACCTGCTGCTGGCCGCGCCGGCCGGCACGCGCGCGACGCTGGGCCTGGACCCCGGCTTCCGTACGGGCGTGAAGGTCGCCGTGGTCGACGCGACCGGCAAGGCCGTCGCCACGGACGTGATCCACCCGCACGTCCCGGCCAACAAGTGGGACGAGGCGATCGCCAAGCTGGCGCGGCTGGCGAAGGAGCACGCCGTCGAGCTGGTCGCGATCGGCAACGGCACGGCGTCCCGGGAGACCGACAAGCTCGCCGGTGACCTCATCACCCGGCACCCGGAGCTGAAGCTCACCAAGGTCATGGTGTCCGAGGCGGGCGCGTCCGTGTACTCGGCGTCCCAGTACGCCTCGCAGGAGCTGCCCGGCATGGACGTCTCGCTGCGCGGCGCGGTCTCCATCGCCCGGCGTCTGCAGGACCCGCTGGCCGAGCTGGTGAAGATCGACCCGAAGTCGATCGGGGTCGGCCAGTACCAGCACGACCTGTCCGAGGTGAAGCTGTCCCGCTCGCTGGACGCGGTCGTCGAGGACTGTGTGAACGGCGTCGGCGTGGACGTCAACACCGCGTCCGTGCCGCTCCTCTCGCGGGTGTCGGGCATCTCCGCCGGCCTCGCCGAGAACATCGTCGCGCACCGGGACCAGAACGGGCCGTTCACCTCCCGCACCGAGCTGAAGAAGGTGGCGCGGCTCGGCCCCAAGGCGTACGAGCAGTGCGCCGGCTTCCTGCGCATCCGCGGCGGCGACCCGCTGGACGCCTCCAGCGTGCACCCGGAGGCCTACCCGGTGGTGCGCCGGATGGTGAAGACCGCGGGTCAGGAGGTGGCCTCCCTCATCGGCAACACCGGCGTGCTGCGCTCGCTGCGGCCCGCCGACTTCGTGGACGACACCTTCGGTCTGCCGACCGTCACCGACATCCTCAGGGAACTGGAGAAGCCGGGCCGCGACCCGCGACCCGCCTTCAAGACGGCCACCTTCAAGGAGGGCGTCGAGAAGATCTCCGACCTGTCCTCCGGGATGGTCCTGGAGGGCGTGGTGACGAACGTGGCGGCGTTCGGCGCGTTCGTGGACATCGGCGTCCACCAGGACGGCCTGGTGCACGTCTCGGCGATGTCGAAGACGTTCGTCAAGGACCCGCGGGATGTCGTGAAGCCGGGTGACATCGTCAAGGTGAAGGTCCTCGACGTGGACATCCCGCGCAAGCGGATCGCGCTGACCCTGCGCCTGGACGACGAGGCCGCCCCGCAGGGGCAGGGCGGCGGCCGGCAGCAGCGCGGCGGCGCCCGGCCGCCCCAGCAGCGCCAGGGCGGCCAAGGACAGCGGCAGGGCGGCCAGGGGCAGCGGCAGGGCCGTGGCGGCGGCGACCGGGGCGGACGGCAGGCCCCGGCTCCGGCCAACAGCGCGATGGCCGACGCGCTGCGCCGGGCGGGCCTGCTGGACCCGAAGAAGCGCTGACCGGACGGGGCCGGAGCCGCTCGGCTCCGGCCCCGTGCCGTCGCTCTCGCGAACCCGGGCCCAGAGACCGTCCGATCGGCGGACCGGCCCCCTGACCGGCGCCGAGGCGCTGCGCTGCGGGGGGTCCTTCGGGCGGCCCCTCGACGGCACGCCGCTGTGGATCACCACACGACCGGCCTGGCGCTCGGCCGGGATCCGCTCTAGCGCTCGGTCACCTTGCCGTCCGCCACCTCCAGGCGCCGGGTCACCCGGACGGCGTCCAGCATGCGCCGGTCGTGGGTGACCAGGAGCAGCGTGCCGTCGTAGGCGTCGAGGGCCGACTCCAGTTGTTCGATGGCCGGCAGGTCGAGGTGGTTCGTCGGCTCGTCCAGCACGAGGAGGTTGACGCCCCGGCCCTGGAGCAGCGCGAGGGCGGCACGGGTGCGCTCGCCCGGGGAGAGGGTCGCGGCCGGGCGCAGGACGTGGTCGGACTTCAGGCCGAACTTGGCGAGCAGGGTGCGGACGTCGACGGGCTCGATGTCGGGGACGGCCGCGCTGAAGGCGTCGAGCAGCGTCTCCGGGCCGTGGAAGAGTCCCCGGGCCTGGTCGACCTCGCCGACCAGGACGCCCGAGCCGAGGGCGGCGTGCCCGGAGTCGAGCGGGACGCGGCCCAGCAGCGCCCCGAGCAGGGTGGATTTGCCGGCGCCGTTGGCTCCGGTGACCGCGACCCGGTCCGCCCAGTCGATCTGCAGCGACACCGGGCCGAAGGTGAACCCGCCGCGCCGGACCTCGGCGTCCCGCAGGGTCGCGACCACGGCGCCGGAGCGCGGGGCGGACGCGATCTCCATGCGCAGCTCCCACTCCTTGCGGGGCTCCTCGACCACCTCCAGGCGCTCGATCATGCGCTGGGTCTGCCGGGCCTTGGCGGCCTGCTTCTCGCTGGCCTCGCTGCGGAACTTGCGGCCGATCTTGTCGTTGTCATTGCCGGCCTTGCGCCGGGCGTTCTTCACGCCCTTGTCCATCCAGGAACGCTGCGTCCGGCCCCGCTCCTCGAGGGCGTTCTTCTTGCCCTCGTACTCCTCGTAGTCCTCGCGGGCGTGCCGGCGGGACACCTCGCGCTCCTCGAGGTAGGCCGCGTAGCCGCCGCCGTAGAGGTTGATCTGCCGCTGGGCGAGGTCGAGTTCGAGGACCTTGGTGACGGTGCGGGTGAGGAACTCGCGGTCGTGGCTGACGACGACCGTGCCCGCGCGCAGGCCGGTGACGAAGCGTTCCAGCCGCTCCAGGCCGTCGAGGTCGAGGTCGTTGGTGGGCTCGTCGAGCAGGAAGACGTCGTAGCGGGACAGCAGGAGGGAGGCGAGGCCGGCGCGGGCCGCCTGGCCGCCGGACAGCGAGGTCATCGGCTGGTCCAGGTCCACGGCGAGGCCGAGGGAGTCGGCGACCTCCTCGGCGCGCTCCTCCAGGTCGGCGCCGCCGAGACCGAGCCAGCGTTCCAGCGCGGTCGCGTAGGCGTCGTCGGCGCCGGGCGCGCCGTCGACCAGCGCCTGGGTGGCCTCGTCCATCACGCGCTGTGCCTCGGTGACGCCGGTACGGCGGGCCAGGAACGCCCGGACGGTCTCCCCCGGCCTGCGCTCGGGCTCCTGCGGCAGATGGCCGACGGTCGCGGCCGGCGGGGACAGCCGCAGCTCACCCTGCTCGGGTGCGGCCAGCCCGGCGAGCAGGCGCAGCAGCGTGGACTTGCCCGCACCGTTGGAGCCGACCAGCCCGATCACGTCTCCGGGCGCGACGACGAGGTCGAGACCGGAGAAGAGGGAGCGGTCGCCGTGCCCGGCGGCGAGGTTCTTGGCGACGAGGGTGGCAGTCATCAGAAGGCCGATCCTAATGGGCCGCACGCCCGTGTCTCAGCCGGAATCCTGCCGGGTCACCGGCGCCGCGAGTACGCCCTGCGCGGTCCGGGCGACGAGGTACGCGTCCCCCCTGACGGCTCTGGGGTCCAGGGCGATGCGGTGCCGGCCGGACTCCAGGGTGCCGTCGAACACGTCCTGGCTGTGGGAGCGGTGGAACCGGTCGAGACGGTACGCGGTGACGCGCACCCGGCACGGGAAGGTCACCTCGACCTCCGCGGTGCCGTCCCCGGCGGTCAGGCCGGTCAGCCGGCGCTGCGACAGCGGGCTGCGGTCCAGGGCGTGCTCGATCTGGGCGACGAGCAGCGGCACGATCGGGGCCAGGCCGTCCACGCGCGCCACCACGACCCCGGCACGGTCGAACGCCCCCAGTACGGCCGCCCGTTCCGCCTCGCCGATAGCGCGGCCGAAGGCGACGGCGCCGTAGCCGCGCAGTTCCTCGGCGGGCACCTCGCGGGCGTCCTGGGTGATGTCGGCGCCGATCCCGATGGTGCGCAGCGCGGCGGCCAGCCGGGCGAGGACGGCGACCCGGGCGCCGATCAGCAGGACCCTGCGGCGGGGCGCGGGCGGGCCGTCGGCGCCGTCGAGCAGCGCGGCCAGGGCCGTGCGGTACTCGGAGCCGTGGAAGCGGAACGGCCCTATGCCGTGATAGCCGTTGCGTTCCAGGTCGGCGGTGTCGTCCGTCTGCCAGGCGAAGTCCCGCCAGATGTAGTCCTCGCCGGCCCGCTCGATGACGGCGGTGACCGCCCCGCAGCCCAGGTCCTCGCACTCGGGGCAGCCGTAGATGACGAACCGGCCGTCCGGCAGCGGCGGTTCGGCCTCCAGCAACAGGGCGCGCACCTGGGCGGTGAAGATGGCGGGCGGGACGTCCGAGGCGAGCGGCGAGACTGCGTCCAGGTCGGAGAGCCGGAACAGCAGCGGGCGGCCGTCCACGACGAAGTCCACGAAGTCGCGGTGGATCCGGTAGCCGCCGTCGGCCAGGACGTCACCGGCGCGCATCGCCGGTGCCAGGCCGAAGGTCGCGTATGCGGCAGACATGCTGTGAGTATCCCCACACCGGGACGGATGTGAGCGCGGCATGACATATTCGGCCGGTCAGGGCCTATCGTCCTCGCGTGGACAGGGAGCCGGGTGACGACGTGATCGTGGCCGGGAGCGGGGTCGCCGGACTGACCACGGCCGTGGTGCTGGCCGAGTCCGGGCGGCGGGTCCGGGTGTGGGCGCGGGAGCCCGCCGGCCGCACGACCTCGGCGGTCGCCGGCGGCCTGTGGTGGCCGTACCGCATCGAACCGGAGCCGCTGGTCGGTGCCTGGGCGCTGGAGACCCTCGCGGTGTACGAGGAGCTGGCGGCGCGGGCCGAGGAGACGGGCGTACGCCTGGTCGACGGCGTACATCAGGGGACCCGGCTGGACGAACTGGGTGAGTGGGCGGGCCGGGTGCGGGGGCTGCGGGCGGTGGCCGACGGGCTGGCGGCCCGGCTGCCGGTGATCGACATGCCGGCGCATCTGGCGTGGCTGCGGGAGCGACTGGTGCGGGCGGGAGGGACGGTGGAGGAGCGGGAGGTGACCGACCTGGCCGCCGTGCCCGCCGCGGTGGTGGTGAACTGCACCGGGCTCGGGGCCCGCTCGCTGGTGCCGGACCCCGGGGTGCGTCCGGTGCGCGGGCAGCTGGTCGTGGTGGAGAACCCGGGAGTCTCGACCTGGTTCACCTGCGTGGACCACTCCTCCGCCAAGTCGGCGTACTTCATCCCGCAGCCCGGTGTCCTGCTCCTCGGCGGTACGGCCGAGGAGGACGACTGGTCCCTGGAGCCGGATCCGGACACCGCCGCGGCGATCGTGGCCCGCTGCGCGGAGGTCCGGCCCGAGATCGCCGGGGCGCGCGTACTCGCCCACCGGGTGGGCCTGCGGCCGGCCCGGGACGCGGTACGACTGGACCGCGAACTGCTGCCGGGCGGCCGCGTACTGGTGCACAACTACGGCCACGGCGGGGCCGGGATCACGGTGGCCTGGGGATGCGCGCGGGAGGCGGCCGGACTGGCGTTTCCGGCCGCCTGACCCGCGAGGTGCGGTGACCCCCGGGGCACCGCGGCTCCGGCGGGGGCGCGGGGCACCGCGCGAGCGGCCCGGCACCGCCCCGCGCCCGGTGGGCGGTCCGCAATCCGCGCGGCGGCTACCCCGGGATGTGCTCTGCGGCCGAGCGCGGTGCGCGCACCCCCTGGAGGCCGCCCGGCACCGGGTCCGTGGCGACGCTGCCGGCGGTGGCCCGGGCGAAGGCCGCCGCCCCGCCCACCAGCGGGAGACTCGCGCTGGTGCGGGACAGGGACACGGTGAGGGCCGGCCTGGTGGACGGCGGGTCGATGAGGTCCTTGTCCGTGCCGGCGACGATCAGGGCCAGCCGGTGCCCCCGGGGGACGACGTGGTCGGTGGCCGCGAGGTCGAGCGTGATCGTGTACGCCTTGCCCGGGACGAGCGGGACGCCCTTGCCGAGGGAGGCGTGGTGGCCGAGGTCGGCCCAGCCGCGGCTGACCACCGTGTGGTCGACGGCGGCCGTCTTCGCCCTGGTCTCCTTGAAGCAGGCGCTGTCCCCGGCCGTGCTCTCGCCCCAGCAGGTGCGGTCGGTGAGGGTGGTGATGCCCTCGGCCCGGTCGGCGTAGTCGCGGATGGTGTCCGGGCCGAGGTCCACCAGGACGGCGGACAGGTGGGCCGAGGCGGTCGTCGGTGTCGCGGTGACCGTCACCCTGGAGGAACCGGACAGGCGCAGGTCCCGGGTGAGCGGTGCCGTCAGGAAGCCGGCCTTCTCCGGTGTGGACATGGTGAGGTGGGCGGCCCAGTCGGTTTCGCTCAGCTTCGGGTCGTCGGTGAAGGTCTCGGTGCCGCCGGCCGGCCGCAGGCCGAGCGTGCCGACGCCGGCCCGGGGGCCGCGGGCGGGGTGCAGGGTGGTGGCGCGGGTGCCGTGCGGCGGCCAGGCCCGGGACGTGACCCACTGGTCGGGGTGGCGTTCGACGTCGGCCGTCGGCTCGCGGTCGATGCCGTTGTCGTAGCCGAGGAGTTCATGGTCGAACCAGCGGTGCAGGGTGTCGACCCAGGCGCCGCGCCGGTAGTCGAAGGGGTCGACGTGCCCGGTCTGGGACAGCCAGATCTTCCGCTCGACGCCGTTCCGGGCGAGGGCGTCCCACCACTGGCCGAAGTGCTTGGTGCGGACGTTGAGGTCCTGCATGCCGTGCACGACGAACACGCTGGCGCGCACCTTGGCCGCGTCCTTGACGTAGTCCCGTTCGGTCCACAGCGGGGTCCAGTCGCCGGTGCGCGGGCTGCCGTCGGCGAGTTTCTTCCGTACGGCCGCGCAGTGGGCCTGCGCGTCGTCGCTCTCGACATAGCCGGCCAGCTCGTCGGGGCCGCCGTCGTAGAGCGGGGCACCTTGCGCGAAGTAGTAGTCGTACCAGGAGGAGATGGCGCTGATCGGGACGATGGTCCTCAGTCCCTTGACGCCGGTGGCGGCGACGCCGTTGGCGATCGTGCCGTCCCAGCTCTTGCCGATCATGCCGGTGCGGCCGTTGGTCCAGCCGGCCTTGACCGCTGTGCCCCCGGTGCGGCTGGAGTACGCTTTCGCGCGGCCGTTCAGCCAGTCGACGACGGCCTTCGCAGACCGGATGTCGGAGCGGCCGCCCACGTCGACGCAGCCGTCGGAGCGGTTGGTGCCCGTGAGGTCGACGCCGACGAAGGCGTAGCCGCGCGGCACGAAGTAGTTGTCGTAGAACAGCGGCATCTGGACGACGTGGCCGTTCGCGTCGTACGTCTTCTTCTGGCTCTCGTTGCCGCGCCCGCAGCAGGAGTAGTACGGGCTGGCGTCCATGATGACCGGCACCTTGCGGCCCTGCCGGGCCGGTTCGGCGGGCCGGACGATGTCGGCGGCGACGCGGTCGGTCCTGCCGTCCCCGTCCTCGTCGAGGCCGGTGTCCACCCACACGGACTCACGGACGGCGTCGGCGTAGGAGTAGACGGGCCGGCTCTCGCGCGGGGGTGCGGCGTGTGCGGCGACCGGGGTGAGGAAGAGCGCCGTCAGGGTGGTGACGGCCGCTGCGGCGAGCGTTCTCCAGATCGTGAAGCGCGTGCGTGTCGGCATGCGCGGACGGTACTCCGGTCAACTCCCGCACAAAAGGGGGCAGCTGAGTGACAGTCGGCGCTCGTGACGGCCGAATGGCGATCGTGTGACAGGAGGGGCCATGGACAGGTCAGGGGCCCCAGGGACTGAATAGGCTCCGAACAGACTTCTCCGAACGGACTGACGGTCCTGACGACTTGGAGCTGACGTGCACCGCAGAATCATCGCGCCGGGCGCACTCGCGGCGGCCTCCCTCCTGCTGGCGATCCCGGCATCGGCCGCGAGCGACTCCCCCGGCGCGCCGGGCATCGGCGACCCCTACTACCCGAACTACGGCAACGGCGGCTATGACGTCTCGCACTACGACCTGAGGCTGCAGTACCAGCCGAAGACGGACGAGCTGCAGGGCACGGCGACGATCCTGGCGAGGACCACGCAGGATCTGTCCCGCTTCGACCTGGACTTCCTGCTGGACGTCAGCGAGGTGCGGGTCAACGGAGCCAAGGCGGCCTTCGCGACCTCCGGCCAGCACGAACTGGTCGTCACCCCGAAGACGCCGCTCGCCAAGGGCACACCGGTCACGGTGGTCGTCCGCTACAGCGGGGTGCCGTCGACGAAGAGCGCCTACGGCTTCACCTCCTGGCACCGCACGCCCGACGGCGGCGTGGCCGCCAACGAGCCGGAGGCGGCCTGGTGGTGGTTCCCGAGCAACGACCACCCGCGTGACAAGGCGACCTACGACGTGTCGGTGGCCGTGCCCGACGGCACCCAGGCCATCTCCAACGGGACGCTGCAGTCCACCAGCTCGAAGCTGGGCTGGACCCGCTACAACTGGCGGCAGAACAAGCCGCAGGCGACCTATCTGGCCACGCTCGCGCTCGGCAGGTTCGACATCACCACGAGCACCTCCGACGGCGGCGTGCCCGTCATCAACGCCTACAGCAAGGACCTCGGCGACAACGACGGGGCCGCGCGGGCGAGCGTGGAACGCACCGGGGAGATCGTCGACTGGCTGAGCGGCTGGTTCGGGCCGTATCCGTTCTCCACGGCCGGCGGGTACGTGCCGAACACCACCACCGGTTACGCGCTGGAGACGCAGACCCGTGTGTACTACAGCCCGAGGCAGTTCGCGAACGGCTCCAACACCTCGGTGGTCGTGCACGAGCTGGCCCACCAGTGGTACGGCGACGACGTGTCGGTGAAGGGCTGGAAGGACATCTGGGTCAACGAGGGCTTCGCGCGGTACGCACAGTGGCTGTGGTCGGAGCACGAGGGCGAGGGCACCGCGCAGGAACTCGCCGACTACGTGTACGCCTCGCACCCGGCCGACGACGCGTTCTGGACGGTCGCGCCCGGCGACCCGGGTCCGGACAACCAGTTCGACATCGCCGTCTACGACCGTGGCGCGCTGGCCATCCAGGCGCTGCGCAACGAGATCGGCGACGACGCGTTCTTCGCGATCCTGAAGGGCTGGCCGCAGAAGCACGCGTACGGCAACGCCTCGGTGGCCGACTTCCAGAAGTACGCCGAGCAGGTGTCCGGCAAGCCGCTGGCCGCGCTGTTCGACACGTGGCTGTTCCAGCCGTCGAAGCCGGCCGCGCCCGCGGCACGGTCCCTGGCGAAGACCGCCACGGCCGTCGCGCAGCCGACGTCGTGGAAGAAGATCGAGGCCACGAACGACGTCCACGGGCACTGAGCCGGCCGGGTCACCGACCCGGTCGGGCCGCCCGTCGCAGCAGCTGGTCCCGGCCTGTCGCGTCCCCGCGGGAGGCCGGGCCGGTGCACACACGGGCTCCGGCGATCGCCCCGTACCGGACGCCTCGCTCGGGCGGCTCACCGTGGAGCCGGCCGTGGAGCACTGTTCTCAGCCCGGCCTCGTTCGGCGATGCGCCGCACGGTCCGCTCGGGGGTGGTCAGCGCGGCGGCGGACAGGAAGGCCGGTCCTGCGCGAGACCGGCGTGCCGCCCCCACGGACCTGGACGACCAGGACGGCGGATCCCGTACCACAAGCCGTTCGCACACGCGGCCGACGTCGTCACCGGTGGCGTACCGGGACGGGCGGCGGCCGTCCGGGCCGACGAGGTCGACCGGGGGCAGTTCGGGGGCGGGGACGATCGGGGCCACGCCCGCTCCGCCCGGCACCGGCACGTCGGTCCGCCCGGCCATCCGCCGCTCTCCCCGTGGCCGTACGCCCTCGCCGTGCCGGGCGCCGCGGGGGCCACCGACGGCGGTGGCCCCCGGGGCGGTCACTTCGTGAGGTTCGCCAGTTCCTGGTCGGAGTTCCGGGAGACCCGGCGGCGGACGCCGAACCAGCCGGCGACCAGCATGACGGCGATCACCGGGATGAGGAGCAGGGTCTTGCGGCCGACCTCGGGGTCGTTCCACATCATGCCGAGGCAGACCAGCAGGAAGGCGATCGTGGCGATCTCGGTGACCGGGCTGAACTTCAGCTGGAAGTGCGGCCGGGTCACCAGGCCCGCGCGGGCGCGGCGGACGAAGATCAGGTGGCAGAGCATGATGATCACCCAGGTGCTGATGATGCCGAGGGAGGCGACGTTCAGCACGATCTCGAAGGCCTGGCTGGGCACCAGGAAGTTCAGGCCGACACCGAGCACGCAGACCGCGCAGGTCAGCAGGATGCCGCCGTAGGGGACCTGGCTGCGGTTCATGCGGGCGGTGAACTTCGGCGCCGAGCCGGCCATCGCCATCGAGCGCAGGATGCGGCCGGTGGAGTACAGGCCCGAGTTCAGCGAGGACATGGCGGCGGTCAGCACGACCAGGTTCATCACGTCGCCGGCCGCCGGGACACCGATCTTGGACAGCACGGTCACGAAGGGGCTCTGGTCGGCGGAGTACACCGAGCCCGGCAGCAGCAGGGCGAGCAGGACGACGGAGCCGACGTAGAACAGGCCCACGCGCCACATGATCGAGTTGACCGCACGCGGGACGATCTTCTCCGGCTCGGCGGTCTCGCCGGCCGCGACGCCGACCAGCTCCAGGGCGGCGTACGCGAAGATCACGCCCTGCATGACCAGGACGACCGGCATCACCCCGTGCGGGAGGACGCCGCCGTGGTCGGTGATGACGCTCAGGCCCGGCTTGGTGCCGTCGACGTCGTGCTGGGTGGCGAGGAGGAAGATGCCGACGAACATGAAGCTCACCAGGGTGGCGACCTTGATGATCGCGAACCAGAACTCCATCTCGCCGAAGATCTTCACCGAGATCAGGTTCACGGCGAGGACCACCGCGAGGGCGACCAGCGCCAGCACCCACTGGGGGATGGAGGTGAACATGCTCCAGTAGTGCGTGTACAGCGCGATCGCGGTGATGTCGGCGATGCCGGTGGTCGACCAGTTCAGGAAGTACATCCAGCCGGCGACGTAGGCGCCCTTCTCGCCGAGGAACTCGCGCGCGTAGCTCACGAAGGAGCCGGAGGACGGGCGGTACAGGACCAGCTCGCCGAGGGCGCGGACCACGAAGAAGGCGAAGACGCCGCAGACCAGGTAGGCCAGGGCGAGCGCCGGGCCCGCGTTGTGCAGGCGGCCGCCGGCGCCCAGGAAGAGTCCGGTGCCGATGGCGCCACCGATGGCGATCATGTTGACGTGGCGGGCCTTGAGGTCCTTGCTGTAGCCGGCGTCGCCCGCGTCCGCGGGCGTCCGGGCCACCTCGGGGTGGGTGGTGGCCTGTGCCGATTCCACGGCTTCCTTGCTCACGGGTGGTTCCACTTCCTGGTGCGCCCGGACCTCATGGGTCCGGGGTTCGTGCAGGTCCTGGCCCGCACCACCCTTGTGTCGCGGTACAGACCAAGGCAGCAGCTTCCCAGGAGGATCACTTTCCATGCGATGGTCCACGTCACACAGCGGCACTTCTCACACGACCTTCGCGGGTTTCACACCACTGGTGAGACAGCGATACTGCTCTGCATGACGACCGATGCCGAGGAGACGCTCACCATCGACGAGCTGGCCGCCCGGTCGGGCGTCACGGTCCGCACCGTCCGCTTCTACGGCAGCAAGGGGCTGCTCCCGCCGCCGGTGATCGGTCCGCGCCGGGTGGGCCGGTACGGGGCCGGCCATGTGGCGCGGCTGGCCCTCATCGAGGAGTTGCAGCAGCAGGGCATGACCCTGGCGGCGATCGAGCGGTACCTGCGGCAGCTGCCGCCGGACCTCACCCCGCAGGACCTGGCCATCCACCGCGCGGTGGTCGCTTCCTGGGCGCCGGACGCGGTGGAGACGGTGTCGCGCCGGGAACTCGAGCGGCGGGCGGGGCGGCCGCTGGGCGAGGAGGACGTGGAGCGGCTGGCGGCGATGAACGTCGTCGTGCCGGAGGGCGGCGACATGTTCCAGGTGGATGCCGGGCTGCTCCGGCTCGGCGTCCAGCTCCTCGACGTACCGCTGTCGCAGGAGGCGATCCTCGCGGCGCGCAAGGTGCTCGTGGAGCACTCGCGCGCCGCGGCTCACGAACTCTCCCAGCTCTTCCGTGGCGAGGTGGCGGAGCGTGACGCCCGGGACGTGAAGTCCCTGTCGGCGCACATGCACCCCCTGGTGGTGCAGGCGCTGCTGACCACCTTCCAGCGTTCGCTGCGGGAAGAGCTGAGCGAGTGGCTCACCGGGTCAGGAGCGGGCTGAGTCGCTGAACGGCTCCCCCTTCTCCGCCTTCTCGACGAGCAGCGCGGGCGGGGTGAAGCGCTCGCCGTAGCGCTCGGCGAGTTCACGTGCGCGTGCCACGAATCCGGGCAGACCGCCCTCGTAGCCGTTGATGTACTGGAGCACGCCGCCGGTCCAGCCCGGGAAGCCGATGCCGAAGATCGAGCCGATGTTGGCGTCGGCGACGGAGGTCAGCACGCCCTCCTCGAGGAGGCGTACGGTGTCGAGCGCCTCGGCGAAGAGCATGCGCTCCTGCATGTCCCGGAACGGGATCTCGTGTCCGGGCCTGGTGAAGTGCTCGCGCAGTCCCGGCCAGAGCCCGGCGCGCTTGCCGTCCTCCGCGTAGTCGTAGAAGCCGGCGCCGCCGCTGCGGCCGGTGCGGCCGAACTCGTCGACCATGCGGTCGATGATCGCCTCCGCCGGGTGCGCGGTCCAGGTGCCGCCCGCCTCCTCCACGGCCCGCCTGGTCTCGCCCCGGATCTTGCGCGGGAGGGTCAGCGTCAGCTCGTCCATGAGGGAGAGCACCTTGGCGGGGTAGCCGGCCTGCGCCGCCGCCTGCTCCACGGAGGCGGGCTCGACGCCCTCGCCGACCATGGCGACGCCCTCGTTGATGAAGTGGCCGATCACCCGGGAGGTGAAGAAGCCGCGCGAGTCGTTGACGACGATCGGCGTCTTGTTGATCTGCCGGACCAGGTCGAAGGCCCGGGCGAGGGCCTCGTCCCCGGTGCGCTCGCCCTTGATGATCTCGACCAGCGGCATCTTGTCGACGGGCGAGAAGAAGTGCAGTCCGATGAAGTCGGTCCGGCGCTCCACGCCCTCGGCGAGCGTGGTGATGGGCAGCGTGGAGGTGTTGGAGCACAGCAGCGCGTCCGGGGCGACGACGGACTCGATCTCCTGGAACACCTTGTGCTTGAGGGTCGTGTCCTCGAAGACCGCCTCGATGACCGCGTCGCAGCCCGCGAGGTCGGCCGCCTCGGCGGTCGGGGTGATGCGGGCGAGCAGCGCGTCGGCCTTCTCCTGGCTGGTACGGCCCTTGGCGACGGCCTTGGCGCACAGCTTCTCGGAGTAGCCCTTGCCCTTGACGGCCGACTCCAGGGAGACGTCCTTCAGGACGACGTCGATGCCCGCGCGGGCGCAGGAGTACGCGATGCCGGCGCCCATCATGCCGGCGCCGAGGACGGCGACCTTGCGGACCTGGCGGGGCTCGACGCCCCTCGGCCGGTTGGCGCCGGAGTTGACCGCCTGGAGGTCGAAGAAGAACGCCTGGATCATGTTCTTCGACGTCTGGCCGGCGGCCAGCTCCACGAAGTAGCGCGCCTCGATGACCTGGGCGGTCTCGAAGTCGACCTGGGAGCCCTCGACGGCCGCGGCGAGGATGTTGCGCGGGGCCGGGTACGGGGCGCCGTTCGTCTGCTTGCGCAGGCTCGCCGGGAAGGCGGGCAGGTTGGCGGCGAACTTCGGGGTGGCCGGGGTGCCGCCGGGGATCCGGTAGCCGGGCTTGTCCCAGGGCTGCTGGGAGTCGGGGTTGGCGTCGATGAAGGCGCGGGCCTTGGCGAGCAGTTCCTCCGGCGTGCCGGCGACCTCGTGGACGAGGCCGTTGTCCTGGGCGCGCCGCGCGTTGTACTGCTGGCCCTGGAGGAGCACCTTCAGCAGGGCGTCCGCGATGCCCAGCAGCCGGACGGTGCGGACGACTCCGCCGCCGCCGGGCAGCAGGCCGAGGGTGACCTCGGGGCAGCCGATCTTGGTGCCGGAGGTGTCGAGGGCCACCCGGTGGTGGCAGGCGAGGGCCAGTTCGAAGCCGCCGCCGAGGGCCGCGCCGTTGATCGCCGCGACGACCGGCTTGCCGAGGGTCTCGATGCGGCGCAGGTTGCGCTTGATGGCGAGGCCGCCGTCGAACAGCTCCTGCGCGGTCCCGGGCGTGACCCGGATCAGGTCGCGCAGGTCGCCGCCCGCGAAGAAGGTCTTCTTCGCCGAGGTGAAGATGACGCCGCGGATGGAGTCCCGCTCGGCCTCCAGCCGGTCGGTGATCGCGGCGAGGGAGTCGCGGAACGCCTGGTTCATGGTGTTCGCGGACTGGTTGGGGTCGTCCAGGACGAGGGTGACGACACCGGTGTCGTCCTGCTCCCAGCGGATGGTGGTGCTCTCGGTCATGACAGTCGTCTCCGTTGAAGTCGCTTGTTTCCGCGGGGAGTTCAGATGCGCTCGATGATCGTGGCGATGCCCATGCCGCCGCCCACGCACAGCGTGGCGAGGCCGTACCGCTTGTCCTGGCGCTCGAGTTCGTCGACGAGCGAACCGAGGATCATGGCGCCGGTCGCGCCGAGCGGGTGGCCGAGGGCGATGGCGCCGCCGTTGACGTTGACCTTGTCCAGCGACAGGCCCATGTCCTTCACGAAGCGCAGCACGACCGCGGCGAACGCCTCGTTGATCTCGACCAGGTCGATGTCGTCGATGGTGAGGCCGGCCTTGGCGAGGGCCTTGCGGGTGGCGGGTGCCGGGCCGGTGAGCATGATGGTCGGTTCGGATCCGGAGACGGCCGCGGAGACGATCCGCGCGCGCGGGGTGAGGCCGTAGCGCTCGCCGACCTCCTTGGACCCGATCGCGACGAGCGAGGCGCCGTCCACGATGCCGGAGGAGTTGCCCGCGTGGTGGACGTGGTCGATCTTCTCCACCCAGTGGTACTTCTGCAGCGCCACGGCGTCGAAGCCGCCCAGCTCGCCGATGTCCGCGAACGACGGCTTGAGCTTCGCGAGCGAGTCGGCGGTGGTGCCGGGCCGCGGGTGCTCGTCGTGGTCCAGGACGACGAGGCCGCTGCGGTCCTTGACGGGGACGACGGAGCGGTCGAAGCGGCCCTCCTTCCAGGCGGTGGCGGCGCGCTCCTGCGACAGGGCCGCGTACTCGTCCACGTCACGGCGGGAGAAGCCCTCGATGGTGGCGATGAGGTCGGCGCCGATGCCCTGGGGGACGAAGTTGACGGCGAGGTTGGTCATCGGGTCGTTGAACCAGGCGCCGCCGTCGGAGGCCATCGGGACGCGGGACATGGACTCGACACCACCCGCGAGGACCAGGTCCTCCCAGCCCGAACGGACCTTGGCGGCGGCCATGTTGACGGCCTCCAGGCCGGAGGCACAGAAGCGGTTCTCCTGCACGCCCGCGACCGTGTCCGGCAGTCCGGCGGCGACCGCGGCGATCCGGGCGATGTCCGAGCCCTGGTCGCCGACGGGGCCGACGACACCGAGCACGATGTCGTCGATCGCGGCCGGGTCGAGGCCGGGGAAGCGGTCGCGGATCTCATGGATGAGGCCGACGACCAGGTCGATGGGCTTCGTGCCGTGCAGGGCGCCGTTCGCCTTGCCGCGGCCGCGCGGGGTGCGGATCGCGTCGTACACGTACGCTTCGGTGCTCACTGGTGTGCCTTTCGGGAGGGCGGGCCGAGCGGGAGTCGGTCGCCGAGGGCGGGGGTCGTCGGGGGCCGGGTCAGTCGCCGTCGGCCACGAGGTCGTCGTTCACGAGGTCAGGTATGCCCCAGTCCCGCGCCACCGTCTCGGTGTCGGCGCCCGGCCGGGCCGGGCCGGTGCGCACGGCGGTCGGGGTCGCGGAGAAGCGGGGGGCGGGGGCGGGCTGGGTGATGCCGCCGTGGTCGGTGAAGGTGCCGCGGGCGGCCAGATGCGGGTGGTGCGGGGCCTCGCGCAGGGACAGCACGGGGGCCACACAGGCGTCGGAGCCCTCGAAGACAGCCGTCCACTCGTCCCGGGTGCGGGTCCTGAAGCGGGCGGCGACACGGTCGCGCAGCTCGCCCCAGCGGGTCCAGTCCTTGTGGGCCGGTGCCAGGTCGTCCAGGCCGAGCAGGCGCAGGAACTCCTCGTAGAACCGGGCCTCCAGGGCGCCGACCGCCATGTGGCCGCCGTCCGCGGTCTGGTAGGTGCCGTAGTAGGGGCAGCCGCCGTCCAGGAGGTTGGCGGCGCGCCGGTCCTGCCAGCCGCCGGCGGCCAGCATGCCGTGGATCATCGCGGACAGGTGGGCGGTGCCGTCGACGATGGCGGCGTCGACGACCTGTCCGGTGCCGGTCGCGCGCGCGTGGTGCAGGGCGGCGAGGACGCCGACGACCAGGTAGAGGGAGCCGCCCGCGTAGTCGCCGAGCAGGTTGGCGGGGACGGCCGGGGGCTCGTCCGGGCGGCCGATCATGCCGAGTGTGCCGGTGAGGGCGATGTAGGCCACGTCGTGGCCGGCGCGGGGGGCGAGCGGCCCGTCCTGGCCCCAGCCGGTCATCCGGCCGTAGACCAGCCGGGGGTTGCGGGCGTGGCACTCCCCGGGGCCGATGCCGAGCCGCTCGGCGACGCCGGGGCGGTAGCCCTCGATGAGGACGTCGGCCCGTTCGGCGAGGTCCAGGACGCGGGCGGGGCCGTCCGGCGCCTTCAGGTCGACCACCACCGAGCGCTTGTTGCGGTTGGTGACGTCGTAGGCGGGGTCGATCGCGAGTCCCGGGCCGTCCGGCCGGTCCACCCGGACCACGTCCGCGCCCAGGTCGGCCAGGAGCATGGCGGCGAACGGGCCGGGCCCGATACCGGCCAGCTCCACCACCCGCACGCCGGCGAGCGGGCCGGTGCCCGGCGTGGTCGGCGTCCCTGCCGTCGTCATGCGTCCAGCCCCCAAGCGTGTGTGACACAACTGATGTAACACCGGTGATGCTAGGAACACGTTCCACCGGACACAAGACCTCAACGAGCAAGCGCTTAGCCAAGTGCCCGGAGTACGGATGATCACCCGGGAGAGTGAGGGACCTCGGGGCGTTCCCGGGTGCCGCTCCACCGCGTCCGGGCCGGTCGCGGAGTGCGCACCCCCCTCACGCTAGCCTCAGCCACCGACAGCGGCGCGGGCTGCACGACCAAGGGGTGTCATGAGCAGGCTAAACAGGACGGACCGTCCCTATGACCTCGTGCTCTTCGGAGCGACGGGCTTCGTCGGCACGCTCACCGCGGAGTATCTCGCCGCGCACGCGCCGAAGGGGCTGCGCTGGGCGGTCGCGGGCCGGGACGAGCGGAGACTGGAGCGGCTGCGCGAGCGGCTGCCCGGCGGCGCGGACATCGGCGCCCTGCGGGCGGACGTGGACGAACCGGCCACCCTGCGCGCCCTCGCCGAGCACGCGCGCGTGGTGGCCACGACCGTGGGGCCGTACGTCCTGTACGGCGAGGAACTGGTCGCCGCCTGCGCGGACACCGGTGCCGACTACCTGGACCTCACCGGTGAACCGGAGTTCGTGGACCTGATGTACGTCCGGCACGACGCACGCGCGCGCGAGACGGGCGCGCGCCTGGTGCACGCCTGCGGTTTCGACTCCGTACCCCACGATCTGGGCGTGTACTTCACGGTGCGGCAGCTGCCGGAGGGCGTGCCGCTGACCGTGGACGGTTACGTGACCGCCGACGCGGCCTTCTCCGGCGGCACCCTCGCCTCGGCGCTGAACCAGGCCGCCCGCGGCCGGCGGATGCTGGCCGCCGCGCGGGAGAGGAGCCGGCACGAGCCGCGCCTGATGGGGCGCCGGGTGGCCGCGCCGACGGGCACGCCGAGGTTCGCCAGGGAGGTCGGCGCGTGGGCGCTGCCGCTGCCGACCATCGACCCGCAGATCGTGCGCCGTTCGGCGCGGGCGCTGGAGCGGTACGGCCCCGACTTCCGCTACCGCCACTACGCCGCGGTGAAGCACCTTCCGGTCGCCCTCGGCGGGATCGCCGCCGTCGGCACGGCGGTGGCCGCCGCCCAGCTGCCGCCCGCGCGGCGCTGGCTGTCGGACCGGCTCAAGCCGGGGGACGGGCCGAGCGCGCAGAAGCGGGCGAACAGCTGGTTCACGGTGCGCTTCGTCGGCGAGGGCGGCGGCCGGCGCGTGTTCACGGAGGTCGCGGGCGGCGACCCGGGCTACGACGAGACGGCGAAGATGTTCGCCGAGGCGGCCCTGAGCCTGGCCTTCGACGACCTCCCGCCGACGGCCGGGCAGGTCACCACGGCACAGGCGATGGGCGACGCCCTGACCGAGCGGCTGCGCGCCGCCGGGATCGGCTTCCGGGTGGCGGCGACCCGCTAGCAGGGCGTCGGCGGTCCCGCCGCCCCGCGCGGCCCCGCCTGCTTGCGCGATTTGAGACTTCCGTAGAGAGACCCCGCAGTCGTCCGAGGTCATCGTGCGGCCCATGGCCGAAGAGCGCCAAAAGTGCCAACAAGCACTTGAATGAGACGATGGAAGCCTGGCCCGCAGGAGTTCAAGGAGGCGGAGACGACGTGAAGTTCGTGCTCGAGGTGACCGTGGACGAGGGCGCGGTGGCGCAGGACCGGGCGGGTGAGCTGGGGCGCATCCTGCGCTACTGGGGCGGCAACCTGCGCCATTACGCCCTCGAGCCCGGCGACGGTTCGGCCGTCCACGACTCGGCGTATCAGGAGGTCGGCGCCTGGCGCGTCGTCGCGTCCTGAATCACCCGGCCGGCCCTGCCCCGTGCCGCCTCGCGAAGTGCCCGGCGGCACAGGGCGTCCGCCCTGCGGGTCGTCTCCGGCAGCCGGTACCGCGGGCTCAGCGCCAGGGTGTGCGCCAGGGCGTTGTCCAGGCTCACCCGGTGGCCGACCGAGACGAAGACCGGCTTGACACCGTCCCGGGTGCGCAGCGCGCGCCCGACCTCCTCGCTCCCCGCGAGCAGCGGCGCGGAACCGCCCCGCGCCGGGGCCGGGTCCTCGTAGCCGAAGGTGAACGGGTTCTTCGCGACGCCGATGGTCGGCAGGTCCGTGAGGACGCCCAGATGGCTCGCGAGACCGAAGCGGCGCGGATGGGCGAGGCCGTAGCCGTCGCACACCACCAGACCCGGCGGACACGGCAGGGCGTCCAGGGCGGCCCGCACGGTGGGGATCTCACGGAAGGCGAGGAGTCCGGGCACGTACGGGAAGGAGACCCGGCCGACGGCAGTCGCCTCGGCCACGACCTCCAGGGTGGCGGCGTCGAGGACGACGGCCGCCGCGGCGACCAGGTCGAGACCGTCGTCGTAGGCCACGTCGACGCCGGTGACACGGCCCGTCCCGGGCGGGGGGCCGGGCTCGTCGAGCACCACCCGCCCGCGCAGTTCGTCCTGCACGGCGCGGGCTTCTTCCTCGGTCGCGGGCCAGCCCGCCGGTATGCCTACGGTCGTCATGGTGACCACGACTGTACGGGCCCGGGGGGGGGGGGGGGGGGGGGGGGGGGGGGGGGGGGGGGGGGGGGGGGGGGGGGGGGGGGGGGGGGGGGGGGGGGGGGGGGGGGGGGGGGG
>NZ_JBVIIT010000047.1:23416-31315 GCF_055569615.1 Streptomyces sp. NPDC031379 | reverse complement strand
TGGTTTACTCGCGCTGGGTGGGCTTTGGGGTTGGCGTGGTTCTTTCTCCCCCCCCCCCCCCCCCCCCCCCCCCCCCCCCCCCCCCCCCCCCCCCCCGTCGCCGCCCTGACCGGCACATACTGCCTCCCCCGAGCAGTACCGGCAGGTGCCCATATGTTCCTCACGCACAGAGACATACGTGTCTGCGTTGGCCGACTTTCACCCTTGTGTGTGTTGCGAAAGGTGTGATTGCCTCACAGCAAGAACGATCGTTCTACCTGTGCGGCTCCGACCGCCCCCCCCCACGAGGAGGACACACGCGATGATCAACCGACGCCGTCTGCTCCGTACGAGCGGCGCCGCGGCGGCCGGCACGCTCGGTGCCGCCGCCCTGGCGTCCACCGCCGCGGCGGCGGAGCCCGCCGGGCACGTTCCTGCCCACCATCCGGTGGACCCCGATCCGACCGCGGGCGTCACACGCACCCTGCTCCAGGAGCACCCCTCGCCCGCCGAGGGCTGGGAAGCCGTGCAGACGCTCGTGCAGATCCCGCGGCACAAGGAGTCGGGCCGGCACAGCCACCCCGGCGTCGAGGTCGGCTACATCATCCGCGGCGACGTGCTGATGGAGTTCGACGACAGGCCGCCGCTCAGGCTGCGCACGGGCGATCCGTTCTTCATCCCGAACGGCGCCATCCACAACGCCCGCAACGTCGGCACGGTGACGACGATGATGCTCTCCACCTACGTCGTCGACGAGACGAAGCCCCTCGTGACCACGTACTGAAGCCCGTTCCACGGCGTGCGCCCGGCGCAGGACGACCCCGGACCCGGTTCCTTCCCGGGCTCTGTCCGTACTCTGCTGCCATGACGTCGGGCGCCCCCCACCACACGCATCCGCGGGACCGGCTGCTGGGCACAGCGGCCCGGCTGTTCTACGAGAACGGGTTTCCTGAACGCCGCCGCCGAACACCCCGACCCCGAGCACCCGGTGCGCCGCTGCGTCGCGGAGCACCGCCGGTGGTTCCAGGGCGTCCTGCGGCACGCGGCCGCCGAGGCGGGCCAGCGAGACACTCCGGAAGAGCCTGCTGGGGGCGTGAGGTGGCTGGGCGCCTGGCCACGGGAGAACGGGTTGTGCACCGGCCGGGACACGCGGGCACGTACGGAGAGCCCCCTGCGTGAGTGATACACAAACCGTAGGGCTCCCCCTATGGTCCAGCCGTCGGACCGTTGGGCATGCTGAGTCCATGTGCATCAACATCGTCGTCGTCGACGACGACCCCGGGTTCCGCCGCATCGCCACGACGCTGCTGACGGCACGGGGCCTGCGTGTCGTGGCGGAGTCCCGGGACGGCGCCTCGGCCCTGGCCGCGGTGCGGGCACACCGCCCCGACGGACTGCTGCTCGACCTGCACCTGCCCGACCTGGACGGACTGAGCGTGGCCCGTCGGCTGACCGAGGAGGACAACCCCCCGCGGATCGTGCTGACCTCCACCGACAAGTCGTTCTGGTCGCAGGAGGAACTGCGCGGAGCGGGAATCGAGTCCTTCGTGGCCAAGGACAAGCTGTTCGACGCCGACCTGCGGGGCCTGTTCGCCCCCTCCGCGTCCTGACGGCCCGGCCTGTGGTGCCCGGGCGGTGAGCCCCGGCCGCCCCGCTACTGCCCGAGGTAACGCAGCACCGCCAGCACCCGCCGGTGCTGCCCGGAAGCCGACTGGCTGAGCCCCAGCTTCATGAAGATGCCGGTCACGTGCCGTTCCACGGCGGCGACGCTCACGAACAGCTTCTCGGAGATCCCCGTGTTGGAATGACCCTCGGCCATCAGGGCCAGCACCTCCCGCTCCTTCGGCGTCAGCGCCGCCAGCGGGTCCTCGGGACGCTTGCGTCCCAGCAGCGCCGAGATCACGTCCGGGTCGAGGGCCGAGTCGCGGGCCACGACCCGCTCGACGGCGTCGGTGAGGATCTGGGGACTGGCCACCTTCTCCTTCAACAGGTAGCCCACCCCGCTCGGATCGTCCCCGACCAGGTCGAGCGCGTAGGAGGCGTCGAGGAACTGCGAGAGGACGATCACCGCGGTCTCCGGCCGCGCCGCGCGGATCTTCCGCACGGCGTCCAGGCCGTCGGCCTCCAGGGCCGGCGGCATCCGGATGTCGGTGATCACCACGTCGGGCCGGTGCTCCTCGGCGGCGCGGACGAGATCCACCGCGTTGTCGACTGACGCGACCACGTCGATGCCCGCCTTGCCCAGGATGGTCGCGATGCCCTCGCGTACGATCGGCTGGTCTTCTCCGAGCACCGCCCGCAGTGGTTGGCTCATGGCGGAATCCTAGCCTGCGCCGTCGCGCATACATGACAACAGCGTGACGAGGAGCGGACGGTGTGGGGACGACCCCACGTCTGCACATGTGCCGCCCTCGGATCCGGGCGGCACGGTTCAGTGCGGCGCGAGCACACCGCCGCACGTCACACGCCGATGCCCGCCGCGGGTGTGGGGTGGGCCCTACACAGGTGTGGGGGATCCCCCAGGAAGGGCGAGGGAGTACACGACAGACCCCGGTGCGGCCCGCTTTCGAGACTAGCGCTTGGATCCGGGGGCTTCCCGGCGACTCCTGACGAACGGGAACTGGGCATGGCACAGCTGGAAACCCTCAGGGACGAGGACCGTCACCCCCTGGGCCGCCCCGGCGTCCGGGTGGTCGCCGGTCCGGGCGGTGCCCTCACCCGGGGGGCGACGGTGGCCGGTTCACTGGCCTCGGCCACCGTCGGGGGCACGCTGATCGTCGCGCACGTCCGTACGGCGACGGCGGCCGGGGCGCTCCTCGGGGTGCACATGGCCGTCCAGGGAGTCCTGCAACTGCTGTCGGTCCACGAGTCGAAGGCGTCGGCGGCGGCCCGCCGGCTGTCGTCCGCCGGAGGCCTCGCCGCCCTGTTGCTCGGCGCGGTCCTCTGCCACGGCCGGGCCGACACGGTGTTCCTGCTCGGGCTCTGGACCGGCTGCGGCTGGCTGCTGCGGGGACTCACCATGGCCGTCTGCGCCACCTCGTCCTCGGTGAGTCATGTCTTCGTCCACGACGACCTACTGAACGCGGTCATCGTCTCGGCGGGTCTGTTCGTGACCGCCTTCCCCTTCTCGTCCCCGGGGCAGCTGGCCGACGTCGGCGGCTCCGTACTGATGGCCACCGGCGCGGTCGAGGCGTTCACCGCCGCACGGCGGCACCCCCGCACCCTCCGCGCGATCGACTGAGCCGAGCCCCGGCCGGGGTGACGCACCGTCCGGCAGCCGCGCGGCAGGACCGCAGGAGCACGACAACCACGCCACGTTTCCCGGCCGGTCGACCGGCCGGGTCCCAAGGAGGCGACCATGAAGAAGTGCCACCTCTCACTGCAGATCACACACTGGGTGACCTCGGAACTCGCCCTCACCCTGAACTGCGAGATCTCCTACGACACCCATGACCCGCTCGCCGTCACCCTGGTCTTCGACACCGACGGCCTGCGGCCGGTGCGCTGGGCCTTCTGCCGGGAGCTGCTGGCCGACGGCATGACCTCCCGTGCGGGCGAGGGCGATGTGGTGCTCTGGCCGGTGTACGACCTCGACGGCGAGCCGTCCTCCTTCTGTGCGCGGATCGGCGGCGCCCATACGGCGCTCTTCGAGATCCCCGCCGAACCGGTCGCGACGTGGCTCGCCGAAACCTACGCCATGGTGCCGCGCGGGACCGAGCTGGACGGGGTGGACTGGGACGAGCTGGTCCAGCTGGCGGAGTGACGTGTCCGCCGTCGGCGCGGCACGCGTGAGCAGTTGCCGGGACGTGTCTCCCGAAGGACCGTCACACACCCCTTACCGGAAGGAAGACGATGCGAAGCGATCTACGGCCCCTCCTCAGCGACTGGCAGTGGCAGCAACGCGCCGCCTGCCGCGGAATGAGCAGCTCCACCTTCTTCTCCCCGCCGAGGGAGCGGGGCCGGGCGCGCCACGACCGGGAGGAGCGGGCCCGCCGCATCTGCGCCCGGTGCGAGGTCGCCGACATCTGCGCGGCCACGGCCCTGAAGCACGGGGAGACGTACGGAATCTGGGGCGGGCTGTCGGACGTCGAACGCCGACGGCTCGACACGGGTTCCGCCGGCGCGGCCGGGAATCACGACGCGTCGTCCCGGTGACCGGTGACCGGCGGCCACGGCGAGTAGGCGGGCGCGAGCCCGTCCCGCCCGGCGGCACCCGGGCCGTCCCCTTCGCAGCGCGGTCTCCAGTGACGGATGCGCCGAACCGGCCCGGCTGTGAGAGTCGTACCGGCGCCGCTCTCCGACGGCGCGGAGGTGCCGGTCCTCAGGGGGAAGGAAGGGCACGATGACGTCGATCGCCGATGAACTGGCAGGCGTCCTTGACGTCGTACGACAGCCGGTCTGGGCCGTGGACGCCGACCACTCGGTGCGCTGCGCGAACCCCGCGGCTGCCGAGACGATGGGACACGGCCGTCCGTCCGCACTGCTGGGCGCCGACGGCCGCCCGGCGACCGCCTCCGAGAGGCCGGAACCAGCCGGGCGGACCGGTTCCGTGCGCGGCCAGGGCACGCTCACCCGGGCCGACGGCTCGCTTCTTCCGGTCGAGTGGACCCTGGTGCGGCTGTCCCGCCGCCGTTCCGGCTCGTCGCGCACCGGCAGGCGGAACGGCAGCACCAGTACGCCCGGACCCTCCAGCACGGGGTGCAGGAACGCTTGGTGCGAGCGCTGCTCGGCCTGCGCCTCGCACGGCAGGAACCGGGCCCGGCCCCCGCGCCGGCGATCGACCTGCTCCACGACACGGCCCGCGCCACCGAGGAGGCCCTGGCCGGCGTCCGGGAGGTCACCGACGCCCTGAGCCCCGGAGCCCTGCGCGCCGGAGGACTTCGCGCGGCGCTCGCCGCCCTCGCCCAGCGCTGCCCGGTGCCGATGACCGTCTCGGGCACCCTGGTCGGACGGCTGCCCCGGCTGGTCGAGGCGCACCTGTGTCTCCTCGTCGCGGAGGCCGTCGAACGAGCCGTGGAGAACGGCCGCGCCGGCCGCGTCCGGGTGAGCGCCGACCTCGGGGTGAGCCTCGTGGTGACCGTCGTGGACGACGGGGCGCCGCCCGTCGGGGCGGCGGACCTGGCGGCGCCGGCCGCCCTGACCGAGCGGGCCGCGGCCCTGGACGGCACGCTGAAGGCACGTCACACGCCCGGCACCGGCACCACGGTCACGGCGGTCGTCCCGCTCCGACCGGCCCGTTCACGGTGCGGCAGCGGGTTCGGCATACGTGTCTTCCGGTTCAGGCCGGTATCGGTATCTGGATCAGGATGGTGGTGCCGCCGCCGGCCGGGGAGTCGATGGCCAGCTTCCCGTCGAAGGCCGCCACCCGGTCCGCCAGCCCGGTCATCCCGCTGCCGGCGGTGGCCTTGCCGACGCCGCCGACCCCGTCGTCCGCGACCTCGATCCGCAGCACGTCCCCGAATTCGAGGGTGACGTCGATCCGGGACGCCTGGGCGTGCTTGACGGCGTTCGTCACGGCCTCGGCCACGACGAAGTACGCGTTCGACTCGACGGTGGAGGAGATCCGCCGCTCGTCCCTGCTGTCGACGACGGTGGGCACCGGGCACCGGGACGCCAGATCCTGCACCGCTGCCACCAGCCCCTTCACCGTCAGCACGAGCGGGTAGATACCCGAGGCGAGTTCCCTCAGCTCGTTGATCGCCGTCTGCGCGTTGTCGATCGACTGATCCAGCAGATCGATCGCGGACGTCTCCGTGTCGGGTGTCAGCTCCCGCGCGAGCCGAAGCCCGATCATCAGGCTCACCAGACGCTGCTGAGCCCCGTCGTGCAGGTCACGGGCCGTACGCCGGTGTACGGCCTCGGTACTTTCCATGATGCGTCTGCGGCTGTCCTGGAGGGAGGCCGCCATGGTGTTGAAGGAGGTGCCCAGCGCCCCGATCTCCGCCACCCTGCTGGGCGGCATCCGCACACTCAGGTCACCGCCCGCGAGTTCCTCCGCCGCGGCCGCCGCCCCGCGCACCGGCCGTACGACCGCACGGTGCTGGAGCACCGTGAAGACGGCCACGAGAGCGGTCGACGCCGCGAGTCCCACAGCGGCGGCCAGCACCGCCTGGCGGCTGTTGGTGCCCGCCGCGTCCGTGCGCTCCGCGAGCTGGGCGCGTTCGTCCGTCATGTAGTTGTTGAACCGGGCCCGCAGGGCGTCGACGCGCTCTTTGCCCTCGGCCGTCTCCTTCAGGCCGGACGCGGCGGGATCGCCTCGCCGGACCATCGCGACCAGCGGGACCGAGTAGTCGTTCAGGAAGGACTCGAGGCCGCGCGTGATCTGCTCGGCGGTGCGCCGCTGTTCCGGGGAGGTGGCGCTCTCGGTGAACCGTCGCGCCTCCGCGGGCAACGCCTTGCGTGCCGCCCGCCACGGCTGGAGGAACTCCTCCCGCTCGGTGATCACATATCCGCGCTGTCCTGTCTCCAGCTCGAGGAGCAGCTGCTCCATGGTGCCGGCTTCGACGAGGGCCGACCGGGAGGCGCGTCGGGCCGAGACGGAGCTGTTCGCGTCGGAGATCGCCCACAGCAGGACGGCGAACGCGACACCGATCAGCAAGGCGAGCAGGCCGCTCGCCGCGACCGTGAGGCTCGTCAGCCCCAGCCGCCGGCCCGTGTGCTCCTGTCGTGCGCCCATGTTCCGCCTGCCCTGGATGGATTGAGACACCTGGAGTGTGCAATGTATCCGCACCCGGGCAGAAGACATGTCCATATGGCAGGCATGGGCATACGCCCGCGAGGTGTGCTCCCGGTGCGGGGCGCGGGGGCGCGGCGGGGCGGCATGGGACAGCGGGACGAGTGCGGTGGCGGCGCTGAGGCCCGCGGCCGGCGCCGGCACCCGTCCAGGGCTTGGTAACGTCTGTTACCATCGGGTCATGGGGAAGACACAGTTGGGCGCGCGTGTCGACGACGACATCGCGGAGCTGGCCAGGGCCCGCGCCAAGGACCGTGGGCTGAGCCTGGGCGACTACATCGCCTCGCTGGTGCGGGACGACGCCGACGGCATGCGCCGGCGCGGTCTGGACGCGGCGCGCCGCTTTCTCGACGAGCACCAGGCCGTCTTCGACGAGGCGGAAGACGCCGGACAGCGTTCCACCGGGGCGCACGCCGCCTGATGGAGCTGCACATCGACGTCCCCTGGATCCTTCAGGTCGCGGAACTCGCGGGCGCGGGCGATCCCGCACCCGAGGACTACGGCGTACCGGTGGCGGCCGTCGCCTGCCACCGGGCCGAACTCCTCGACCAGCCCGTCTACGACGGCCCCTACGCCCGAGCCGCCGCCCTGGTGCACGTCCTCGGCCGCTGCCGCTGGCTGGAGCGCTCCAACATGGCCGTGGCCGCGGCGACGGGCGTGATGTACCTGGAAGCCTCAGGCATCCCGGTCAAGCCGACCCGCGAGGACGCGCTCGCCCTGCGCGACCTCCTGCGCGACCCCGCCTGCACCGCCGCGCGGATCGCCGCCCTGCTGCACACCTGGTCGCCGTCCCGCTGAGTGTGCGGTCCGTTCCCGGCGCCTGCCCGGCCCTGCCGTTCGCATCCCAGGTGTAGGGACATCCTGAGCCTGTGCCCGTGCCGATCGTGGGGTGTGCCCCATGGCGCCGGCAGCCGTGCGCCGCGAGAGTGGAGGTGTTCGGTTCGCACGTGATCCGGGTCGTGCCGGATCTCGGCAAAGGCGACCGGCGACCGGACGATCGGGAACACCCGACCTCCTCGGACCACGCGTGGCGCGGCGGCCCCGTCCCCCGGGGGCCGAACGCCACCCGCCCCACGGTGGGGGGGGGGGGGGGGGGAAGCCCACCCCCCCCCACCCCCCCCCCCCCCCCCCCCGTGCCGCCACCGGCGCACCAGGAGGGCCATCAGCACGGCGCACAGACTTAGTAG
>NZ_JBVIIT010000047.1:0-23409 GCF_055569615.1 Streptomyces sp. NPDC031379 | reverse complement strand
TACCCCCTCCCCCCCCCTCCCCCCCCCCCCCCCCCCCCCCCCCCCCCCCCTCCCCCCCCCCCCCCCCCCCCCCCCCCCCCCCCACCCGCCTCGGCCGGCCCACCGGTTCAGTCGACCTGAGCGGTGGCCTGGTCGACGAGGCGCTGCGCGAGTTCGCCCAGCCGGGCGGGGTCGCGCTGGAGTGCCCTGACGCTCAGGAAGTCGATGAGGTCGAAGAACGTGTCGTCGCTCTCGATCTTCCGGTCCAGCAGCATCGCGAGGGACCCGGGCTCGTCGTACGGCAGCGTCCGGGCGGGTTTGCCGTTGGCGGCCGTCGACGGGGTGCCGCCGGAGGGGGCGGCGGCCGTGCGCGGTGGGGCGATCGGCGGGGCGGGCTTCGACGGCACCGGGGCCGACACTGCGGGCGACGCCTCGGGCGCGACCGCTTCCCGACCCGCACCGGCGGTGTCCGCCGACGTCGGCGGCGCCTGGACCGGATCGGCGGAGTCCACCTGGGCCGACGGCGTCCGCACCGGGTCGGCGGTGTCCGCCTGGGGCGGAGGTGCCTGGACCGGTACCGTCGGCGGTTCGTCGCGCACCGTCGGCGCCGCGGCCTCGGTGGCCTGTCCGGCACCGGATCCGGCCGCTTCGCCGTCCTCGGCCGGGCCGGGGTCGGCCGCCGCCGGTTCCGGTTGGCGAGCGGCCTTGCGGACCGCCTTCTCCGCCTCCTTGCGGGCGCGTTCGGCCTTGAGCGCTTCCAGCGCCGCCATCTGCTGCTCGGCCGGCTTGTTCCCGACGGCGCGCAGCAGGTCGATGGGCTCCTGGCCGATCCGCTCCTGGAGTTCGGGGGTGAGGGTGAGCAGCGCCAGCCGCTGCGACACCCAACCCTGGGAGCGGTGCAGCCGCTTGGCCAGAGCCGTCTGGCTGCCGTGGATGGCGAGCAGCCGTTGCAGGGCGCGGGCCTCGTCGAGTTCCGCGAGGTCCTGCCGGTGGATGTTGGCGACCAGCGCGGATTCGAGGAGTTCCTCCGACGTGCTGCCCTGTTCGTCGCTCACCATGACCTTGACGGTGGCCAGGCCGGCCTCGCGGGCGGCGGCGAGGCGGCTGCTGCCGTCGATGACCACGTGGGTGGTGTTCGGCTCGAGGTCGCCCGCACGGTCCGGGTTGGCCGCCAGGTAGGCGTCGCGGTTCATGACCGTGACGGCCTGCTTCTGGCCGTGGGTCTTCAAGCTGCCCGCGAGGTCGGTCAGATCGCCCAGCTGCGAGCGGGGGTTGTCGGGGTTGGGGCTGATCCGGTCGACGGGCAGCTCGCTGGGCGGAGCCACGCCGTCGGTCGGCACACCGGTCGCGGCGGCCACGGCCTGCCGGCGTGCGCTGACGGGCCGGGCGCCGCCGAAACGTCCGGCGCCCAGCTGGTCGGCCTTGCTCATGAGATCTCCCGGGCCAGTGCGCGCATCCCGATGGCCTGCTGCGACTTGGGGGCGTAGGACAGCAGGGGCTGCTTCATGCGGACCGCTTCCTTCTGTTCCTTGAGGTCGCCGATCAACCCCACGACCCTCGGATCCTTTATGTCGACCCAGCCCTGCAGCGAGGAGGTGGCGATGTAACCGCGGCGCGAGTCGTAGAGGTTGACGACGATACCGAGGTAGTCGATGTCGATCTGGAGGTCGTCGCGCAGGTCGTCGATCTGCGTGGTGAGCAGTTCGTAGGCGTCGGCCGAACTGTCCTCGGCCTGCACGACGATGAGCGCACCGGACTGACCGGTCTTCTCGCCGTCGCGGCGCCTGCCGTAGTAGGCGGCGGCGTCCATGCTGAGGCCGAGGCTGGGCGGGCAGTCGACGATGATGACGTCGTAGTCCGACTCCAGCGGGGCGAGCGCCCGCTCCAGCGCGGCCTCGCGGGCCCGTACGGCGGACAGCCGCACGTCCAGGAGGAAGGCGTCGTTGCAGGCGGGCAGCAGGTGCAGACGGTCGCCGAACGTCTCCTCGGCGATGGGCACGACGAGGTCGCGCAGGTCGCCCTTGGGGTCGCCCGCCATGTGGTTGGTGAGGCTGTCACCGTTCATCGGCAGGGGAGCGGCGCCGAGCTGGTTGGTGAGGTGGCACTGGGGGTCGAAGTCCACGAGCAGGACACGCATGCCCAGGCCGGGAAGGTTCTCGATCTCCAGGGGTTCGTCCGCGGCCTCCTCGGCGTCGCCCTGGGTGTCGCTGGCCCGCAGTGCCTTGGCGAGCGCCTTCGCCACGCGCACGGCGTGCAGGGCGTTCTGGGACTCGGCGAGCGCCTCGCCGACGCCGGCCGTGATGGCGGTCTTGCCCACCCCGCCCTTCTGGTTGCAGACGATGATGCGGCGGGTGACGCTGGGACGCTCGACGTCGGGCGCGGGGTTGGAGTCGAGCCACAACGTGACGGACTGGGCGAGCCCCTGGATGAGGGAGACGCTGCGGTCCGCCGCCACCTTCCGGAACGTCTCCCACTGCCCGGGCGGGAGGAAGGTGGAGAAGGAGTCGGCGCCTGCGGTGTCGACGGGTTCGGTGGCCGAGGCGAGCGCACACCAGTCCCTGATGCCCTGTTCGACGGCGGCCTGGATCTCGATGCCGTGCTGGGCGGCTCTGACCTTCAGGTCCTGCCGTAGCCGGCCTGGCAGCTTGGAGACGACCTTGTCGCGGTCGCCGGAGGAGGCTGGAGAACTCATGGGGGTACCTTACTAACGCTGGAGATCGTTTGGGTCGCCGACACGTTAGTTAAGCCGACTGTGGGACAGTCCGCGCCGCCTGCCGCCGCGACCGGGGACGCTGTTCGTGCGTCATGTCCCCGCAGAGGTAACGGATTTCGGCGGGCTCAGGGATCAGGACCGGATCCCGGCCGCCGGATGAAGAGATCACCCGCGAGGGCGCGTACGAGGGCCGGGGCGGAAGCGGCCCGCCGCGCGGAACGGCGGGCCGCGCCCACGAACGGGGAACTGGCGCCGGGTACGGCCGCCCTCACGTCGGCTCAGGAGCCGCTCTCGCGCGACTCCGCCAGTGCCGCCTCGGTCAGGTGCCGGGGTGCGGACTCGGAGTGGGGGTCGACGAGGACCACCGCGCAGGTGGCGCTGTGGCTGAGCGCGGTGGTGAAACTGCCGTCGGCGAACTGGACGAGGGGCCGCGGGGCGAGCGCCCGACGGTGATGGTGCGCGCGTGGACGTCGTCGGCTGCCGGGCCAGGACGCGTGCGGCCGCGGCGTGGTCGCCGACGCTGGAGAGGATCTGCCCGGTGGCGGTGACGCCTTGGGCGGCGAGGCGGTCCAGATGGGCGGTGACGGCGGTGCGGGCCTGCTCGGGGGTCTCGGTGTCGGCGGCCTGCTCCTCGACCACCGCGGTCCGCTGGACGTGGACGACCTCCAACGGGCTGCCGGTGTCCCGGGCGAGCCGGGCGGCGGCGTCGACGACGGCCGGGGCCCGGTCGTGGGCGCCGACGTCAAGATGGTGAGGGAATCCCGCCCACGCCGGGCACCGCTATCAGGGAGTTCGCCCCGAGCACCGCCACTTGGCCCGCTTTGGCCACCTGTCGCTTTGGTGTCAGGCCACTTCATGAGGGGCACACCGCTGGCCGTACGCGCGGATCGGCTCTCATGCTGGTCCTGCGCCCGGACACCCACGCCGGGCAGTCTCCACGCGCAACTACAAGGGGTTGGAACATGTTACGCCGACAGCTCAATGTTCTTCTGGCTGTCCCTTTCGTTGCCCTTGCCGCCCTCGCGGCGTCGTCCGCCGCGGGGCCCGCCGACGAGCCGTTCGGGTACACGACACATGACCAGGTCCTGGTGCTGGAGTGTCCGCCCGTGTCGCCGTGTGACGACAGCTCCTGGGGAGGCTGAACACTCCCCGGGGGCGCCGGTGTCGTCCACCCGCCTCCGGTCGCACAGCTCCCCGGTCCCGTGCACAGGTGTCCGCCGTCCGTGCGGACCGGTCACAGCTGCCCACGGCCGCATCCGACCGGCGGCCAGGCCCCGGCGCCCACGTGACGTTTTCCGCAAGCCGGTCGGCCCGAAGGAGTGGCACATGCAATCGACAGAAATCCATGCCGGAGTCGACACGTACCATGTTGCGCTGTCGGTGGAAACCGAGGTGATCCGTTGGGGATTCAAGGCGCTGCTCGCGCACATCCCTGAGGTGACGCTGGTGAGTGAGGGTGAGCTGCTGGAGGCGGGGGCCGGCGGACCGGGGCACGCCCGGGTCCTCCTCGCCACTCCGCCGCAGTGCCGGAGGCTGGCGACCGCGTTCTTCCCGCAGGAAGAACGTCCCTTCGTCGTGCTCGTCGACGACGATGTCTCCGGCCGGGATGTCGGCCTTCACGGTGACGTGCCGTGCGACGGCGTCATATCGATGGCCGACGCGACCGTCCCGTCCCTGAAGACGGCCCTGGAACGTGTCGTGGCGGGGGAACTCCCCATGCCCGCGAAGCTGGCCCGGCAGTTGCTGGCGGGCGGCGGCCGCAGACAGGGCCCGATGGTGGGCTCGTCGGTTCTGCTCACGGCGCGCGAGAAGGAGACGCTGGACCTGCTCGCCCATGGTTACAGCAACAAGCAGATCGCGAAAGCACTCGCGATCTCCGCGCACGGCGTGAAGCGGCTGGTGGGGGCAGTGATGCTGAAGCTGGGTGCGCCGAACCGGACGACCGCCGTGATCATCGCGATGAACGAAGGGCTGGTGTGAGCAGACCGGCCTGTTCGGCCTGTTCGGCCCCAGCGGCGTGACGGCTGCCGGGGCCGCTCCCCACTCCACCTGCCCACGCCGGTTCGTCGCTGATGTGGCTGTCATCGGCGACGCCCCGCTCACTCGTCGTTCGCCGCAAGCCTCGCGAGGCTTCGGTGATCGGTCTTCCCGTTGGCGGTGACGGGGAGGACGGTGTGCGTGTGCCAGCGGCGCGGCACCATGGCGGAAGGAAGGCGCGCACTCAGATAGGTGTGCAGGTCCTCCACCGTCGGGGCGTTCTCCCGGAGGACCACGTGCCCCACCAGTCCCCGCCCGGTGCCGCCCTCTGCGCCGTCCACCGTGACGACGGCGCAGTCCGCCACCGCTTCGTGCTGCCGCAACGCGGCCTCGATCTCGCCGAGTTCCATGCGGACCCCGGCCACCTTGACCTGGCGGTCCAGCCGGCCGAGGTAACGCACGAGTCCGTCCTCCACGAGCACGCTGTCACCGCTGCGGTACAGACGGCCGGTCGGGGAGGACGGGTCCAGCACGTCGGGGAAGAAGGAGCCCCGGGTGGCCCGGACGTCACCGAGGTAGCCGACTCCGGGCGGCAGCCCGCCGACGAACAGCTCGCCGCTCTCACCTGGTCGCGCGGCACGCCACTCCTGCTCCGTCCCGTCCTCGGCGACCAGCACGTACAGCACGGTGTTGATCACGGGGGAGCCCACCGGCAGCCGCGGTGCGGCAAGGTCGGCCGGCCGCACCGCATGATGGGTCACGTCGTCGGAGGTCTCCGTGAACCCGTAGGCGTTGACCAGCGCGGCGCTCGGCAGCGCGGACAGCAGCCGCCCCGCCAGCTGCGGCGTCAGTTCCTCTCCGGTGGAGACGAGACAGCGCAGGCTCTCGAGCGACGCGTTCTGCCGGACTCCGGCCTCCGCCAGCCATTCCAGGACGGTCGGCACCAGTTCCACGACCGTGACGCGGCGTTCCCGAAGCCGCCTGATCAGGGATCGGGGGAAGGCCATGTCCCGGTCGCCGAACACCGCGATGCACCCGCCGACCAGCAGCGGGGCCGTCATCTGCCAGATGGCGATGTCGAAGGTGAGCGGCGCGGTCAGGGCCACCACGTCCGCCTGCTTCAGGTCCAGGTCCACGATCTTCGCCAGCAGGTGGTTGACCATCCCCTGGTGTTCCATCAGAGCACCCTTGGGGGTGCCGGTGGTACCGGAGGTGAAGAAGGCGTAGCGGGGCTCGGCGGGGTCCTCGCACCGCACCCGCAGCGCTGTCGGCCGCACGGCACCGACGAGGCTCCCCGGCTCCGGCAGCTCCATCAGCGGCACACCGGTGACCTCGGCCGCCTGGGCCGCGGCCTCGGCGAGGCCCCTCGCCGCGGGAAGCCGGTGATAGGAGATCAGCTGACGCGCGCCGCTGCGGCGGATGACATCGGTCATCCGGTCGGACGGCCAGCTCGCGTCCAACGGCACGTAGGTGATGCCGAGGCTCTCCAGTGCCAGGAGCACGACCACCGAGTCCGCACTGCGGGGTCCGCTGGCCGCGACCACGGTGTCCGGACGCACCCCGCCGACCGTCAGCCACGCGCACACGGCCGCCACCCGGCGCGCCAGCTCCCGGTAGGTGAGGTCCCCGGTGGCACCGGTGACCGCCAGGGCGTCGGGGGTGCGCGCAGCCCACCTCGACAGGTGCCCCACGACGGTGTCCGCGACCTCGGCCGGCAGGTCCGGTGGCATGCCGCGACGGCGGCTCAGCTGTACGGCGAGCCGTGCTTCGGCCGGGGAGATCCGCAAGGTGCCGAGCGGAGGAACGAGATCACGCACGCCGGATCCGCTCGTCGCATGAGTTGTCCGGCTCACGATGTCGGGGCGCCTTCCGCTGCGGGACCGGTGGTGCCGGTCAGGGTGTCCAGCTCGCTGAAGAAGCCGTCGATCGGCGTGAGGTCTCCGCTGCGCAGGCATTCCTGGTAGACGTACGAGCCCAGCGCCAGGTCCAGGACGCCGAGACCGAACGGGGAGAACAGCACGGCCCGGTCGGCGGGCGGTTCGACGGCCCCGGTGATCACGTCGTGCAGTGTGCCGTGCACGAAGTCCCGGTTCCCCGTCCGCTGTTCGGTCAGGTGGAGCGAGGTGTTCGCCTTCAGACAGTGCTCGACGTCGTCGACGATGTTCGTCGAGGCGAGCACGACCTCCGGTGACACGTCACGCAACGAGACGTGCAGGACCAGCGGTGCGTGTGCGAACCAGGCGGGGTCGGTGACGTGAGGGGTTCCGGCCGTCGTGGCGAACACGACGACGTCACTGGAGCGGATCAGCTCCTCCGCGCTGGTGGCCACCTCTGTGGCGGCGTCCGTGGCGGCGCGCAGACGTTCCGCGAGGACGCCGGCACGCTGAGCGGAGGTGTCGTACACCTGGATCCGCTCGAACGGCCAGTCGGCGGCCGCCAGGTAGGTGTGGATGTAGCGGGCTATCAGCCCGGTACCGATGAAGCCGACCCTGCCGAGCGAGCGTCGGCTGCGTCCCAGAGCGACGGCGGCGAGAGCCGCCGACGCGGCGGTGCGGCTCGCGCTGATGACGGAACTCTCCAGGCACGCGTACGGGTAGCCGGTGGTCGGGTCGTTGAGTATCAGTACGGCGGAGGCGCGAGGCAGTCCCGCGCGGATGTTCTGCGGAAAGCTGGAGATCCACTTCAGTCCGGCGGTGTTGACGTCACCTCCCACACTGGCGGGGAGGGCGATGATGCGGGAATCCGGCCGATCCGGAAAACGCAGGAAGTAGGAGGGAGGGTTGACCGTGGTGCCCGCCGCGTGTTGCAGATAGGCCGATTCGACCAAGTCGATGACGTGGCGTTCACGCCCGGCCAGCGCCCGCTGCACGGAAATACCTGGTACGACCGCGAAATGCGGTGAATTGCGAGCGTTCACAGCTCGTTCCCCATTCTCTGGCCCTCGGGGCGCAGCGCGCCCTCGCCGATGTGGTCGCTCACCCATGCGTCGTTGTAGATCGTGTCGACATAGCGTTCGCCCATGTCGGGCGCGATCGTCAGGGTCGTGAGCCGTCCGTCCGGATCATTGCGCTCGAGCCAGTCCCTCGCACCGCTCAGCACCGTTCCGCTCGAACCGCCGAGCAGATAGCCGTGCCGGGACAGCATGCGGCACGTCCTGACGGTGTCGGCCTCCGTGACATGCACGACGTCGTCGATCAAGGTCGGGTCGACGAGCGGGGGGCGCTCGCTGGATCCGAGCCCGGGAATGTAGCGAGGAGCCGGCGGCGTCCCGAAGGTGACCGAACCCACGGCGTCCACACCGACGATGCGTACGGACGCGCCGTTGTCCCGGAAATAGCGAGCGCAGCCCATGGCGGTGCCGCCCGTGCCGATCCCCACGAAGAGAACGTCCAGCCCGGGGAGGTGTTTGGCGATCCCCGGCGCTGTCGTCTCGTAATGCGCCTGCCAGTGGGCTTCGTTGGTGTACTGGTTCAGCCAGACACAGCGCGGATCCTCGTCCCGGATTCTGGCCACATAGTCCTTGCGGGCCCGCAGGAACCCACCCGTGGGGTGCATCTCGTCGATGACCACGACCTCCGCGCCGAGCGCGCGCATCATTTTCACGGTCGCTTCGTTGCAGCGTGGGTCCGTCACACAGACGAAGCGCAATCCCTTGCTGGCAGCCACGACGCTCAGCGCGACGCCCAGATTTCCCGACGACGACTCCACCAGGATCGAGTCCCGCTTGATGAGACCGTCGCGTTCGGCCGCCGAGACCATGGATACCGCGGCACGAAGTTTGAGAGAGCCGCCGAAGTTGAAGCCGTCGCACTTCATGTACAGCTTGCGCCGCAGCACGGGATACAGGTCGACATACACGTCGGAGTCGAGAAGTTCATGTGCTGCGAATAGAATGGGCATTCTGACCTACCTCCTGGGCCACAGAACGTGACCGGCCAGCGAGACGCCCCTGCCAGCCGGGGCGGCAATTTCTCAGGTGACGGAGACCGCGGTGTCGCGGAATGCCTGCCACAGCGAGTCGACGGTCGCGAAGGTGGCCTGGTCCAGCGCCTCGTCAGGCAACTCCCTGCCGAATTCCTCCTCCAGCTCGGCCAGCAGGCGAACGGTGCCCAGGGAATCCAGACCGAGGTCCGCCAGCGCGCTGTCGCCGGTCAGGGAACGGTCCTCGACGAAGGGCAGGTGCCGGCGAAGAATTTCCTCGTACTTTTCATACTCCGTTACGGAGCCGGCCGAGCCTTCCGCAGAAGGAGGGGAATGGTCATGCATGCGATATGCCTTCTTCCAGCCGAGTTATGGGAGTGAAATGCCCATGGGTATGAATCTAGCTGTGCGGCGCATCCCGTGAAATCTCCACAAGGCGGTATGCCCGTCACGGTAGGGGCCGTTGCGCACCCCGAAAAGGGACGAAGGGCCTGCCCTTTTGTCGCACAGGGCGCCGCCTTTACGTCCGCGGCCTACGCGTAGGTGATCCTCAGCGCCGTCAATGCCGTGTCGATGTCGGCGAGGGCGGCCTGGTGGTCGGCCGCCTCACCGAGAACGAGTCCGATGTGCCCGCTGGTGCCCCAGCGCCAGTCGATCGGCGCCCCCGCCGCCACGAAGGGCTGGTACCGGCGCACATGGGGGATGGGGGCGACCGCGTCCGGCCCGGCGATCGAGACGAGGCGTGTCGCGTCCTGCGGCGGCTGGACGAAGTAGACGTACGTGACCTGGTCGAGCAGCGCGGGCAGTTCGCCGGCCGGCAGTCCCAGCGCCATGCGCAGGGCGGCGGCGGTCATGTCGTAGCGCCCTCCGGTCGCGCGGCGCAGCAGCTCCGTCATGTAGCCGGGAGGCCGACCGTTGACCTCGATGATCCTCGGGCCCGTGGGCGTCAGCTTCAACTCGGTGTGCACGACGCCGAGGTCGATGCCGAGTGCCTGGATGGCCGCCTCGGCCAGTTGCCGGCACCGTTCCTCCACGTCGGCGGCCACCGTGCTGGGCACGAACAGCCCGCGCTCACGGAAAGGAGAGATGAGCGGGAACTTCCCCGTGACGCACAGGTGGCGGATGCTCGTGCCCTCCACCACCGACTCCACCGAAAGGAAGTCGCCGAAGTCGGGGCCCGCGCAGGTGCTGTCGCCCTCCAGCAGCTCCTCCACGACGAACTCGCGGAAGGTGCCGGGCACCGTCGCGATGCGCTCGGCCTGCTCGGCGCTCCACTGCTCGGCCTGGGCCACGGTGTCGAGGCGCACGGTGTCGACGCTGCCCGCTCCCTGGCGGGGCTTGACCACCACGGGCAGCCCGATCTCCCGCACCACGTCCGGCAGTTCCGCCACGTCGTCGAGGCCGGCCGAGCGCACCACGTCGACGCCGGCTGCCGCCAGGGTCCGCCGCAGCGCCAGCTTGTCACGGCACGCGCCGGCCGCCTCGACCGACAGGAACCGGTATCCCGCCGCGGCGGCGATCTGCGCCGTGCGCACCAACTGGCGGTCGCTGAAGGTGATGATGTGCTCGATGCCCAGGTCGAGCAGAATCCTGGCGGCCTTCGCGGGGTCGGCGCCCGCGAGGTCGACGTGGTCGCCGGGCACGGTGGCGGAGTCCCGGTCCGCCGGGTCCCGGTCCACCACGAAGACCGGTTCGCAGAGCCTCCGGCTCCCCTTGACGACGTCGACCGGGCTTGCGGAACCGCCGTCGTAGAGGACGGCGATCCGGGGCTTGGGATGAGTGGACTGCGGGGACACTGGATATCGCTCCCGAGGGTGGGCGGGGAAGAGGAACGCGGATCGGCGGCCGGGTCAGGCCCGTCTCGACGTCGCGGGGGAGTAGGCCGTGGTGTCCTCGGCGAGAAAGGACCACAGGGCCCTCTCGGTCGCCGACGGCCGCTCCAGCCACGGGTAGTGACCGGCGTCGTCGATCAGCACCCGCCGCACCAGCGGCAGGGCCTCCACCAGACTGTCGGTCACCGCCGGGGGCTGGCTGTCGTGTCCGCCGTGCAGGACCAGCGTCGGTACCCGCAGCGTGGAGCAGGCCGCCGTCAGCTGCTCCTCGGTGAACCGGGCCGTGTCGTCGGACAGCACACGCTCGTACTCGGCGTTGAGCGGGAAGCACGGATCGGTCAGCCGGGCGGCGAGGTCCGGGCCGGCCGCGCGGTCGGCGAACCCGAACGACAGACGCCACACCAGCAGCTGCCGGTCGCGCTCCGGGGACGGGGGCGAGCGCAGCACGCGGTCGATGCGGTCCAGGTAGGGGCCCATGACCGTGCGCATCCGGCGCCAGTCGGTGTCTTTCGGCCGCCCGAGGCCGGTGCCGGACATGTACACCAGGCGGGCCACGTGCTGCGGCCGGAGGAGGGCGTAGCGCAACGCCAGGCCGGCGCCCCAGGAGTGGCCGATCAGGGTGATCCGCTCATGGGCGAAGTGCCGGCGCACCTCGTCGAGGTCCTCCAGGGTCCGCTCCAGGCCGTACGGGCCCGGCCAGGGGGAGCGGCCGCAACCGCGCTGGTCCCAGCGATGGGTGGTGAACGCGGGGGACAGCGCCTGTGCCAGATCGCCGAACATGTCCCACAGGCCCGGTCCGCCGTGCACGAAGACGATCGGCGCTCCCGTCCCCTGGGACTCCGTCCACAGTCGGCATCCGTCGGACGCCGTCACATAGTTGCTCATGCTGCCTCTGGTCGGTGTGCGAATGGGCCCTGCCGCGGGACGCGCCGCTCGGGCGACCCCCGTGACCTCAGGACGGGCTGATGGCGAGTACGGCGTTGTTCCCGCCGAAGCCGAAGGAGTTGCTGAGTGCGAGGGGCACGCGGGCGGAGGTGCTCGTGGTCGGCACATTGATGTGGATGCCGGGGTCCATCACCTGCAGGTTGGCCGTGGGCGGGATGATCCCCCGCTCGACCGTCAGGACGGTGAGGGCGGCTTCCACCGCTCCCGCGGCGCCGAGCATGTGCCCGGTGACCCCCTTGGTCGAGGTGACATGGGGGTGATGAGGGAAGGTGCGCTCCAGCATGGTCGCCTCGGCCTGGTCGTTCTGGCGGGTCGAGGTGCCATGGGCATTGACGTGGGCGACATCGGCCGGTGTCGCGCCGGCATCCCGCAGCGCGGCCTGGACCGCGGCCTGCGCACCCAGCCCTTCGGGATGCGGGGCGGTGATGTGATGGGCGTCGGAGGAGGCACCGTACCCCCTCACCAGGGCCCGCACCGGAGCGTTTCGGGCGCGTGCGTCGGCGAGCCGTTCGAGAACGAGGATCCCCGCTCCCTCCCCCGCGACGAAGCCGTCCCGGTCGGCGTCGAAGGGCCGGGAGGCGGTGGCCGGGTCGTCATGACGCTGGGAGAGGGCCTTCATCTTGGCGAAACCCGACATGTACAGGGGAGCGATCCAGCCCTCGCTGGCGCCGGTGACGGCGATGTCGCATCGGTCGAGGTTCAGCAGGTCGCGGGCCAGGCCGACGGCCGTGGTGCCGGAGGCGCAGGCAGTCGCCGTCACCAGGCTCGGGCCGGTGGCGTTGAACTCCAGGGAGACGATGCCGGCGACCATGTTGAGCAGCTGCTTGGGCAGCAGGAGAGGGGAGACCTGCTCGGGGCCCTTCCGGTGGAACACGTCGTACTGCTCGTGGAAGGTCGTCAGTCCGCCCGCGCCACAGCCGAGGATCACCGCCACCCGCGCACCGTCCCAGGTGAGGGGATCGTGCCCGGCGTTCTGGACGGCCTCCCGGGCGGCGACCACGGCGAGCTGCGTGACCGGGTCCATGCGACGCGCCTTGCGGAATCCCAGCAGCTCCGCGGCGTCGAAATCGGGAACGCGGCTGTAGAGGCGCACGGGGCACCCGTCGAGTTCCGGGTCGACGGCGGCTGTGGACTTTCCGTTGACGACGGCGTCCCAACTGGCGTCGACGCCTGTACCACCGGGGGTGACCAGACCGAGACCGGTGACCGCGACATCCTTGGTAGCCATCAGACGTTCGCACTCCGCTGTTCCATCAGACGGGCGAGATCCCCGATGTCGTTCATGGCGAACAGCTCGGTGTCGCTGATGGAGATGTTCAGGTCCTTCTCCAGGAACATGCACACCTCGACGATGGCCAGCGAGTCGAGTTCGGTGTCCTGCAGAGTTGCCGTGGGCCGAATCACCTCGGGATCGACCCCGAGCCTCGTGACGAGCAGGTTCTTGAGTTCTTCGAACATCGTGAGTCCTTGTCCTTGTGAGGTCGTGAGAGTCCGGCACCCGGTCAGGCGACGGGGAGATCGGGCCAGATCAGCGTGGCCGCCCCCCAGGTCAGACCGCCGCCGAAGGCGGTGAGGAGCACTTTGTGGCCGGCCTTCAGACGATGGGTGTCCGCCGACCGGGACAGCAGAAGGGCGAGCGAGGCGGCCCCCGTGTTCCCCACGTGCTCGATGTTGGAAAGCCGCCGTTCGGGCGGGACGCCCAGTCGGGTGGCCACCGCGTCGAGGATGCGGAGGTTGGCCTGGTGGCCGGCGAATCGGTCGACATCCGCGATGCGCCAGCCGGCCAGCCGCGCGGCCTGGGCGGACGCCTCCGTCATACGAGCGACGGCGTGCCGGTAGGTCACGCTGCCGTCCATCCGGAAGAAGAACTCCTGCGACGACGGCTCCGTGCCGGACGTTCGTTGCCGGGAGCCGCCCGCGGGCACCTCGATCAGGTCGCTGTGCGCGCCGTCGCTGCGCAGCACCGTCGGTCCTATGGCGCCCGGCTCACCGGGGTGGCCGGCGCGCAGCACCACGGCGCCCGCGCCGTCGCCGAAGAGGACGGCGGTGGAGCGGTCGGCGGGATCGATGAGGGTGGAGAAGGCGTCGGCCGTCACCAGGAGCACCCGATCGGCGATACCCGAGGCGATCAGACCCGACGCCGTGGCCAGTCCGTAGAGGAAGCCGGAGCACACGGCGGCGATGTCGAAGGCCGGCACCTCGTGCAGCCCGAGCCGGGCGGCCACGTCGGGCGCGGTGGCCGGGCACGGCTTGTCCGGTGTGGTGGTGGCCAGAACCACGGCGTCGACGTCGCCGGTACCGGCGGACTTCAACGCCTGCTGGCCCGCCTGGACGGCGAGGTCCGACGTCGCCATGCCCGTCGGCACGATGTGCCGGGTGGCGATCCCCGTTCGTCTGCGTATCCATTCGTCGCTGGTGTCCAGTCCACCGGCGATGAGGTCCGCGTTGCTGACTCGGTTCGGCGGCACGTAGGCGCCGATACCGGCGAGCACCGCGGTGCGGTTCGGTGCGGAGTTCATGTCTCGTCCTTGTGGCCGGCGGTGGCGGGCGGTCGCCTTCGGGCACTGCGAGCCGGTGCCGCCGTGGCACACGGGGTGCCGGGTGGCTTCCGCAACCAGCGGCAGCGGTGACGGAGCGCCGCACCCGGACGGTGGGCCGTTGTCGTCCAACAACATGACGCAGCCGCGCCGGGTGTGCCAGCACCGGGAGTGCACCCGAAGAACCTGGACAGATGGTCACGCCCGAAGCGGTTGATTGTCAGGTTTCGCCGGGCGGACCTACGTTGGCAAGGTGGAAGCACGCTGTGATCACGTGGAGGTCTGGAGCATCGACCTGCGCCCCTCGGGCGTCGACACCCGGGAATGCGCGCGGTTGCTGAGCGACGATGAGCGGGGCCGCTGGGAACGCATCGCCGATCCCGAGACGCGTGCGCGCTACGCGGTCGCTCACGGAGCCAAGAGACTGATCGTGGCGGACCGGCTCGAGGTGCCGCCGCACGCGCTGCGATGGCACAGGGGTGTCCATGGGAAACCCCGTCTCGTCGGAGTCGGCGGCGGTCTGCACACCAGCCTGAGTCATTCACACGATGTGGCGTTGCTGGCGATGGCCGGCCGCGAGGTGGGGGTGGACGTCGAGCGGATCCGCACCAGGTGGTGCACGGTCCCTCCGGTCCGGCTCTTCCCTGCGTCGGAGGCCGCGGCCGTCGCCGCCGCGCCGCCGGCGGAACGGGCCGCCCTGTTCGTGCGGTTGTTCACCCGCAAAGAGGCGTGTGTGAAGGCCGCCGGCACCACCCTGCTGCCGCACGGCATCCGGTTGAGGACGGCGGGCCGGGCTCCCCTGGTGGTGACCGGACCCGGCACGCTGCGGTGGCACGTGCGGGACCTCCCCGCCGCCGAGGGGTACGGTGCCGCCGTGGCGCTCACCGGGCACGAGACGTTCGACGTCCGGGTACGGCAGTTCCCGCCCGCCGCACTGAGAGCCCTCAACGGGTCGCAGTGGTGATCCGCCGCATGTACCGCAGGGCGTAGAACGGCACCAGGATGCCTGCGATGTTGGAGTAGGCCACCACCTTGAAGAATCCCCTGGCTCCGCCCAGGGAGTCCGCGAGCAGCGCGCTCGCCAGGACGATGGCACCGAAGTAGACGACGTTGAGCACGAGCGCCCGTACGCCGGCGCCGATCTCCTCCAAAGCGGTCAGTGCCGCCATCACCGGCCCTTGAAGGGCATAGGTGAGCGCGACGGTGCTCAGGTAGGAGCCCGCTGACGCGGACACGTCCGGATCGCCGCTCAGCAGCGCCGCCACCGGGTGGGCCACCAGCCACAGCCCCACGGCGATGAGCCCGTAGACCACGGCCGACACCTCGAGGCCGCCGAGCATCGAGGCCCGTGCGCGGGCTTCCTCGCCGGCTCCCCGCTGCTGGTTGATGATGATCGCGGTCGTCGTCCCGATGACCGCGCCCGGCAGCAGCACGAAGTTCTGCAGCGTCGTGGCCACGGAGAATCCGGCCACCGCGTCAGCACCGAAACGTGTGAGCACACCCAGCACCGCGAAGTTGTACCCGGAGATCACCAGCAAGGACGCGGCCACCGGCAGGCCTATCCGCCGCAACCCGGACAGCGCGTCGCCGATCCTGGCCCCCATCGCGGCCGACGGGCACCACAGCTCGGTGCGTCGCACCATGGTGAGACCCACGCCCAGTCCTACGACCGACGCCACGCCCTGGCCGATGGGGACGGCCGCGACACCGATCTTCAGGCCGAGTCCGAGTACCGCCACACACCCGACCTGCAGAGCCGAGGTGAAGACGCTCAGGACGGTGGCCTGTCGTACGTGACTGTGGCCCCGCAGGCTGGAGGCGCACAGCTCCGGGCCCATGCCCAGGATGCCCACGGCGCTCGTCCAGCGCAGGAACGCGACGAACGAAGGCCGCACCCCCGCCCCGACATCGAGCGCCTCGGCCAGCTGTGGGGCGGTGACGGCGATCACGACGCACAACGCGGCTCCGCACACGCACCACACACGGGCCAGGGCCACGGCGTGCGCCATGGTCTCCTGCGGGCGGCACCTGCCTTTGCTGGTCGCGGCGGCGACCTGGTTGGTGACGCTGAAAGCCACCGTGAGCGCCAGCAGGAGATAGCTGACGGGCTGATACAGGGATCGCACGTACACGGCGTGTCCGCCCATGTGGCCCAGGATCACCACGACGCCGACCTGTGCCAGGAAGTTCGTGGCCTGGGCGGCGAAGAGGGGAAGCGCCATGGTGGCGATGTTCCGGCGTGCCTGGACCTTCTCCGGCCGAACGGTGATGGGCAACGTGGACCTCCCGGGTGGTGGGTGCGGACGTGCCCCCGGACAGCGCCGGCACATGTTTCCCCGCGGACTCCGGCCGAGGGCCGTCCCATGGATTTTCTCGGTCCGGCCGCTCCGGTCCAATATCCGTGGACCGCTCGAAGGGCGTGCCGAAATGCCATGCCAGGACGGGCACTTCGACGGCGTGCGGCGTGAGGTCCCCGGCGCCCGGCACTAGCCGAACGTGCAGGTATTTGGACCGCCCGTCGGCCGCTACCACGCCCCGGAAGCCCTCTCCGATCCTGTAGCGGGCACATATCTATGACACCCGGAGGCATCAGTGACATCCCTAGCCGCGGTATCGGCCTACCTGCCCTCCCACGTGGAGCCCGTGGTCGAGTACCTCAAGGGCTTCGGTCTCAGCGACCGGGAGATCAGGATCTACAAGCAGTACTACGGGTTCGGAGAGGTCCGCTCCGATCCCGATCTCGGCATGTCCGGTCAACTGATCGCCGCGGGACGGTCGTTGCCGGAACTGCAGGGCCGCGAGCACCTGGTCCGCTACATCGTGCAGGCGAGGACCGTTCCGGTGGTCGCGCCCTATCCGATCAACCCGCTGCACGAGGCACGGGACGCCCTGGGGCTGTCGCACGCGCAGGCGTTCGCATTCAACCAGCAGGCGTGCGCGTCCGTGCTGATGTGCGTGGAACTCGCCGGCCGACTGCTCGCCGAGGACGGCGACCCGGACGCCCTGGCACTGGTCTTCGTGGGAGAGAAGACGTTCACCGACGACGCTCAGGTCCTCGGTGTCACCGCGGTGATGGGCGAGGGAGTGGCGGCGATCCTCGTGCGCGCCGGGGAAGGCCGGGACAGGATGCTCGGCTTCGCCTCCCGCACCTACGGCCAGTACTTCCGCGGTGCGCGGATGACCCCGGAGGACCACGAGGAGTGGGGGACCCACTACACCTCCGCGTTGACCGAGGTGATCGAGGCGGCGCTGGACCGGGCCGGGCTGGACATCAACGAGATCGACTTCATCCTGCCCCACCACGTCAACCGGCTCTCCTGGCTGAAGGTGCTGGCGGCCCTCGGTCTGAAGGACCGCGAGCGGCTCTTCACGGAGAACCTCTCCAGGGTGGGGCACTGCTTCGGCGCGGATCCCTTCATCAACTACCACACGCTCCGGGCGGACGGCCGGCTGCAGCCGGGCCAGCGCTACCTGATGACCGCAGTAGGACTGGGCGCCACGTTCTCCGCCATGGTCCTCGAGCACTGACCGAAAGGAACACAGACGTGTACATCGGACCGAAGCCGGACGACGAACGAACCGGACTGCGTCTCGCCCGCGTGGACCACCTGACGTTCGACAAGCGCGGCTCCTTCGACGAAGTCGATCACCACTACTTCAAGGACCTGTGGGAGCTTTACGGTTTCACCTGGGACGACTCGTACTTCGACGGAGGACGTGTCTCGTTCCTGGACATGATGAACGCCGTGGCGGAGCGGCTGGGTCCGCTGGCCGAAGGCCTCGACGTGGCGGTGCTCGCCAATTCCGTCCCCGACTCCCAGACGACCTTCGCGCTTCCCTACTTCGAGCACAAGGTGGGTGGCATCGGCACGGTCTTCGCGGTTTCCGACCAGGGCGCCGCCGCACCGTTCACCGGCCTTCGCCTGGCGTCCTCCACCCTTCCCCCCGGCGCCGGGGGACGGAGCCTGATCCTCATCATGGACCAGACGGCCGTACTGTCCGGGCCGCCGGTCCCACCGGACCTGAGGCCCACGAAGGACACGGCCGTGACGTTGCTCCTGGAGCGTGATGGCCGGCTCGGCGTCCCGCAGATCCGACAGCGGGTCTGCACCTTCGCGAGCGAGGTCGTCGACTGCTTCCGTGAGGCCGCCGAGGGCGCCGATGGTGACTCCCTCACCGTTGTCTGCCGGGCGGACGTAGCACCCTACTGGGCCAAGACGGGGGTGCAGGCGCAGGTTCTCCAGGCCCCCGAGGGCCAGCCGTGCACCGGCCTGTGGGCCACGCTCGCCGGCCTCTACGAGCAGCCTGCGGCGCACGGCCGGAGCATCCTCCTGGCCGACTACGACGAGCGCCTCGGCTATGCGAGCACCTGTGTCCTGACCACCGGGGGACCGCAGTGACGAACCAGGTCCGCGATGCCGCGAACGCCGGCGGGGACGTGGACGCGTTCGGCTACGGCGACTGGGCGGCGGACGACGCCGGGCACCACGGGGCCGACAGCGGTCCGATCCAGGACCTCGCCGCCTTCCACGACCGCCTGGCCGGTACCGGTGCCGCAGTGTGCGGACCGGGCGGACAGGCGCTGATACCGGCTCACCTGCTCGACTCGATCGGTCATCTGCGGACCGGGACCGGACGGGTGGTGCCGAAGAGCGGCATCCGGACGATCGACATCCTGCCCGTCCTGGACGACGTGGCCGTGCTCCGTCTGCGCGAGGCACCGCAGGCGGGCGCCGAGGCCGATGCGCGCAGCGTGGTCGAGCTGGCCAGGCTGCGCCATGCCTGGTCGTGCCGCCTCTTCACATCGGTCGTCGCGCATCTGGCCGGCCGGAGCAACAGCAGCGGGCGGCTCCTGGACCAGCAGTTGGTGAAGGGCTCGCTGGCCGATGCCGCCATCGGGCAGTGGGAGACGGAAGCGGCCCTCGCCGAGGCCCCGGCCGACTTCCACGACCTCAAGGCGCTGCACGGCAGGATCACCGACACCGACCGCATTCTCCTGAGGCTGCTCGGTGCCCACGGCTTCACCGTGGCAAGCCCGGGACGTACGGCACACCTTTCGGAACTGCTTGCCGACACGTACATCGGAAGGGCTGATCATGAGTGAACTGGACGGCCGCCTGGAAGCGCTGCGAGGACTGGGCCGTGAGTTCGCCGATACGATCCGCCCGCACGCGCTGGACCTCGACAGGGATCCCTCGCTGATCTACAAGTGCGTCGACTCCGATTTCACGTGGCGGATGACCTTCCTGCACACTCCGCCCGCCTACCGGCCCGGGCCGCTCGTCGCCGGAAAGCACCGCTTCCATCTCGAGACGACGCTGGAGAAGGTCGTCTTCCTGATGGAGGTGGCACAGGGAGACCTCGGCTTCCTGCTGGGTGCTCCCGGAGCCTCGCTCTCCGGTCCCATCGTCGCCGCGCTGGGCGACGACCGTCAGCAGGAGTGGTTCTTCGGCCGGTTGGCCGCCGAGCCGACCTGGACCTTCTTCGCGCTCACCGAGCCGCGTGGCGGCTCCGACACCCGTGGCATGGCGACACGCCTCACCCCCGACCCGGAGCGGGGCGGATACGTGCTCGACGGGGTGAAGCGGTACATCGGCAACGGTGCACGGGCCCAGCTCGGCGTGACGTTCGCCATGCGCGGCCGTGGCCCGCTCGCGGCGACCCCCGTCCTGATCGACACCTCCGAACCCGGATTCGACGCCGTCGCCGTTCCCACCCTCGGGCTGCGCGCCGCCGAACTGAGCCAGCTCACCTTCGACGGGCTGCACGTCCCACGCGAACGGCTGCTCGGCGTCCACCTCTCGGGAACCCGGGGCGGCATGTGGGGGTGGCTCCGGTCCTTCAACCTGTTCCGTCCCCTCGTGGCCGGCTACGGCGTGGCCATGGCCCAGGCCGCACACGACTACGTGGTCGAACACCGAAAGGGACTGGGAGCGGTCCGCAGCGACGGACTGGAGTGCCTGCGACGGGAGATCGCGTCGGTACGGAGGCTGACTCTGCGCGCCGCCGAGGCGGTCGACCGGGATCCGCTCCGCGGTGAACCGGGCTCCGCGGCGAAGACCCGAGCCGCGGCACTGGCCGAACGCGCGACGCGGTACGCGGCCGACTGCTTCGGCCCAGGAGGGCTGCTGGACCATCCCTACCTGGAGAAGCTCGTCCGGGACGCCCGCTCCATCGAGTTCATGGAGGGCACCGGCAACGTCCAGCGCATGAACGTCGTAGGCGGCATGCTTCGCGGCAGTGCGCAGCATGAATGAGGCGAACAGGCCCGAAAATTCCCGGAGTAGAAAAAACTCCATGCCCGAACCGGCCGATTGCCATACTGGAATCGAGAGCCCTATCGTCCTGATTATGCGTGATAGAGAGCCTGCATTTCTCGCCCGTCTGCGCAAAGCACTCGGAGTGGCGCCCACCGCGCCGCTGGTATTTCTCGGGAATTTCGAGGTCGAACGCCAGTGGGGAGAAAACGAACTTGGTCTGCCCACTTTCAACTCCAAGTCCTCCGACGTACTCGTCAACCGGATGGACGAGTTCGCGCTGACCCTGGCCGGGCCCGACGACGTCGTGATTCTCAAGCAGCGGCCGGATCCCGACTACGTCGGCTACCTGGAATCGCTCGGCCGGCGGTCCCCCCGTGTCCTGACCCCGGCTGTCAGCGATCCGGGTCGGGATGTCACCGCGGACGCCCTCGCCGACCGCGAGCTGCTGGCGGAGCTGGCCGGCCTGCGGGACCAGGGCGCGGTGATCATCGCCCATGGGGTGTCCGCCCGTGAGGAGCGGCTGGCCGAGCTGACCGGACTCCCGTTGGGAGCCCCCTCCGCGGCGGTGTGCAAGGCCGTCAACAGCAAGATCTACAGCAGGATGCTGGCCGACCGTCTCCAGCTGCGCCAGCCCGCCGGCCAGTGGTGCGACAGTCTGGACCGCTGGCGGGAGGCGGCGGAGTGGGCGCGGGCCGTCCTGCGCGGCGGCGGCAAGGTCGCTGTCAAGGACGCCTACGGAGTCTCGGGCAAGGGCATCCTCCAGATCGCCGAGGAGGCCAGGCTGGACCAGCTCAGCCGGATGTTCGCCGGCCGGAGCGAGCGGCGTTCGGACGACGGTCTCAGCGTGGTCGTCGAGGAATGGGTGCCGAAGAGCGCCGACCTCAACTACCAGTTCACCGTCGGCCGCGACGGCTCCACACGGCTCGACTTCGTCAAGGAGGCCCTCACCGAGAAGGGCGTCCACAAGGGACATCTCGTACCCGCGCGCATCTCCGAGACGGATCACAAGGAGATCGACTCCGTCGCCCAGCGCGTCGGGGAGGCGCTGGCGGCCGACGGGTACTTCGGTGTGGTGGGGATCGACGCGATGGTCGACCCCGAGGGGGGCCTGTACCCGCTCACCGAGATCAACGCGCGCAACAACATGTCCACCTACCAGGAGTCCCTCCTGGAATCGCTGGCCCCGGCGGGCGGAACCGCCCTGGCCCGGCACTACGACGTCGTCCTGCGCCGTCCCCTGCCCTTCGCCGAACTGCGGACCGTGCTCGGCGACCTGCTGCTCCGTCCGGACAGCGGCGCGGGTCTCCTCGTGAACAACTTCGCGACGGTCGGCTCCGGGCTCAGCGCGGCGGGCTCCGGGCGACTGTACGGAATCATGCTCGGCTCCGATCTGGATCAGGTGAATACGTTGGACAACCAGGTGACTGAGACCTTGGCCCACTGGCAGGAGGGCGAATCAGCGTGAACGGCAGTTCACCCGACGTCGGAACGTTCCAGGGAATCACCGCGGAGGCACTGGCCGATCGGTTCGGCACTCCGTTGTACGTCTACGACGCCGAAACGCTGGCGGACCAGTTCCACGGTCTGCGGTCGGTACTGGACGAATCGGTCGAGATCTTTTTCTCGATGAAGTCCAATCCGAACATCGGCGTCTGCCAGGTGCTGCATCGGCTCGGAGCCGGCGCGGAGGTGTCGTCACTCGCGGAGCTGACCACCGCCAGGCTGGCCGGAGTCCCCGCCGACCGCATCATCTTCCTCGGCCCCGCCAAGAGCGAGGAGGAACTGGCGGCCTGTGCCCGAGGGGAAGTGGGACTCCTGATCGCGGAGTCCCTGGTGGAACTCGACCGGTACGACGCCCTGGTCGAGGCGGAGGGCACGGCCCCCGCGCAGGTGCTGCTGCGGGTGAACCCCGAGTTCTCCATCAAGGGGGCCGGCCTGACGATGGGCGGCAAACCCCGTCAGTTCGGCATCGACGAAGCGGAACTGATGGCCTGTGGGCCGGTGGACGGGCGGTGGCCTCACCTCAGGATCGTCGGTATCCAGGCGTACATGGGCACACGTATCCTGGACGAGTCGGTGATCAGCACCAACACCGAGCGCATCCTCGAACTCGCCGAGCGGGTGACCGAGCGACTCGGCTGCCCCATGGAGATCGTCGACGTCGGCGGGGGCCTCGGCATCGCCTACTTCGAGGGCGAGCGAGACCTGGAGACGAAGGTGCTCGCCGAGGAGATCAACGCGATCGTACGGGCGTTCCGCAGCCGCCACCCCGACACCCGGGTGCTGATGGAACTCGGCCGGTACCTCACGGCGACAGCCGGTACTTACATCGTCAAGGTCAGGTACGTCAAGGAGTCCTTCGGGGAGCCCTTCGCCGTGGCGGACGGAGGGACCAACCACCACATGGCGGCCGTCGGCACGGGCTCCTTCGTCCGGCGGAACTTCCCCGTGGCACTGCTGAACCGCACTGCGGACGTCGACGACCGCAAGTGGAACGTCTCCGGTCCCCTGTGCACGCCCAATGACCTGCTGGTCAAGAAGGCGGAACTGCCGCGGCTGGAGCCGGGTGACCTCATCGGTATCACCAGGTCCGGCGCCTACGGCCCGTCAGCGTCTCCCGGACTCTTCCTGAGTCACGGATACCCCGCCGAAGTCATGGTGCTGGATGGGTCCGCCCATCTGGTGCGGCGGCGGGACACGGTCGAGGACCTGCTCGACAAGCAAATAGCCATGGACATCAACTAGGGAGTTGTGATGGTTGAGGAAAAGGACGTCATCAAGGTGCTCGAGCAGGTCCTCGGCAAGGATCTGCCCGAAGCCGGCAACCAGACCAGGCTGTTCGAGGACCTCAGCCTCGACTCGACAGCCGCCCTCGAGGTGCTGATGGCGATAGAGGAGAGCCTGGGAGTCGCCTTCGACCCCGAATCCCTCGAGCCGGAACACCTGAACACCGTGGGCCATCTCACGGCGTTCATCCGGTCCCAGAACTGACCCGATGCCCCGTCTCGCAGGCGCCCCGGCCTGCGAGACGGCGGCGGGGCCCGGTGACTCACCCGTCCTGGAGAACGCCCCTGGGGCGACCTCCGGCTAGGAGCCGACTGAATGACCGGCCAGACGGCCTTTCCTCCGTCCGTCCCGCACGCCCCCGGCGCCGGGATGAACACTGCAGGTCACTCGGAAGCAATGGCGCGCCGGGGCCTGGAACTCACCCCGTTCCGCGGCCTTCGTTACGACCCCGACCGGGT
>NZ_JBVIIT010000046.1:22881-38806 GCF_055569615.1 Streptomyces sp. NPDC031379 | reverse complement strand
CCCCCCCCCCCCCCCCCCCCCCCCCCCCCCCCCCCCCCCCCCCCCCCCCCCCCCCCCCCCCCCCCCCCCCCCCCCCCCCCCCCCCGCCGCCGTATGTGATCACAGCGCGGTGAGGTGCCCCGGCTGCTCCGGCTGCCGTGGCACCAGCGCCGGTTCCGCCGCCGCCGTCCCCGGCTCCAGCGCGAGCACCGCCGCGACCGGATGCTCGTCGTGCTCGTCCTGCTCCCGGTGCCCGTCGCGCGCCTGGTCGACGAGGAGCCGGGCGTGTTCCTGGTGTCCGTCGCGCGCGTTGTCCACGAGGTGCCGGTCGTCCTCCTCGTGCTCGCCGTGCGCCTCGGGCCCTCCGGTGCGGGCGGGTCGGGGGGACGTGCGGGTCAGCAGGACCACGCCCCAGGCGGCCAGCGCCGCCCCGGCCAGGGCCAGCAGCGCGCCGCCGGCGCCGCCGCGCAGTCCCTGCCCGAGCAGGGCGAGCCCGATCACCGCCGCGGCCACCGGGTTGGTCAGGGTGACCACGGCCAGAGGCGCGCCGAGACCGCCGCGATAGGCCGTCTGCGACAGCAGCAGCCCGCTGACGGCGAACGCCGCGACGAGCACCGTGACCACGACGACCTCGACGCTGAGCAGCGGGCCGGAGCGGTCCGTGGCCGCCACGGTCACCGTCTGGGTCAGTGCCGAGGCGACACCCGAGGCGAACCCCGACGCGGTCGCGTGCCGCAGGCCCGGCCGGGCGCCGGGCCGGGACAGCACTCCGATCGCGGCGGCGGTCGTACCGGCGACCACCACCGCCTCGGTCAGTGACAGCGCCCGCGCGGGCGCCGGACCGGAGGCGGTGACCAGCAGCGCGGCGAGCCCGAGCAGCGTCAGTGCCGTACCGCGCCACTCCGCCGCGCTGACCCGCCGCCCGGCCGCCCGCGCCCCGAGCGGCACGGCCGCGACCAGGGTGAGCGCGCCCAGCGGCTGGACGAGCGTCAGCGGGCCGAACTTGAGGGCGACGACGTGCAGCAGGGCCGCGGCCGCGTTCAGACCGACCGCCGACCACCAGGCGCCGGTGCCCAGCAGCCGCAGCAGGCCGGCGCCGTTGCCGCGGGAGGCGAGGCGTTCCTGGGCGACGGCGGCCAGCGCGTAGGCGACGGCCGAGATCAGGGACAGGCCCACGGCGAGCAGGGCGGCGGCGCTCATCGGCCCGCTCCCGCGAGGACGGAGGCGTTGGGGGCGAGCCGCTCCGTGCCGCGCCCCGCCGTGGTGGCCGCCCGTCGCGGCGGGTGGATGACCGCGAGGGCGAGGCCGAGCATGGCCGTCGCGACGATCGCGTCGAGCCAGTAGTGGTTCGCCGTGCCCACGATCACCAGCAGGGTGATCAGCGGGTGCGCCAGCCACAGCCAGCGCCACCGGGACCGGGTGGCCGCGATCAGGCCGATCGCCACCATCAGCGCCCAGCCGAAGTGCAGTGAGGGCATCGCCGCGAACTGGTTGGACAGGTGGTCACTGGACGGCGGACCGTACACGGACGGGCCGTAGACCCGGGCCGTGTCCACGAGACCGGTCCCGGTCAGCATCCGGGGCGGGGCCAGCGGGAACGTGAACGGCAGCACCAGGGCGGCCGTGGTGACCACCGCCAGCACCCGGCGGGCCCACACGTAGTGCGCGGGCCGCCTGAGGTACAGCCAGACCAGGAAGGCCAGCGTGGCCGGGAAGTGCACGGTCGCGTAGTAGGTGTTCGCCGCGTGGACGAGGGTGTCGCCGTGCAGCAGTGCGGACTGCACGGAGATCTCGCCGGGGAGATGGACCGCTCGTTCGAGGTGCCACACATGGCGGGCGTTGCGGAAGGCGTCGCCGGTATGGCCGGTGGCCAGTTGCCGGCCGAGCTTGTAGACGAGGAAGAGCCCCGCGACCAGCAGAAACTCACGTATCAGAGCCGGGCGCGCGGTGGCGTCCGGCTCCGCTTCTGCCTCTGCAGGCTCGGTTCGGGCATTCATCCCCCGGCCCCTTCGCTGACGGTGTGCGTGTGGTGGTGCGGGTGAGTCCGGGAGCGCCCGGAACTCATCGATACGGTGACGTACCGATACGCCAGTGTACCGATACGGTTCGGTACCGGTACACTGGCGTATCGATTGATGTGCGCCACACTGGAGACAGTCTCCGAGGCTCGACTCGAGACCTGATCCAGTGCGCCGCGCACGAAGGACCGGCCGCACACGAGTGAGGGGAAGTAGCGCATGACGTCGCAGGCCGCGGACGAACCGGAGACGGTCCCCGCCTCGCGCCGCTCCAAGATCACGCCCGAGCGTGAGCGGGAGTTCTTCGACGCCGTGCTGGAGCAGATTCGTGAGTGCGGCTATGACTCCGTCACCATGGAGGGGGTCGCCGCCAGCACCCGGTGCAGCAAGTCCACGCTCTACCGGCAGTGGAAGACCAAGCCCCAGTTCGTCGCGGCCGCGCTGCGCGCCAACCGCCGGGTACGCTTCGCCGGCATCGACACCGGATCGCTCGCCGAGGACCTGCGCCAGGCCGCGCGGGCAGCGGGCGACTGGTCCGGCAATGACACCAAGCTGCTGCAGGCGCTGGGACACGCGGTGACCGCCGACCAGGAGCTGGCCGAGGCGCTGCGCGAGGCGCTGGTGTACCCGGAGATCGCCGCGCTGCGGGAGATCCTCGACCGCGGTGTGGCCAGGGGCGAGGTGCCGGCGGGCCACCCCGCGCTGGAGTACGTCCCCGCCATGATGTTCGGCGTCCTGCGCGTCCGGCCCGTGCTCAGCGGCCAGTACGCCGACGCCGACTACCTCGCCCGGTTCGTGGAGGCCACCGTGCTGCCCGCGCTCGGGCTGACCCAAGGACCCAGGCCGCCGTTCACGGGATGACTGAACGGTGACCTGCTCGCGCCGCACCGTGGGGACGGGGGCGGCGCGCACCCCCCGGCCGGGTGGGGCTCCTCTTGAGCGGAGGGGCGCCCCACCCGGCCGACTTCCTTCTCGCGGAAGCCGTCCGGCCGCTTCTCCCGGAAGCCGCCGGACCTCTTCCCCGGGCCGTCAGACGTCCTGGCCGTTCCCGCCGCCGGACGAGACCTTGATCCCCTTGAGGATCTCGTCGATGACGGACACCTTCTTTCCGACGTCCACGCCGAAGCGCACGACGACGATCTGCCGGGCGTCGTTCGGGGAGGGGAAGGCGACCGACTCGACGTACCCGTCGGCGCCCTTGCTGGTGACCGCCCTCCAGCGCACCAGGTAGCCCTTCTGCCCGGCCACCGTCACCGCCTCGGACGCCAGCACCTCGTGCGAGGTGATGCCGCCGTAGGTGGTACCGCCGTACGACTGCTTCGCGTTGGCCGCGATGTCCGCCTTGGCGACCTTCTCGGCCGTGTCGTCGTTGATCCCCAGCGTCACCGCCGGAGCGGTGTAGGCGCCGCCCGCGGTGCAGGTCCGGGCGCTGTTGCCCGGGCACTTGTAGGAGTCGTCGGACATCACCTGCGCGCCGACGCTGATCGCCTGGCCGGTCCAGCCCTGGGGCACCGGCAGGCTGATCCCGTTGACCGGGTCCGGCACCGTGCCGCCGCCCTTGACCTTGGGCGCCTCGGACTGCTTCGGCGAGGGCGAGGCACCGCCCGAGCCACCGGACCCGCCCGGCCTGCCGGAGCCCCCGGACCCGCCGGAGTCCCCGGACCCGCCGGAGCCCCCGGACCCGCCGGAGTCCCCGGACCCGCCGAACGGCCCGCCCTGGCCGCCGTCCTGCCCCTGCCGCGACCCGGCGCGGTCGCCGCCGCCGTCGTCCTTGGAGAGGGCGTACACGCCGACCCCGATGCTCGCCAGGACCGCGGCCGCCACCGCGACCGCTATACCGGTGCGCAGCCGGCGACGTGGCCCGGTGGCGGGCTGGTCGGGATACGCCGGATACCCCGGGTGGGCGCCGTACCCGGCGGGAGCCGAGGGCGCCGGGCCGCCGGGGGCCGGCTGCTGCGTCGGGGGACCCCATGCGGCGGCCGTGCCGGCGGGGCGGGTCTGGTCCGTCCAGGCCTTGCCGTCCCACCAGCGCTCGGTGGGCGGACCGTCATTCGTCTGCCCGGGATCGGGGTACCACCCGGGAGGAGTCACCTGCGTCATGCCCCCACCGTATGAGGCGACGGTGAAAGCGGGATGAGAGGATTGGCCGCCAATCCCGCGGACCGGAACATTTCGCCCCGGTTTTCTCCGTCACTCGTCTCTACGGCTCCCCCTGCGCCGCCTCCACCACCAGCCGCTCGGGCCCGCGCGCCGCGGCCGGCGGCAACCCGAACCCGTCGCGGCCCGGTGTCAACGACCCCAGTACGCGGGCCTGCCGGGCGCCCGTGCTGCGCGGATCGGTGCCCGGCAGGCCGTGGGCGGTCAGGAAGCCGAGGACCGCGAAGGCGTACGCCTCCTTCGCTGCCGCGGGCAGTCCCAGCTCGTCCGAGGCGCGCACCGGGACCCCGTCGAGCAGCTGCCGGAGCGTCCCGGCCAGCACCGGGTTGCGCATGCCCCCGCCGGACGCGACCACCTCGGTTGCGCCGACGCCCCGTACCGCGTCCGCGACCGTCCGGGCCGTCAGCACGGTGAGCGTCGCCAGCACGTCCTCGGGGCGGACGCCGTCGAGCAGCCCGGCCGCCCGTAGATACCCGGCGTGGAACAGCTCCTTGCCGGTCGTCTTCGGTGCCGGCAGCGCGTAGTACGGCTCCGCCAGCAGCCGCTCCAGCAGCCGCCGGTCCGCCGTGCCGCGCCCGGCCAGAGCGCCGTCCGCGTCGTACGCGAGGCGCCCGCCGCTGAACTCCCGGACCGCCGCGTCCAGCAGCGCGCAGCCCGGACCGGTGTCGAAGGCCGTCCCGTCGGGGGCGGTCAGATTGGCGATGCCGCCGATGTTCAGGGCCACCGGCCTGCCCGGCCGGCTCCTCAGCCACAGCAGGTCGACCAGGCTCACCAGCGGCGCGCCCTGGCCGCCCGCCGCGACGTCCCGGGCCCGGAAGTCGGCGACCACCGGCAGCCCGGTCGCCTCCGCGATCCAGGCCGGCTGCCCGAGCTGCAGCGTGCCGTGCACCCGGCCGTCCGCCACCCAGTGGAACACCGTCTGCCCGTGAGAGGCCACCAACTCGGCCCGCCCGCCGCACAGTTCGCGGTCCGCCCGGACGGCCGCCGCCGCGAACGCCCGCCCGATGCCGGTGTCGAGCCGGCACACCTCGGCGAGGGGCACGGCGGCCGGTGGCAGAGCCGCCGCGAGAGCCGCACGCAGACCGTCGTCGTACGGGGTGCTCACCATCCCCAGCGGCCGCAGCGTCAACGCGCCGCCGTCCAGGAGCAGTTCCGCGGCCGCGGCGTCGACCGCGTCGTACGACGTCCCCGACATCAGCCCGATCACCAGCACGGGTCAGCCCACCTCTCGAGCGGAGCGTTTCACCAGGGCCACGGCGCTCACCGCGCAGGCCGCCGCCGCGTAGTAGGCGGGCACGTCCGGGTTCCCGGTGCGCCGGACCGCCTCCGTGATGGTCAGCCCGGCGCAGCCGGAGAACAGCGCGTTCGACAGGGCGTAGGCGAGCCCGAGTCCCGTCCAGCGCACCCGGGTCGGGAACATCTCGGCGAGCAGCGCGGGCCCCGGCCCCGCCATCAGCCCCAGCACCGCCCCCGCGGCACACAGGGCCCACCCCTTCGCCGCGCTCGACGCGCCCGGATCCTGGAGGACGCCGAGCAGGGGCAGTGAGGTCACCACCACCAGCAAGGCGCCCGTGAGCAGCACCGGCCGCCGCCCGACCCGGTCGCTGAGCAGCCCCGCCGGGAGGATCACCGCCGCGAAGGAGGCGTTGGCCGGCACCGCGGCGAGCAGTGCGTGCCGGAGGTCCGCGTGCAGCGCCACCTGCAGGTACGACGGCAGCACGACCAGGAAGGTGTACCCGGCCGCCGACCAGCCCATCACCCGCGCCGCCGCGAGCACGAGCGCCCCGCGGCCGAGCCGCACGGCCGGCTCCTCCGGCCCCGCCGCGCGCTCCAGGAACGACGGCGTCTCCGCCAGCCCCGCCCGCAGCCACAGCGCCACCAGCCCCAGCGGCAACGCCAGCAGGAACGGCAGCCGCCAGCCCCACGCGGACAGCTGGGCGTCGGTGAGCGCCGACGCCGTCACCGCCGTCACCCCCGCCCCGCCGAGCAGCCCCAGCGCCACCGTGAACGACTGCCACGCCCCGTACAGCCCTCGCCGGCCCGGCGGCGCGAACTCCGTCAGCACCGTCACCGCGCCGCCGAACTCGCCGCCCGCCGCGAGCCCCTGAACCACCCTCAGCAGGGTCAGCAGCCAGGGGGCGAGGGCACCGGCGGTGTCGTACGTCGGCAGCGCACCGATCAGCGCGGTCGCCCCCGACATCAGCGCGACCACCCCGATCAGCACCGGCCGCCGCCCCCACCGGTCACCTAGCCTGCCGAACAGCACCGCGCCGAGCGGCCGGAAGAAGAACGCCAGCGCGAACGAGGCATAGGTCCACACGAGCGCCCCGGCCGTGCCGCCGTCCGCCGGGGCGAAGAACCGCCCCGCCAGCACCGTGGCCAGAAAGCCGTAGACACCGAACTCGTACCACTCCACGAGGTTCCCCACCGACCCCGCGGCCACCGCCCGCACCGTCGGCCCGCGCGGCACCGCGCGGCTGCCGGAAACCGGCTTCGTCCCAGACACCGTTGACGCTCCGTCCGCTGCTCACCCGCTGGTCGGGCCCGGTCGGCGTCGCCCGCCCGCACCCACTTTCACCCGGCGGGGCAGCAGGTGCCCCGACCGGCCACCACACATCCCACCGGACGGCTACGCTCGTGGTCTGTACGTCATTCGGGCGACCTGGGGAGGTAACGGGATGACGGAGGGACGGCCGCCGGCGGCCGCCTCGGCTTCCCTGTGGGAGCGGGACGCGGAGATCGCCACCGTCGCACAGGCGCTGGACCGCCTGTGCGCCGACCAGTCGTCCGGGGGCAGCCTGCTCGTCCTCCGCGGCGAGGCCGGGCTCAGCAAGACGGCGCTGCTCACCGAGACGCGCCGCATCGCCGAACGCCGCGGCTGCGCGGTCTGGTCCGCCCGCGGAGCCGAGACACTGAGGTCCGTTCCGTTCCACGTGGTGCGGCAGCTGCTCCAGCCCGCGCTGCTGTCCTTACTGCCCGAGGAGGCCCGCGAGTACCTCGGCGACTGGTACGACATCGCGGGACCCGCCCTCGGCATAGTGGACCCCCAGGAGGGCAGCCCCGATCCGCAGTACGTGTGCGACGGACTCGTCGCGGCGGTGCGCCGGCTCGCCCGCCGCGAATGGCCGCTCGTGCTGCTCGTCGACGACGCGCACTGGGCCGACCAGGAGACCCTGCGCTGGCTCGCCGCGTTCGCCGAACGGCTGGAGGACCTGCCCGTCCTCGTCGTGGTCGCCCGCCGGCCCGGCGAGGTCGGCGGGGACAGCGCCCGCCACCTCGAGGCGGTGGCCGCCGCCGCGGACCGCCCCGTCACCACCCTGAGCGCCCTCACCCCCGACGCCACCGCCGGGCTCACCCGTGCCACCGTCGGCCGGCACGCCGACGACGCCTTCTGCCGCGAGGTCTGGGCCGTCACCGCCGGCAACCCCTACGAGACCGTCGAACTCCTCGCCAAGGTGCACGACAGCGAACTCCAGCCGGTCGAGGCCAGGGCCGGAGAACTCCGCGCCCTCAACCGGGCCGCGCGCGGCGGCGGACTGGTCGACCGGCTCAAGGGCCTCGGCCTGGAGGCCACCCAGTTCGCCTGGGCCGCCGCCATCCTCGACACCCCCATCACCGTCGGCATGGTCGCGCGCCTCGCCACCATGGACGACGACATCGCCCGCCGCTGCGCAGAACTCCTCTGCGACGCGCGCATCCTCACCGAACCCGGCCCCGCCGCCGGCACCGAAACCGAGGACGGCCGGCTGGAGTTCGTCCACCCGCTGATCGCCACCGCCGTCTACAACTCCATCCCGCCCGGCATGTGCACCGCCATGCACGGCGTCGCCGCCCAGATCATCACCGAGCTGGGCCGCGGCGCCGCCGAGGCCGCCCGGCACCTGCTCAAGGTCCACCCGGACGACGACGAGGAACTCGTCGAACAGCTGCGCGAGGCGGCCCGGGAACACCTCGCCGTCGGCGCGCCCGACGCGGCCCGCCGCTGTCTGGAACGCGCCCTCCAGGAGCCGCCCCGCCCCGACGTCCACGCGCACGTCCTCTACGAACTGGGCTGCGCCACGCTGCTGACCGCACCCGCCGTCACCATCGACCACCTGCAGAGCGCGCTCGCCATGCCCGGCCTCGACGGCGACGACCGCGTCGGCGCCGTCGTCCGTCTCTCCCAGGCACTGCTCCACAACGACCAGCTGGAGGAGGCCGTCCGCACGGTCGAGGCCGAGGCCGCCCGGCACGACGCCGGCCCCGTCCGGATGCGGCTGCAGGCCTTCCAGTACATGTGGGAGGGCATCCACGGCGAGACGGTCTCCCCGGCCCGCTCCCAGAGCCTCGCCGAACTCGCCCGTACCTGCTCCGGCCGCGACAACGCCGAACGCGCCCTGCTGATCCTGCGCGGCTTCGACGCGATGACCCACGGCGAGAGCGCCGCCGAGGTCCTCGAACTGTGCGACCGGGCCCTCGTCAACGGCCGTCTCGCGCCCGGCCTCGGCTGGACCGACCCCGAATGGGGCATGGAACTGCTGATGATGCTGGGCAGCGCGTACACCTACGCCGACCGGCTCGACCGCGCCGAGAGCCTCTTCGCCGAGGCCCGCCGCGTGTACACGGGCGCCGGCTGGCGCGGCGGCCACCTCTCCCTCGCCAACGCCTTCCTCGGCCTCGCCTACCGCAGACAGGGGCGGCTCAAGGACGCCGAGAACACCCTGCGTGAGGGCCTCGCGCTCGCCGAACGCGTCGGCCGCGGCCTGCCGCTGTACTGGTCCTCCACGTGCGGACTCGTCGACACCCTGCTGGCGCGCGGCCGCGTCGACGAGGCCTGGTCGATCGCCGCACAGTACGGCTTCGCACCGCCGTACCCCTCCACGATCGTGCTGCCCGACATCCGGTCCGTGCGCGGCCGGCTGCTGCTCGCCGTCGGCCGCACCGAGGAGGGCATCAACGAACTCGAGGCCGCCGAGAAGACCGCCGCCTCCCGCGGCGGCCACAACCCCGTGCTCGCCCCGTGGTCCATCGACCTCGCCAAGGCCCTCGCCGACCAGGATCCGGCCCGTGCCGCCCAGCTCGCCGCCGACGCCCGCCGGCAGGCCGAGCGCTTCGGCACGGACACCGCCATCGGCGAGGCCCTGCGCTGCGCGGCCGCCCTGGAGACCGGACAGCGCGCGATCCGGCTCGCCGGCCAGGCCGTCACCTACCTGGAGGCCTCACCCTGCCAGTACGAACACGCGGCGGCCCGGGTCGAGTACGGCATCGCCGCCGGCTCGGTCGCGGAACTCGAGCGGGGCCTCGATCTCGCCCGGGCGTGCGGAGCGGACGGGCTGGTGGCGCAGGCGAAGGAGGCGTTGGACGCACGGCGGGTGCGCTAGGACCGGCCGACCGTGGGATGACCGCGGGCCGGCCGCGGGGGCACCCTCACCCCTCGGGCGCCTCCTCCTCGGCCAGCACCCGCTGGGCCACCGCGAAGGCAGAGTTGGCGGCCGGTACCCCGCAGTAGACGGCGGTCTGCAGCAGTACCGCGGCGATCTCCTGCGGGGTCAGGCCGTTGCGCCGCGCCGCCCGGACGTGCAGGGCCAGTTCGTCGAGGTGACCGTGCGCGACCAGCGCGGTCAGGGTGATCAGGCTGCGCTCGCGGCGGGACAGTGCCGGGTCGGTCCAGACCTCCCCCCAGGCGTAGCGGGAGATGAAGTCCTGGAAGCGGGCCGTGAACGGGGTCTGCCGGGCCTGCGCCCGGTCCACGTGGGCGTCGCCCAGCACCTGACGGCGTACGGCCATGCCGCTCGCGGGCGTCCCGTCGAGCTGGGTGCGCAGGGCGGTGAGCACGGCCCGCGGGCACTGGGCGGGGGCCAGGTGGGAGGCCCCGGGCAGTTCCACCAGCGTCGAGGACGGCACCGCGTCGGCGATCTCCCGCAGGTGCGCGGGCGGCGTCGCGGGGTCCTGCCGGCCCGCCACCAGGAGGGTCGGTACGGTGATGTCGCCGAGCCGGTCGCGCAGGTCGAAGGAGGCGAGCGCGTCGCAGCAGGCGGCGTACGCCCCGGGGTCGGCCTCGCGGTGGTCCCGTACGAGACGGGGCTCGGTGAACCCGGGCGTGAACCAGCGTGCGTCGGCGCTCTCCACCAGCCACTCCAGGCCCTCCCGGCGCACCCGCTCCGCCCGCTCCCGCCAGGGGGTCTCACCGCCGAAGTGGGCGGAGGAACACAGGACCGCCAGGGACGACAGCCGGTCGGGGTGGTGCACGGCCAGGTGCAGGCCGACCGCGCCGCCGAGGGAGACGCCCGCGTAGGCGAACCGGTCGATGCCGAGCGTGTCGGCGAGGGCCAGTACCAGCGCGGCGAGGTCGCCGACGGTCGCACCGGGGCCGATCAGGTCCGCCGCCGAACCCCCGTGTCCCGGCAGGTCCCAGCGCACGACCCGGTGGCCGGCCGACAGCTCCGGGGCCACCTGGTCCCACAGGGCGTGGGAGGTGCCGAGCGAGGGGCCGAGCAGCAGCGCGGGAGCGGAAGAGGGGCCTTCTTCGCGGTGGGCGAGGAGTTTCACGGTCAAGGTCGCTCCAGGGCACGGTCGGTGAGGGCGCCGGCGAAGCCGGTGTAGCGGGCGGGGTCCGTCAGTTCGTCGAGGTCGGCGTCCCGCAACTCCGGCTCGGCGGCGAGGAGTTCGCGCAGCGGGCGCTCCTCGGTGTCTGCCCGGCGGGCGAGTTCGGTGAGGAGTGCCTTGGCGCGGGCGCGGCCGAGACGGGGTGCCAGCGCGGCGGACAGCCGCTCCGAGACGATCAGACCCCGGGTGCGGCCGAGGTTGTGGTGCATGGCCGCCGTGTTCACCCGCAGGCCCTCCGCCAGCCCGGCCGCGTCGCGGGCCGCGCCGCCGGCCAGCCGGAGCAGTTCGCGCAGCGGCTCCCACTCGGCGTGCCAGGCCCCGGCCGGCCGTTCGTCCCCGGCGGCGAGGGAGCCGTACAGGGTGGCCGCGAGCTGCGGGGCCCGGCGGGCGGCGGACGCGAGGAGGGTGGAGCGTACCGGGTTGGCCTTGTGCGGCATGGCCGACGAGCCGCCGCCGCTGCCCTCGGCCACCTCGCCGATCTCGGTGCGCGACAGCGTCAGCACGTCCTCGGCCATCTTGCCCAGCGCCCCCACGGCGAACGCGAGACAGCCGGCCAGATCGGCGACGGGCGTCCGCAGGGTGTGCCAGGGCAACGGCGCTGCGGCCAGGCCGACCTCCCGGGCGTACGCCTGCGTCAGCGCGCTCGCGTCCTCGGCGCCGTACTCCCGCAGGGCGGCCAGCGTCCCGGCCGCGCCCCCGAGTTGCGCGGGCAGTGTCCGCCGTACCCGGGTGATCCGGTCCCGCGCGTCCAGCACCAGGGAGCGCCACCCGGCCGCCTTCAGGCCGAACGTCGTCGGCACCGCGTGCTGGGTGAGGGTGCGCCCCGGCATGGGTGTGTCCCGGTGGGTGGCGGCCAGCAGGGCGAGGGCGCGCTCGGTGCGGCCGAGGTCGGCGAGGACCGGCTCCAGGGCGCGCGCGGCGACCAGCATGAGGGCGGTGTCCAGGATGTCCTGGCTGGTCGCGCCCCGGTGCACCGAGGAACCGTACGGCTCGCCCACCGCCCGGGTGAGGTCGGCGACGAGCGGGATGACCGGGTTGCCGCCGGCGCGGGCGCGTTCGGCGAGGGAGCGGACGTCGAAGCGGGCGGGGTCGGCCGCCTCGGTCACCGCGGTGGCGGCCTCGGCCGGGGCGAGGCCCAGCGCGGCCTGGGCGCGGGTCAGGGCGGCCTCGGCGTCGAGCAGGGCCCGCAGGCAGGCGGTGTCGCTCGTGGCGCTCGCGGCCGGGGCACCGGCCCACCCGGGGCCGAGCAGGCCGCTGTCGCCGTCGTCGGCCGCTGAGGGAACTGCTGTCACCGGAACTCCAGGAAGACCGTCTCGCCTTCGCCCTGAAGGCGGATGTCGAAACGGTAGGTGCCGCCCGGCTCCTCGCCCGCGATCAGCGTGTCGCGCCGGTCGCCCACCCGGGTGAGCAGCGGGTCGGCGGCCAGCAGGACCTCGTCGCCCGGCAGGTAGATCCGGGTGAACAGGTGCGTGAGCAGACCGCGGGCGAAGACGCAGACGCTCAGGTACGGCGCGTTGCGGCCGCGGCCGCCGGGTCGCAGGGTACGGGCGTACCAGTGGCCGTTCGCGTCGGTCCGGGCGCGGCCCCAGCCGGTGAACTCCACGCCGTTGCGGCCCAGGAAGCCCCCGGTGGCGGGGTCGCGCCGCAGGGAGCCGTCCACCTGGGGGACCGTGCCGTCGGGGCGCGGCCCCCACACCTCGACGAAGGCGTCCGGCAGCGGCTCGCCCGCGCCGTCGAGGACGTACCCGTGCACGGTGACGGTGTCCGGGTGGGCGAGCGGTGCGATCTCCTCCCCGCCGCGGAAGGGCAGGGCATGGCCGTAGAAGGGGCCGACCGTGTGGGAGGGGGTGGGCAGCACCTGTTCCGGGCTGCTCGTGCCGGTCTTCGTCATGGTGGTCAGCGTCCTTCTTCCGTCCAGGTGGCGGCCGGGCCGTCGAGCACGATGTCCCAGTGGTAGCCGAGCGAGAACTCCGGCACCGACAGGCTGTGGTCGTAGGTGGCGATCAGCCGCCGCCGGGCCGCGTCGTCCGTCACGGACTGCAGGATCGGGTCGTACGGGAAGAGCGGGTCGTTCGGGAAGTACATCTGCGTCACCAGCCGCTGGGTGAACGCGGTGCCGAACACCGAGAAGTGGATGTGGGCGGGGCGCCAGGCGTTGACGTGGTTGCGCCACGGGTAGGGGCCGGGCTGGACGGTGGTGAAGCGGTAGCGGCCGTCGGCGTCGGTGAGGGTGCGGCCGACGCCGGTGAAGTTCGGGTCGAGCGGCGCGTCGTGCTGCTCGCGCTGGTGGGCGTAGCGGCCGGCGGAGTTGGCCTGCCAGATCTCGATCAGCTGGCCGCGGACCGGCCGCCCGGCACGGTCCAGCAGCCGCCCGGAGACGGTGATCCGCTCGCCGATCGGCTCCCCGGTGTGCTGCCGGGTGAGGTCGTTGTCGATCTCGGTGATGTCGCGCTCCCCGAACGCGGGGGAGTGCAGCTCCACCAGCTCGGGGTCCGCGCCGGTGTCGATGGCGACCGGGGGCTGCTTCGGGTGGCGCAGCAGCGAGGAGCGGTAGGGCGCGTAGTCGCGGCGCGGGTGGTGCTCGACGGGCCCGCCGTCCGCGATCCGCTTCTCGTACGCGGCGTGTTCGGCCGCGATCTCCTGATCGATGTCCTGCTGGGTGAGAGTCATGGGGGTACCTGACGCTTCCTTACCGTTCGAGGACGGGGGCGAGGTCCTGGCCCACGCCGATGCGGAGGGTGGCCACACCGGGGCCGGAGCCGCGGCGGGCGAGCTGGTGGGCGACGGTGCGGTTCTCCTCCCCGGCGCGGTTGTAGCGGCCGATCGGGGTGCGGACGGCGTCGACGAGGTAGACGGGGTTCACAGCAGGTTCTCCGCGAGGGTCAGTTCGGCGTCGGTCCTGGTGACGACCTCGTCGACGGACACGCCCGGTGCGGTCTCCACCAGGGCGAGCCCGTCGTCGGTGACGTCCAGTACGGCCAGGTCGGTGATGACCCGGTTCACACACGCCTTGCCCGTGAGCGGCAACGTGCACTCCTTGAGGATCTTCGCGGAGCCGTCCTTCGTGGTGTGCGTCATCACCACGATCACCCGCCGGGCTCCGTGCACGAGGTCCATCGCGCCCCCGATGCCGGTGACGAGCTTGCCCGGCACCGCCCAGTTGGCGAGGTCGCCGCCGGCGGAGACCTGCATCGCGCCGAGCACGGCCACGTCGACGTGCCCGCCGCGGATCATCGCGAAGGACAGCGCCGAGTCGAAGAAGGAGGCGCCCGGCAGGACCGTCACGGTCTCCTTGCCCGCGTTGATCAGATCGGGGTCCACCTGGTCCTCGGCCGGGTACGGGCCGGTGCCCAGGATGCCGTTCTCCGACTCCAGGACCACCTCGACATGCGGAGGAAGGTGGTTCGGGATCAGCGTCGGCAGGCCGATGCCGAGGTTGACGTACTGGCCGTCGCGCAGCTCGCGGGCCGCGCGGGCCGCCATCTCCTCGCGTGTCCAGGCCATCAGCCGCTCACCGTCCGCCGCTCGATCCGCTTGTCCGCCGCCTGCTCCGGGGTGAGCGCCACGACCCGCTGTACGAAGACCCCCGGCACGTGCACCGCGTCCGGATCGATCTCGCCGGGCTCGACCAGCTCCTCCACCTCGGCGACCGTGATCCGGCCGGCCATCGCGGCGAGGGGGTTGAAGTTCCGGGCGGACCGGTTGAACACCAGGTTTCCGTGCCGGTCGCCCCTGGCGGCCCTCACCAGCGCGAAGTCGGTGCGGATGGCGCGCTCGAGGACGTACTCCACGCCGTCGAACTCCCGCACCTCCTTCGGCGGCGAGGCCAGCGCGACCTCGCCCCGGCCGTCGTAGCGCCAGGGCAGTCCGCCCTCGGCGACCTGGGTGCCGACCCCGGCCGGGGTGTAGAAGGCGGGGATGCCGGCGCCGCCCGCGCGCAGCCGCTCGGCCAGCGTGCCCTGCGGGATCAGCTCCACCTCCAGCTCACCGGCCAGGTACTGGCGGGCGAACTCCTTGTTGGCGCCGATGTAGGAGCCGGTCACCCGGGCGATCCGCCCCGCGGCCAGCAGCACCGCGAGCCCGGTCTCCATCGCGCCGCAGTTGTTCGACACCACGCCCAGCCCGCCGACGCCGCGCTCGTACAGCGCCTGGATCAGCACGTCGGGCACACCGCTGAGCCCGAACCCGCCGACGGCGAGCGACGCGCCGTCCGGCACATCGGCCACCGCCGCCACGGCCGTGGCGACCACCTTGTCCATCCGCGAAGCCTCATCTCTCCCGGAATTAATCAGCGTACTGAGTATTTCAGCGAGGTGGTCCACACGCTGCCACCAGAGGAGAGGGCCGTCAAGGCCTGAGTAAATGGGTAGGGTCATGTGGGACAGAGGGGCTGATCGCCGGGTATCGTTCAGTGCACCAACGAATCGATCAGGGGAGCGCACATGGCCGCGGTGGACCTCGCCACCCATCCCGGGCACCTGGCGCGGCGGCTCCAGCAGGCCCACTACCTGCTGTGGAACACGATGGTCTCGGAGGAGATCACCTCGCCGCAGTTCGCGGTCATGAACGCGCTCGTCGCCGAGCCCGGCCTCGACCAGCGGACCGTGGGGGAGCGGGTGGGCCTGGACCGGTCGACCATCGCCGAGGTCATCAGCCGGCTCGGCCGCCGCGGGCTGCTGCACAAGGTGCGCGATCCCGAGGACGGCCGGCGCTCCCTGCTCCGCCTCACCGACGAGGGCCTGCGCACCCACCGCAAGCTGGCCGTGCGTACCGCCCGGATGAACCAGGTGTTCCTCGCCCCGCTGTCCGCCGAGGAGCAGACCGTGTTCTTCGACCTGATCCGCCGGGTCGCGGACGCGGCCGAGGACCTGCGCAACCCGGCCGAGCCGCCGGTCACCCGGGGCTGACCGAGGGGCTGACGGCCGGGCCGGCCCGCTCGGCCGTGCCGCCGGGTGCCGGAGCCGGCCGCGGTCCTACGGCTCCGGCGCGAACACCACCCACACCTGGCCGGTGGCGAAGTCCATCCGGCTGCCGTCCCCCGCCGTGAACGTCGTGCCGTCCGTCGCGGGGGGGGGGGGGGGGGGGGGGGGGAAGGGAAGGCAAGTGGGGGGCAACCCCGCCCTCCCCGAGCCTAACCTCCCCGTGTTCGGGGTGGGGCTGATGAATACGGTGGGGTGGAAAGAGGG
>NZ_JBVIIT010000046.1:0-22871 GCF_055569615.1 Streptomyces sp. NPDC031379 | reverse complement strand
CCACCCACACTTTGCCGGTGGCCCATCCACCCCCCCCTCCCCCCCCCCCCCTCCCCCCCCCCCCCTCCCCCCCCCCCCCCCCCGACCAGGTGGCGGCGAAGGACCGTCCGTCGCGCAGCACCTCCGCCTTCCCGGAGCCGACCGTCTCGGTGTACGGGGTGCGGCTGCCGAGTACGTCGTGGTAGCCGGAGGTGCGGATCTTCACGTACTGCACGACGACCGTCGGCGGCGCCGTCCGCGCGCCGTCCGTCGCCACCGTGGGCGTGCCGTCCATCGCGACGAGCCAGCCGCCGCGCCCGGGGGACCAGGTGAAGGTGAAGCGGGCGGCCGGGTAGCGCACGGTGCGCGACGCCGCGGGTGTGCCGCCGGAGGGGGCCGGACCGTAGCGGAAACCGGTCGTCAGCGCCGTCCTGCCCGGGGCTGCGGGCAGCAGCTCGGCGGGGCGCAGATAGAGGTTGTGCGGCGCCGCCCGGCCGGTGTCGCGGTAGTAGGCGTCCGGGGCCTCGTCCGGCGACCGGGCGCGCAGGGGCGCCTTGTCGACCAGCGGCAGCAGCTTGCGCTGGGCGCCGGAGAAGGCGAGGGTCGGCCGGTCGAACTGACGCAGCAGCTCCAGATCGGACTCGCGGGCGCTGCGCACCGGCCCGACGGTCTCCGGCAGCCTGGTCGCGTACACCGCCATCAGCCGGCTCAGCCCGCCCTCCACCTGCTCGGCGTACACCACGTCGGCCGCGTCGAGGCCGGTCTGCGGGCGGGCCGCGGGGACGTTGTCGATCTTCACGACGAGGGGTGAGCGGGCCGCGGCGAGCGAGCTGTCCGGCGTCGTGGTGGGGTGCGGGGCGCGGTCGTCGTCCCCGCCGCGGCCGGTGCAGCCCGCCGTGAGGGACGCCGTCACCGTGGCCGCCAGGAGAGCCGCCGTCAGTGCCGCGCGTCGCGTACGCGTCCCGTGTCCCATGCCCACCGCCGCCACCCCGTCCGTGTTGTCCGATTGTGCGCTCATCCGGTCATCGCTGGCCATAGCCGGTCGTCTACGAACACGCGGGCTCGAGGAACGACAGGGGGAAGGGGTTCGCGCAGGTGCGCGCGGGTACCCGGCCGCCATCGCACACACGACGCAGACACTGCGCACCGGGTGCGCCCGGGCGAACCGGCGCGCAGGCGAGGCAAGGGAGCGCGAGGCCATGAAGGCAGTGACCTGGCAGGGCCATCGGGACGTGCGCGTGGACGACGTGCCCGATCCCCGGATCGAGGAGCCCACGGACGCCGTCATCCGCATCACGTCCACCGGACTGTGCGGCTCCGACCTGCACCTGTACGAGGTGCTCACGCCGTTCATGACCCCGGGCGACATCCTCGGCCATGAACCCATGGGCATCGTCCAGGAGGTCGGCTCCGAAGTGACGAACCTGAAGCCCGGAGACCGGGTCGTGGTGCCGTTCCAGATCGCCTGTGGGCACTGCTTCATGTGTGACACCGGGCTGCCCACCCAGTGCGAGACCACCCAGGTCACCGGCGAGGGGATGGGCGCCCCCCTGTTCGGCTACACCCGCCTCTACGGCGCCGTGCCCGGCGGCCAGGCCGAGTACCTGCGCGTCCCGCAGGCGCAGTTCGGCCCGATCAAGGTGCCCGAGGGCCCGCCGGACGACCGTTTCGTCTATCTCTCCGACGTGCTGCCCACCGCCTGGCAGGCCGTCGAGTACGCCGCCGTCCCGCCCGGCGGCACCCTCGCCGTCCTCGGCCTCGGCCCGATCGGCGACATGGCCTGCCGGATCGCCAAGGCACGCGGCGCCGAGCGGGTGTTCGGCGTGGACCTGGTGCCCGAGCGGCTCGCCCGGGCCGACCGGCGGGGTGTGGAGACGTACGACCTCAGGGCCTACGACGACGAGAAGGCGCTGGTCCACGCGATCCGCGAGGAGACGGCAGGCCGCGGCCCGGACGCCGTGATCGACGCCGTCGGCACCGAGGCCCACGGCAGCGCCGTCGCCAAGCTCGCCCAGACGGCCACCGCGCTCATGCCGCGCAAGATCGGCGCGCCCCTCGCGGAACGCTTCAGCGTCGACCGGCTCGGCGCCCTCCACATGGCGATCGAGCTGGTCCGGCGCGGCGGCACGATCTCGCTGAGCGGTGTGTACGGCGGCATGGCCGATCCATTGCCGATGCTCACCCTGTTCGACAAGCAGATCCAGCTGCGCATGGGGCAGGCCAACGTCCGCCGCTGGAGCGACCAGATCCTGCCCTACCTGACGGACGAGGACCCGCTCGGCGTCGAGGACTTCGCCACGCACCGGCTGCCCCTCGCCGAAGCACCGCACGCCTACGAGATGTTCCAGCGCAAGCAGGACGGCGCCGTCAAGATCCTCATGCGGCCGTGAGCGGCGCGCACGGTCACCCGGCGGAGCCCTTCTCCCCGAGGATCTCCGCCAGGTCGTAGCGCACCGGCTCCTCCAGCTGGGCGTAGGTGCAGCTGTCCGGTGTGCGGTCCGGGCGCCAGCGGCGGAAGCGGGCCGTGTGCCGGAAGCGCTGCCCGTTCTCCATGTGGTCGTAGGCCACCTCGGCCACCCGCTCGGGCCGCAGCGGCACCCAGGACAGGTCCTTCTTGCCCGACCAGCGGCTCGGCGCGCCAGGCAGCCGGGCCGTCTCATGGGCGGCCTCCTCCGACCAGGCCGCCCACGGGTGCCCGGCCACGTCCCCCATCCGCAGCGGCTCCAGCTCCTCGACCAGTTCCGCCCGCCGCTTCATCGCGAAGGCGGCCGACACGCCCACGTGCTGGAGCCGGCCGTGCTCGTCGTACAGCCCGAGCAGCAGCGAGCCGACCACCGGGCCGCTCTTGTGGAAGCGGTACCCGGCCACGACGACGTCCGCCGTCCGCTCGTGCTTGATCTTGAACATGGCCCGCTCGTCCTGCAGATAGCGCAGGCCGAGCGGTTTGGCGACGACCCCGTCCAGCCCGGCGCCCTCGAACCGCTCGAACCACTGCCGGGCCACCTCGATGTCGGTCGTCGCGGGCGCCACGTGCACCGGCGGTGTCGCCCCGGCGAGGGCCCGCTCCAGCAGCGACCGGCGGTCGGTCAGCGGCACATCGAGCAGGGAGCGGTCGTCCAGCGCCAGCAGATCGAAGGCGACGAACGACGCCGGGGTGCGCTCGGCCAGCGTCCGCACCCGGGAGTCTGCCGGGTGGATGCGCTCGGTCAGCGCGTCGAAGTCCAGCCGGCCGCTGCGCGCGATCACGATCTCCCCGTCGAGCACGCACCGCTTCGGCACCCGCTCCCGCAACGCCCCGACCAGCTCGGGAAAGTACCTGGTCAGTGGCTTCCCGGTACGGCTGCCCAGCTCCACCTCGGCACCGTCCCGGAACACGATCGCACGGAACCCGTCCCACTTCGCCTCGTAGTGCATACCCGGCGGGATCGCCGCCACCGACTTGGCGAGCATGGGCTTCACGGGCGGCATCACCGGCAGATCCATGGTCCGATTCTGCTCGCATGCGCCCCCGGTCGCCCGGTGTGCGAGCCGTGCGGGGTGCGCCTACCGTGGCCGCATGGGTGATGCGGTGGAACTGGAGGTGGCCGGCCGGACCGTACGGCTGTCCAGCCCGGACAAGGTCTTCTTCCCGGAGCGGGGTTTCACCAAGCTGGACCTGGCCCGGTACTACGCCGCGGTCGGCCCCGGCATCCTGCGCGCCCTGCGCGACCGCCCCACCACCCTGGAGCGCTACCCGGACGGCGTCGGCGGCGAGTGGTTCTACCAGAAGCGGGCCCCCAAGGGCATGCCCGACTGGATCCCGACGGCCCACATCACCTTCCCCAGCGGACGCAGCGCCGACGAGATGTGCCCCACCGAGCCGGCCGCCGTGGTGTGGGCCGCCCAGTACGGCACCCTCACCTTCCATCCCTGGCCGGTGCGCGCCACCGACGTCGACCATCCCGACGAACTCCGCATCGACCTCGACCCGCAGCCCGGCACCGACTTCGACGACGCCGTCCGCGCCGCCCGCGAACTGCGCGCCGTCCTCGACGAGTTCGGCGGGCTGCGCGGCTGGCCCAAGACCTCCGGCGGCCGTGGCCTGCACGTCTTCGTCCCCATCGAACCGCGCTGGACCTTCACCCAGGTGCGGCGCGCGGCGATCGCCGTCGGCCGGGAGATGGAACGCCGGATGCCGGACCACGTGACCATCAAGTGGTGGAAGGAGGAACGCGGGCGCCGCATCTTCCTCGACTACAACCAGACCGCTCGCGACCGCACCATCGCCTCCGCCTACTCCGTACGCCCCCGCCCGCACGCGCCCGTCTCGGCGCCGTTGCGCTGGGAGGAGGTCGGCGTGGCCCACCCCGCCGACTTCGACCTCGCCACCATGCCGGCCCGCTTCGCCGAACTCGGCGACGTGCACGCCGACATGGACGACCACGCCTACTCCCTGGACGCGCTGCTGGAGCTGGCCCGCCGCGACGAACACGACCACGGCCTGGGCGACCTGCCCTACCCGCCGGAGTACCCGAAGATGCCGGGCGAACCGAAGCGGGTCCAGCCGAGCCGCGCGCGCCGCGAGCCGACGCCCTAGGCGTGCGGTCGGACGGCGGGCGAGCGGACGGCCGGCGCCGACGACGGGCCTGGGGGACGGGGGGTGCCCGGATATCCTGACCGGCAGCCGCCGATGAGGAGTCCCGAAGTGACCGAGGCAGTGTCGCGTCCCACGCTGGAGGCCGTGGCCGAACGGGCCGGCGTGTCCCGGGCCACCGTGTCGCGGGTGGTCAACGGCGGGGACGGGGTACGGGAGCCGTTGGCCGAGCGGGTCCGGCAGGCCGTGGCGGAGCTGGGATACGTCCCCAACCAGGCGGCGCGCAGCCTCGTCACCAAACGGCACGACGCCGTCGCCGTCGTCATCGCCGAACCGGAGACCCGGGTCTTCGCCGACCCCTTCTTCGCCCTCCAGCTGCGCGGCATCAGCAAGGAACTGACCGCCCACGACAACCAGCTCGTGCTGCTGCTCACCGAGGGCCGGGACGACCACGCGCGCGTGGCCCGGTATCTCGCCGGAGGCCATGTCGACGGCGCGCTCGTCTTCTCCCTGCACCTGGACGACCCGCTGCCCGGGCTCATCCAGGACGCCGGTGTGCCCACCGTGTTCGGCGGGCGGCCCGGCTGGGGCGAGGGCACCGAGGGCTCCGCCGGCAGGAACGCGGAGGTGGTGTACGTCGACTGCGACAACCGGGGCGGGGCCCGTACGGCCGTACGGCATCTCGTGGACCTCGGCCGCGGACGCATCGCGCACATCACCGGCGCCCTGGACCAGACCTCGGCGGTGGACCGGCTCGACGGCTACCGGGACGTGATGGACGACGTCCTCGGCGGGAGCGACCCCCGGCTGGTCGTGGAGAGCGACTTCACCCCGGCCGGCGGCGAACGCGCCATGCGCGCGCTCCTGGACCGCTGCCCCGACGTGGACGCCGTGTTCGCCGCCAACGACCTGACCGCGCTCGGCGCCCTGCGCGTGCTGCGCGAGCGCGGCCGGCGCGTGCCCGAGGACGTGGCCGTGATCGGCTTCGACGACATGATGCCCGTCGCCGAACAGACCGACCCGCCGCTGACGACGGTCCGTCAGGACATCGAGGAGATGGGCCGTCTGATGGCCCGCCTGCTGCTGCGCGGGCTGCCCGGCGGGCGCGGCCGCTACGGGACCGCGCCGACGGCACCGGCCGCACCGGAGGCACGGCACGCCCGGGCGGCGTCGGACGCCGGAGTGGTCCTGCCGACGACGCTCATACGCCGCGCCTCCGCGTAACCCTCCGGGGGCCCGTGCGGTCAGCCCTGGGGCGACTCGCTCGTGATCACCGCGAAACGCGCCCCGTACGGGTCCGCGAGCTTGGCCATGCGGCCCACGCCCTCCATGGTCGTCGCGGGCATGCGTACCGTCCCGCCGAGCTGCCGGGCCTTGTCGACCACGGCGTCGGTGTCCTGCGTCTCGAAGTACGGCAGCCAGTACGCGCCGGCCTCCGCCTCGGCCGGGGCGTCGGCCAGCGGCACCATGCCGCCGAACATCGCGTCCTCCCCGGCACCGCCCGGATTGATACAGGTGTACGTCCCACCCGGGAAGGGCGCGGCCGACGTCTCCAGGTCCAGTACCCGGTGGTAGAAGGCGGCGGCCGCCGCGATGTCCGGCGTGTACAGCTCGACCCAGCACAGCGCGCCCGGTTCGTCCGCCACGTCCACGCCCTTGGTCCGTCCGGGCTGCCAGATCCCGAACGGCACGCCCGCCTGGTCGGCGAGGACCGCCATGTGCCCCTGGCCCATCACGTCCAGGGGCTGGAACAGCACCCTGCCGTGGGCCTGTTCGGCCGCCTCGGCGGTGGCCTGCGCGTCCTCGCTCTGGAAGTAGACCGTCCACGCCGGCGGGCCCTGCTCGGGACCGGCCTGCATGCCGCCCGCGACGGTCCTGCCGTCGAGCTGGAGGAAGCCGTAACCCCCGGCGTCCGGGCCCGCCGAACGGAACTGCCAGCCGAAGAGGCCGCCGTAGAAGGAGAGGGCACCGTCGAGGTCGGGGGTGCTGATGTCGATCCAGTTCGGGGCGCCGTTGACGAAACGGGTGGTGAGCATCTTCGCCCTCCTCGGAAGGGGTCCCGTCCTGTGCACTGCCGAGTCTGGCACCGCCCACCGACAATCGCTGCCGGAGCACCACGGCGCGCCGGACCGGCACCCGCCGTCACCCTGGGTGACCGGACGCGTTCTCCCGGTTTTTCACTCCTCCCGCGCGCCGCCGTGCGCGGGCCCGCGGGCGAGGAGCATCATCGGGGCGGCCGGAGGCCCTGACGGTGGTCGTTGACCTCGCGTTGATCGAACGTTTTTCGCCGCGGGGCACGATTCTGGTCATGCACTTCGAAACCATCACCCCGGCCGACGACACCTGGCAGGCGCAGGCCCTGTGCGCGCAGACCGGGCCGGACTTCTTCTTCCCCGAGCCCGGCAGCTCGGTGCGCGAGGCGAAGCGCATCTGCGCCATGTGCGAGCTGCGTCCGGCCTGCCTGGAGTACGCACTCGCCCACGACGAGCGCTTCGGCGTCTGGGGCGGCCTGTCCGAGAAGGAGCGCCTCGCCATCAGGCGCACCTCGAACTGACCACCCCTTCCCGCACCGGCAGGCGTCAGCCGGCGGCGCGCGCCGACATGCGGGCCTTGCGGGCGGCCAGCTTCTCGTCGAACTTCGCGGCCTCCGCGTCCAGGCCGCCCAGGAACAGACCGAGTTCCTCCTGCGCCTGGCGCCCCTCGGGGCCGAGGCCGTCGATCTCCATGATCTTCAGGAAGCGCAGCACCGGCTGCAGGACGTCGTCGTGGTGGATGCGCAGGTTGTAGACCTCGCCGATCGCCATCTGCGCGGCGGCCCGCTCGAAGCCGGGGATGCCGTGGCCGGGCATCCGGAAGTTGACCACGACGTCCCGGACGGCCTGCATGGTCAGGTCGGGGGCGAGTTCGAAGGCGGCCCCCAGCAGGTTGCGGTAGAAGACCATGTGCAGGTTCTCGTCGGTCGCGATGCGGGCCAGCATGCGGTCGCAGACCGGGTCGCCCGACTGGTGGCCGGTGTTGCGGTGCGAGATCCGGGTGGCCAGCTCCTGGAAGGCGACGTAGGCGACCGAGTGCAGCATCGAGTGCCGGTTGTCGGACTCGAAGCCCTCGCTCATGTGCGCCATGCGGAACTGTTCCAGCTTGTCCGGGTCCACCGCGCGCGAGGTGAGCAGGTAGTCGCGCATCACGATGCCGTGCCGGCCCTCCTCGGCCGTCCAGCGGTGCACCCAGGTGCCCCAGGCGCCGTCGCGGCCGAACAGCGAGGCGATCTCGTGGTGGTAGCTGGGCAGGTTGTCCTCGGTCAGCAGGTTGACCACGAGGGCGATACGGCCGATCTCCGTGACCTTCGACTGCTCCTTGTCCCAGGCCTGGCCGTCCTCGAACAGGCCCGGGAAGTTACGGCCGTCGCTCCACGGCACGTAGTCGTGCGGCATCCAGTCCTTGGCGACCTTCAGATGCCGGTTCAGCTCCTTCTCGACCACTTCCTCCAGCGCGTACAGCAGCCGCGCGTCGGTCCACACGGACGGGCTGCCGAGGTGAGGGGAGGTGATCGTCACGGGAAACTCCAGGGGGACGCCGAACAGAGGGAGAGAAGGGGGACGGCCCGGCGAGCGGTGCCGGAAACCTACGTGATCGTAGGCTACGAATCCGTAGGTTACGAAGCCGTAGGTTAAGAGCACTGTAAAGAGTGCTGATCAGGAGGCATGGACCGACGCTCCGCGGGCGTGCCGAACAGCCCCGGGACCCGCAGGTCCCGGGGCTGTTCGACGGGCGCGATCACCGCGTCAGGCGTACAGCCCCCGCAGGCGCACCGAGAGGCAGGTCACACAGCCCTCGAGCTTCTCGAACTCGCTGATGTCGACCGTGACGACGTCGTGGCCGAGGTCGGTCAGCAGCTCGGCGGTCTTCGGTGCGCTCGCCGCCATCAGCAGCTTGCCGCCCCCGAGCAGCACCACGTGGGAGCCGGACTCCTCCGGCACCGACAGGAAGCCGGGGAACAGCGAGGGCCGGTCGACCTTCGGGATGTGCCCGATCACCGTGCCGTCCGGCAGCGCGGTCACCGCCGACTTCAGGTGCAGCACCTTGCTCACCGGTACGGCCACCACGCGCGCGCCCAGCGGCTCGAACGCGGCCCGCAGCTGCTGCACGCCGGCCGCGTTGGTCCGCCCGCCCCGGCCGACGTAGACCGTGTCGCCGACCTTCAGCACGTCACCGCCGTCCAGCGTGCCCGGCTCCCATATCCAGTTCACCGAGCAGCCGAGGCGGGCCACCGCCTCCTCGACGCCGGCGGTCTCCGCCCGCCGGGACTCGGCGCCGGGCCGGGTGATCAGCGCCACGTTCCGGTACATGACGACGGTGTCCTCGACGAACACCGAGTCCGGGCAGTCGTCGACCGGTTCGACCTCGACGGTCTCCCAGCCATGGGTGCGCAGCGCCTCGACGTAGGCCTCCCACTGCTCGGCGGCGAGCCCGGCGTCGACCTGCTCCCGCTCGATGTGCGTCACCAGGCCTTCGGCGAGGCGGGGGCCGGGGCGGCGGACGAGGGCCTTCTTGCTGGGCACGAGGGGCCTTTCGAATCGGTCGGGTCGAGGGTGCGCTCCCGGTGCCGGGGATGCGGCACCGGTCCGCCCGCCATCATGCAGGGCGCTCCGGCCAGGACAAAACCCTCGTCGTCAGGCTGTGGCACTCCTGAGACGTCGCAACCCGGGGCGCGTCCGCCGTGCCGGGGCGCCCGGCGCCGCGGGCGGACGACGCCGGCGAGGGCGTGGTGCCGACGGGGCACTCGTCGCAGCTGGCGGCACGGGCCCTGCCGGCACCGTCCACGACGCCCCCGGCAACGGCATCCGCGCAGGCCAGGGGCGGCTCATGAGCCCCGTCGCATACGCTCGGCAGCACGATGAAGAACAGTCCGACCCCCCTCGAACCCAAGGCCGACAAGGCCACGGTCCGGCGGCACAACCTCAGTCTGGTGCTGCGGGCCGTCCACGGCGCGGGGGAGGCGACGCGGGCGGGCATCGCCACGCACGTGGGCCTGACCCGGGCCGCGGTGTCCTCGTTGGTCGAGCAGTTGCTGGAGCACGGCTTCGTCTCCGAGTGGGGCAAGACCAGCAGCGGGCTGGTGGGGCGGCCCGGCACCGTGCTGAAGGTGTCCCGGACCGGACCGGCCGGACTGGGCGTCGAGATCAACATCGACTACATCGCCGTCTGTGTCGTCGACCTGGCCGGTACCGACCGCGTGCGCCTGGTGGAGTACGGCGACAACCGCGGGCTGCCTCCCTCGGACGTGCTGGCACGCGCGGCCCGGCTCGCGGCCCGGGCCCTGGACTCGGCGGCCGAGCAGGAGCTGACCCCGGTCGGCGCCCATGTCGCGCTGCCCGGCCTGGTCACCGGCGGCACCGTGCGCCAGGCACCCAACCTCGGCTGGCGGCGGGTGGCCGTGGAAGGGCTGTTCGCCCAGGCCTTGTCCGCGCTGCGGCCCGCCCACCGGGCCCTGCCCGTCAGCTCCGACAACGAGGCCAACGCGGCCGCCCTCGCCGAGCTGTGGTTCGGCGCCGGTACCGAGGGCGTGCGCAGCTTCCTGTATCTGACCGGCGAGACCGGGGTCGGTGGTGCCCTCGTCCTGCAAGGCGAACTACTGCGCGGCGCGCACGGCTTCGCCGGGGAGATCGGGCACATGGTGGTCGACCCCGGTGGGCCGCGCTGCCGGTGCGGCGCCCGCGGCTGCCTGGAGCAGTACGCCGGACAGGCGGCGCTGCTGCGCGCCGCCGGACTCGACGAGGACGCGGGCGTCCTGGGCGTCGCCGAACTCGAGCGGCGCGCCCGGCACGGCGACGCCGCCGCTCTGTCGGCGATCGGACGGGCCGGCCGGCAGCTGGGCCTCGTGGTGTCCGGAGCGGTCAACCTCTTCGACCCGGACGCGGTGATGCTCGGCGGCGTCTACCGGCAGCTGATGGACTGGCTGGCGCCCGCCGTCGAACGCGAGCTGGCGCTGCGGGTGGTGTCGGGCCTGTGGCGCGACGACCGGACGCGCCTGCGGGCCTCGTCCTCGGCCGGCGACGCGGTGCGGGGCGCGGCCGGCGTGATCGTGCGCGAGGTGCTGGCCGATCCGGCGGCGTACGCGGAGCGGCACGGGAGGTGAGCCGGGGGGCACGGCCGCCGTGCCCCCCCCGGATGCCGTCAGTCCCGCTGTGCGGCGATCAGCGCGCGGTACCAGTGGTAGCTGTCCTTCGGCGTCCGCCGCTGCGTGTCGTAGTCCACCCGGACGATCCCGAACCGCTTGCCGTAGCCGTGGGCCCACTCGAAGTTGTCCAGCAGCGACCAGACGTAGTAGCCGCGCACGTCCACGCCCGCGTCCATCGCCGCCCCGAGCGCGGTGAGGTGGTCGCGCAGGTAGGCGACCCGGTCGCTGTCGTGCACCGCGCCGTCCGCGCTCACCTCGTCGTGCTCGGCGGAGCCGTTCTCCGTGATGTGGATCGGCGGCAGCGCGTCGCCGTACCGCTCCTTCAGTTCCACCAGGAGGTCGGTGAAGCTGTCCGGGGCGACCGGCCATTCCATGGCGGTGTGTCGCGCCCCTTCCAGCCGCACCTCCGCGTACCGGTTGTCGGTCGCCGTCCGCCGCGCCGGGTCGGCCTCCCGGTGCGGGGAGTCGGCGACGACGACGGGCCGGTAGTAGTTGATGCCGAGGAAGTCCAGCGGCTGTCCGATCAGAGCCAGGTCGCCCTCGCGCCGGAAGTCCGGGTCCCTGATCAGCTCGCCCCAGGTCTCCTCCTCGGTCCGGGCGTACCGGCCCGCGAGGAGCGGCTCGGTCCACACCAGGTTGTGCTGGGTGTCCGCGCGGACGACGGCCGCGCGGTCGGCGGGGGAGCCGGTGGCGGGCAGGTTGCGGTCGAGGTTGAGGGTGATGCCGACCTCGCGCACCCCGGCCGCCCGGAGCGCCTCGACCGCCAGTCCGTGCCCGACCAGCAGATGATGGGCGGCGGCGAGCGCGCCCCGGCCCTCACGGGCACCGGGCGCGTGGCGGCCGACGGAGTAGCCCAGGAAGGCACTGCACCACGGCTCGTTCAGGGTGATCCAGCGCGGCACCCGGTCGCCCAGGCGCCCGGCGACGACGGCCGCGTACTCGGCGAACCGCTCGGCGGTCTCCCGGACCCGCCAGCCGCCGGACGGAGTCTCCAGGGCCTGCGGCAGGTCCCAGTGATAGAGCGTGACGGCCGGCTCGATGCCCGCCGAGAGCAGCTCGTCGACGAGCCGCGCGTAGAAGTCCAGGCCCTTGGGGTTCACCGGCCCCGAGCCGTCCGGCACGATCCGCGGCCAGGCGATCGAGAACCGGTAGGAGTCCACGCCCAGCTCCCGCAGCAGTGCCACGTCCTCGGGATAGCGGTGGTAGTGGTCGCAGGCGACGTCACCGGTGTCGCCGTCGGCCACCAGGCCGGGGGTATGGCTGTAGGTGTCCCAGATCGACGGGCCGCGGCCGTCCTCGCGTGCCGCGCCCTCGATCTGGTAGGAGGCGGTGGCGGCGCCGAGGACGAATCCCGCGGGGAAGCGCGGGAAGGCCAGGGACTCGGTCATGTGCGGGGCTCCAGGTGTCACTTGACGGAACCGCCGGTGATGCCGGCGGCGATGTACTTCTGCGCGAGGACGAGCAGGACGGCGGCGGGGATCGCGGACAGCACGGACGCGGCCGTCACCGAGCCCCAGTCGCCCACGTGCGCGCCGATGTACTGGTAGATACCCAGCGTGATCGGCTTGACGTCGTCGGTGGTGTTGAGGGTGAGCGCGAACATGAAGTCGCTCCACGAGAACAGGAACGTGAAGAGGCCGCAGGTGATCAGGGAGTTGCGGCTCATCGGCAGCACCACCTGCACGAAGGTGCGCAGCCGCCCTGCCCCGTCCATCTGCGCCGCCTCGATCACCTCGCCGGGGATGGACACCATGAACGAGCGCATCAGCACGATCGAGAACGGAATGCCCAGCGAGGCGTCCGCGAGCATCAGGCCGAAGTAGGAGTTCACCAGGCCGAGGCCGACGTACGAGGTGTACAGCGCGTTGGCGACGACGATCCCCGGCACCATCTGCGTGATCAGCGTGCCGAACACGATGGTGCGGGTGCCGCGCAGCCGGAACTGCGCCAGCCCGTAGGCCGCCGGGGCCGCGATCGCCAGACAGACGACGACCGCGCCGAGCGAGACCACCAGCGACGTCAGCAGGTGCCCGCCCTGGTCGCCGAGTGCCTTGGAGAAGCCGGACAGATCCAGGCGGTGCGGTACCGGATCGACCTCCAGCAGCCCGGCCTCGGGCTGGAGCGCGGTGTTGAGCATCCAGTACAGCGGGAACAGCATCACGCACAGGACGAGCACCCCGGCGGCCGTGGAGCCCAGGCGGCGCCTGCCCGTACGCGGCTTGGCGGTGTGGGTGGCCATGGTCGCTCACTTCCCCTCGGTGCGGTTGGCCCGCAGGTAGAACACCGCGAACAGCGCGGAGATCACGATCAGTACGTTGCCGACGACCGCGCCCGCCCCGAAGTCCAGCCGCACGAAGGAGTTCTGGTAGGTGAGCGTGCCCAGGGTCTGGGTGGCGTCGGCGGGGCCTCCGTCGGTGAGGGCGAGGATCAGGTCGAGGATCTTGACGGTCGACATGAAGCCGAGGACGAGGACGACCGTGATGACGGGCCGGAGCATCGGCAGGGTGACGGAGCGGAACGTGCGCCAGGCCGAGGCGCCGTCCAGGGACGCCGCCTCGTACAGCTCGCGGGGGACCTCCTGCAGACCGCCGTACAGGATGACCATGTTGAACGGGATGCCGATCCAGATGTTGACCAGGACGACGGACAGCAGGGCCATGTGCGGACTGGTCAGCCAGGGCGTGTGACCGCCCAGGTCGAGGGTGTCGAGGAAGGAGTTCAGTACACCCGTGTCCTGGTCGAGGATGCGTCGCCACACGATGCCGGAGACCACCATGGGCACCAGCCAGGGCAGCAGGATCAGCGACCGCAGGACACCGTTCAACGGGAACTTGCGGGTGAAGAAGACGGCGAGGGCGAGGCCGATGCAGAACTGCCCGAGCAGCGAGCCCGCGGTGAAGACGAGCGTGTGCCACAGGGCCTTGCCGAACAAGGGGTCCCGGAAGACCTTCGACCAGTTGTCGAAGCCGTTGAGGGGCGCCTCGCCGGTGAAGAACGTCTTCGGCGTGTAGTGCTGGAAGCTCATCACGATGTTGCGGACGAGCGGGTAGCCGAAGAACAGCAGCATGAAGAGGACCGCGGGGGCGACGAACCCCCACTGGGCCAGCCGGCGCCGGCGCCGCAGCCGGGCGGGGTCGGGCGCGGTGGCCGGGGCGGCCGCTGCGGGCGCGGACGCGGTGACGGTGGACGTGGTCATCTGCGCGTACCTCAGTTCCCGCTCGTGGCCCGCTGCTGGGCGCGCTGGAGGGCGGCCTGGCTGGACTGGCCGGTCAGGGCGGACTGGAAGGCGCTCTGCAGGGCGAGCGACACGCCCGACCAGCCTGCGCCGAGCTCGGCCGTACGGGACCGGGCCGCGGCCACCTGGTCGGCCAGCGCGTCCAGCTCCGGCACCCGTTCGCGCCAGACGGCGGCGGCCTTCTCGTTGGCCGGGACCATCCAGCTGTTGAGTGCGTAGGTCAGCTGCTCCCGCTCGCCGGACAGGCAGGCGACGATCTTCCCCGCCATCCGCTCCCGCCGCTCGTCACCGGTGTTCGGCACGGTGAGCACGGCTCCGCCCAGCGGTCCCACGGACTTCTCGCCCGGCTTCGGCACCGGGATGCGGGCGATGCCCCAGTGCAGCGACTTCTTGGTGTTCAGGGTCTCGACCTGCCACGGGCCGTTGATCATCATGGCGGCATTGCCCGCCATGAACTGGTCGTTGACGTCGGCCTGCGTCCAGCCCACCGTCGACTTCGACAGCGAACCGTCCTTCAGCAGGCTCTTCCAGTAGTCCAGCGCCTCGACGACCCTCGGCCCGTCGAGGCGGGTCTCGTCCCCGCCGTTGGACCACATGAACGGCGTGAACTGGAAGACGCCGTCCTCGGCGCCGCCCGCGCTGAGCGCCAGGCCGTACCTCTTGCCCTGCGTCAGCTTCCTCGCGGTCGCGCGCAGCTCCGCCCAGGTGGTGGGCACCTTCAGGCCCGCCCGGTCGAGGATGTCCTTGTCGTAGAAGAGCGCGAGCGTGTTCACCGACCGGGCGGCTCCGTAGTACGTCCCCTTGTACGAGCCGAAGTCGACGATGCCCTGGGGGATGTCCCCGGTGCTCAGCCCGAGCGTCCGGAGGTCGGTCAGCCCGCCGGCCTCGGCGAACGTCGGCATCTCCGAGGCGTCGAACTGCACGATGTCGGGCAGCGACTTCGAAGAGGCCATGCGCAGCGCCTTCGTCATCACCTGCGCCGCCGGGACGCTCTGCTGCTCGACGGTGACGCCCAGCCGCCTGCCGCAGCGGGCCATCGCCTGCGCGTCCCAGCGGTGGTACGTCTCGTCGGTCGAGGAGTTCAGCACGGTGTAGACGGAGCTGTCGCGCTGCTGGCCGCAGCCGGTCAGTGCCGCCCCGGCGACCAGGGCGGAGACAGCTGCGAGGGGTGTCACGGCCCTGCGGGAGCGTCTGTTGAAGCGCTTCGACATGTGCGGCCCTTGCTGTCGTCCTGTCCGGCAGCGGCGCCGGACGAGTTTGTTTATGGTGATGACTAATACGTCATGCGGGGGCCCGGCGCCAGACCCTGATGTGTGTCCGTTCGTTCACGCTCCGCCGTGAGGACCGCTGGGAATCCCGTGATCAAGCCTGGTCAGGGCGGTGTTCCCGGGCGTCTTCCCTGTCCGGCGGAGATTTGTTCTGTGTACGATCAAAATGCCGGGCGACGCTTCCATGCCCCCACTCGAACCACTCCAGCTCCCTCGAGGAAGAACATGAAGTTCACCAACGGCTTCTGGCGCATCCGCGACGGCGTGCAGATCGCGTACGCCGCCGAGGTCCGTGACGTACAGGCGCAATCGAAGCGCTTCACCGCCTATGCCGCCGTGAAGAAGGTGACGCGGAGGGGGGACACGCTCAACGCGCCGCTCCTCACGGTCGACTGCTTCTCACCCGCCGAGGGCGTGATCGGGGTCCGGGTCACGCACCACGCCGGCAGGCGTCGCCCCGGACCCGAATTCGCCCTCGCCGAAGCGGCGGACGGGGCGGGCGTGGTGCGCCGCGACGGCACCGTCACGGAACTGACCAGCGGCTCGCTGACCCTCCGCCTGGACGAGGCGGCCCCCTGGGCACTGGCGTTCCACGGCGCGGACGGACGGGAGGTGACCCGGGCCGGCGCCAAGGGCACCGCCTTCGCCACCACCGACGACGGCGCGCACCATGTCCTCGCCCAGCTCGCGCTCGGCGTGGGGGAGCAGATCTACGGCCTCGGCGAGCGGTTCACCCCGTTCGTCAAGAACGGCCAGGTCGTCGACGTCTGGCAGGCCGACGGCGGCACCAGCAGCGAGCAGGCCTACAAGAACATCCCGTTCTACCTCTCCTCCCGCGGCTACGGCGTCTTCGTCAACCACCCCGGCAGGGTCTCCTTCGAGGTCGGCTCCGAGTCCGTCGGCCAGGTGCAGTTCAGCGTCGAGGACCAGACCCTCGAGTACTACGTGATCGCCGGCCCCACCCCCAAGGACGTCCTCGCCCGCTACACCGCCCTGACCGGCCGCCCGGCCCTGCCGCCCGCCTGGTCCTTCGGCCTGTGGCTGACCACGTCCTTCACCACCGACTACGACGAGGCGACGGTGACGTCCTTCGTCGACGGCATGGCCGAGCGCGGCATCCCGCTGTCGGTCTTCCACTTCGACTGCTTCTGGATGCGCGAGTACCAGTGGTGCGACTTCGAGTGGGACCCCGCCGTCTTCCCCGACCCGGAGGGCATGCTGGCCCGGCTCAAGGAGAGGGGCCTGCGGGTCAGCGCGTGGATCAACCCGTACATCGCCCAGAAGTCCCCGCTCTTCGAGGAGGCGGCAGCCCTCGGCCACCTCGTGCGCCGCCCGAACGGCGACGTCTGGCAGTGGGACCTGTGGCAGGCCGGCATGGGGCTGGTGGACTTCACCCGCCCCGACGCCCGCGCCTGGTTCCAGGCCAAGCTCAAGGCGCTGCTCGACCAGGGCGTCGACTGCTTCAAGACCGACTTCGGCGAGCGCGTTCCCACCGACGTCGTCTGGCACGACGGCTCCGACCCGGAGCGGATGCACAACTACTACACGCATCTGTACAACCGGACCGTCTTCGAACTCCTGGAGAAGGAGCGCGGGCAGGGCGAGGCCGTCCTCTTCGCCCGCTCCGCGACCGCAGGCGGCCAGCAGTACCCCGTGCACTGGGGCGGCGACTGCTGGGCGTCCTTCGAGGCCATGGCCGAGTCGCTGCGCGGCGGGCTCTCCCTGTCCCTGAGCGGCTTCGGCTTCTGGAGCCACGACATCGGCGGCTTCGAGGGCACCCCCGACCCGGCGGTGTTCAAGCGCTGGCTCGCCTTCGGCCTGCTCTCCTCGCACAGCCGCCTGCACGGCTCCTCGTCGTACCGGGTGCCGTGGAACTTCGGCGAGGAGGCCGTGGCGGTCGCCCGGCGGTTCACGCTGCTCAAGCACCGCCTCATGCCCTACCTCTACGGTGCCGCGGCCGAGGCCCCCCGCACCGGCGTCCCGGTGATGCGCCCGATGCTCCTGGAGTTCCCGCACGACCCGGCGTGCCGCCCGCTGGACCGCCAGTACATGCTGGGCCCCGACCTGCTGGTCGCGCCGGTCTTCACGGAGGACGGCGAGGTCGAGGTCTACCTCCCCGAGGGCACCTGGACGCACCTCCTGACCGGCGAACAGGCCACCGGCCCGGCCTGGCGCACCGAGCGGCACGCCTGTGACAGCCTGCCGCTGTACGTCCGCGAGGGCGCCGTCCTGCCGCTCGCCTCCGACGACGGCAGGCCCGACGGCGACTGGCTGGACGCCCCGACCCTGCTGGTCCACCCCACGGCCGCGCCCGACTACACCGCCGAGGCCACGGTGCCCGACCTGACGGGCACCGTGGCCGCCGCCTTCACCGTCCGCCGCGACGGCGCCCGGCTGCGGGTCACCGCGCGCGGCACCGACCGCCCGTTCACCGTCCTCGTCGCAGGCGGCGCGAGCGCGACCGGCGCGGGCGAGGTGGTCGTACCCCTGGGCTGAACCACGGGGTGTCGGCCTCGGCCTAGGCCGACGCCCCGATGTCCTGCGGTGCGATCTCCTTCAGTTCCCCCTCCTCCATCAGCAGCCAGCGGGTGATGCCGATCGACTCCAGGAACGGCAGGTCGTGGCTGGCCACGAGCAGCGCGCCCTCGTACGACTCCAGGGCCGAGGTCAGCTGCCGGACGCTGGCCATGTCGAGATTGTTGGTCGGCTCGTCGAGCAGCAGCAGCTGGGGCGCGGGTTCGGCGAGCATCAGCGCGGCCAGGGCCGCCCGGAACCGTTCGCCGCCCGAGAGCGTGGCCGCCTGTTGGTCGGCCCGTGCGCCCCGGAACAGGAAGCGGGCCAGGCGGGCCCGGATCCGGTTGTTGGTGGCGCCCGGCGCGAACCGGGCCACGTTCTCGGCGACCGTCAGCTCGTCGTCGAGCACGTCCAGCCGCTGGGGCAGGAACCGCAGCGGGACATGCGCCCTCGCCTCGCCCGCCACCGGGGCCAGTTCCCCGGCGACGGTCCGCAGCAGCGTCGTCTTGCCCGAGCCGTTGCGGCCGACGAGCGCGATCCGCTCCGGGCCGCGCAGATCGAAGATGCCCTCGACGCGCGCCCCGTAGGCCATGGCCAGCCTCTCCAGGGTGAGCACCTGCCGGCCGGGCGGTACGGCCGTGTACGGCAGGTCGACGCGGATCTCGTCGTCGTCCCGCACGGCCTCCACCGCCTCGTCCAGGCGCCCCCTGGCCTCGGCGAGCCGCTCCTCGTGCATGATGCGGTGCTTGCCCGCGGACTCCTGGGCGGCGCGTTTGCGGGCGCCCATGACGATCTTCGGCTCGCGCTTGGAGTCCCACATCTTCTGCCCGTACCGCTTGCGACGGGCCAGTTTGACCTGGGCGTCGGCCAGTTCGCGCTTCTGCTTGCGCACATCGGCCTCGGCGACGCGCACCATCCGTTCGGCTGCCTCCTGTTCGACGGCGAGAGCCTCCTCGTAGGCCGAGAAGTTGCCGCCGTACCAGGCGACCTCTCCGGAGCGCAGCTCCGCGATCTGGTCGACCAGGTCGAGCATCTCCCGGTCGTGGCTGACCACGACCAGTACGCCCGGCCAGGCGGAGACCGCCTGGTACAGCCGCCGGCGCGCGTACAGGTCGAGGTTGTTGGTCGGTTCGTCCAGCAGCAGGACGTCCGGGCGGCGCAGCAGCAGCGCGGCGAGCCGCAGCAGCACCGACTCGCCGCCGGACACCTCGCCGACGGTGCGGTCCAGACCGATGTGGCCGAGGCCGAGTTCGCCGAGGGTGACCAGGGCGCGCTCCTCGACGTCCCAGTCGTCGCCGACCGTCTCGAAGTGCTCCTCGGCCACGTCGCCCGCCTCGATGGCGTGCAGCGCGGCTCGCCGGTCGGCGATGCCGAGGGCCTGGTCGACGCGGAGCGTGGTGTCCAGGGTGACGTTCTGCGGGAGGTGGCCGACCTCGCCGGCCACCTTGATCGTGCCGTCGGCCGGAGTGAGTTCACCGGCCAGCAGCTTCAGCAGGGTGGACTTCCCCGATCCGTTGACGCCGACGAGCCCGGTCCTGCCGGGGCCGAAGGCGATGTCGAGGCCGTCGAGGACGGCGGTGCCGTCGGGCCAGGCGAAGGACAGGGACGTGCAGGTGAGGGAAGCAGACATGAGGGCCTCGCGAGGGGTGGGTGCGTGCGGGTGGACGCATGTCGAGACACCGCGAGGCGGAACCGAAGGTCTGGGCACGCAGAGGCCACGAGAAAAGGCCTGTGCCGGAGGACGGCTCGGACGCCGAGGTCGTACGCCACGCACACCTCACCGGTGTGAACGCGGTGTCTCAGAACCTCAGACGAGCAACGTCCTTCTCCAATCGACGGCAACAGGACCGATGTACACCGTACGAGGGGCCCAAGGCACTGTCAACGCGATTACGGCCACGCGGAACCGTGCCGGGCACGAGGGGCGCCGGCCGACGTACCTGTCGGATTCCTGCCAGCGTCCGCCGCGCCGGGGCTGCTTGGGTTGGCCCATGACGCCACAGCACCCGCTGCACGAATCCGCCCTCGCCTTCCGCGCCCTGCATGTGCCCGGCCGCCCCCTCGTCCTGCCGAACGCCTGGGACGCGGTCAGTGCCGCCGTCGTGGCGGAGACCGGCGCCGCGGCCGTCGCGACCACCAGTGCCGGCCTCGCCTGGTCGCTCGGCGCCGCCGACGGCGGCCGGCTGGACCGGGAGGGCGCGCTCGAGGCGGTCGCCCGGATCTCCGCCGCCGTGCGCGTGCCGGTCAGCGCCGACATCGAGGCCGGTTACGCCGAGGACCCGGCGGGGGTCGCGGACACCGTGCGGGCCGTGCTCGCCGCGGGCGCCGTCGGTGTCAACATCGAGGACGCCCGGCACGGGGCGGGCGGTGCGCCGCTCAGGCCCGTCGCCGAGCACGCCGCACGGATCGCCGCGGCCCGCCGGGCCGCCGACGAGGCCGGCGTGCCGCTGTTCGTCAACGCCCGGATCGACACGTTCCTGCGCGGAGCCGGGGGAGTGGACGTCACCCTGGAACGGGCCGCGGCCTTCCTCGCCGCGGGCGCCGACGGGATCTTCGTCCCCGGGGCCGTCGACCCGGAGACCGTCAAGGCGCTCGTCGCGGGCATCGACGGCCCGGTCAACGTGATGCTGGTCCCCGGCGCGCCGTCGGTCGCCGAGCTGGCCGCGCTCGGCGTCGCCCGGATCAGCGCGGGCGCCGCCCTCGCCCAGGCCGCTCACGCCCTGGTCCGCCGCGCCACGCGGGAACTGCTCGAGGCGGGGACGTACGAGGCGCTGGCCGACGGCTACGACTACGGCGAGCTGAACGCGCTGATCACCGGTGCGGGGGCGACGAGGTCCTGAAAGCGCCGCTCACGCGCGCGTAGCGGTCAACAGGCGTCCCGCATCAGCTCGGCCAGGCCGTGGTCCAGATCGAGCTGGAGGTGTTCGAGGCCGACCGGCACCAGCTCGTCGGCCGCCGCCAGGAACCGCCGGATCTCCCCCGAGCGCACGTGGACGACCGCGGTGCCCTCAGGGGCGTGGAACTCCAGCACCGTGCGGTCGTACCCGTAGGGCCGCACGCGGACGTCGCCATGGCCCTCGGGTCCCTGCAGACCGGCCGCCAGCAGCTCCCGGGAGAAGGTCCAGCAGACCTCGACACCCTCCAGGGTGGCCGGCGCCGGGAAGGTCATGCGGACGGCGAACGGGTCGTGCCGCTCGTAGCGCAGCGTCGCGGGAATGCTCGGCATGCGCGGTGCGGCGGCGACGAGACGGGCCTCTACGGGCTGCTCGATGACGGTGGACAACGCCTTGCTCCCTCGTGACGGCTGGACTACGCCCGGATGTGCGGCACCCGGCACAGGAAGAGACGACGGAATCGGCCGATGCGTGCACACGCGGAACGAGTGACCTCGGTCACCGCCTTCATGCACGGCGAGACACCGGATGTTCCCACCCGCAAGGACCGGCCGGCCCGCCCCCGCCGACCGGCGGCCGGTCCCCTGGACGGCACCGGGGGCATGGGCTAGCTTCGCCCGCCATGAGGCGCTTGGGGAGCACGCGACGCAGGGGACGGACGAGCAGGCTGGCGGCGGCGGGGGTGGCGTGCGGGGCGGCACTGGCCGCGCTGACGGTCCCGGCGGCCGAGGCCCGGCCGCTCGACGGGACAAGCGCACGACCGGCGGGCGCGCACTGGGAGGCGAAGGACCCCGGCACCCCGCAGGTCCGCTTCCGGGGCCTCGCGGCCGTCGACCGGCACACCGCCTGGCTCGCCGGCACCGGCGGCACGGTGCTGCGCACCACGGACGGCGGCTCGACCTGGCGGAACGTCTCTCCGCCGGGGGCCGCCGAGCTGCAGTTCCGGGACGTGCAGGCCTTCGACGCGCGGCGCGCGGTGGTCCTGGCCATCGGCGAGGGCGAGGCCTCCCGGGTGTACCGCACCGACGACGGCGGGGTGACCTGGACGGAGTCCTTCCGCAACACCGACCCGAAGGCCTTCTACGACTGCCTCACCTTCTTCGACCGCCGCCACGGCCTCGCCCTCGGCGACCCCGTCGACGGGAAGTTCCGCATCCTGTCCACCGGCGACGGCGGCCGCTCCTGGCGGGTGCTGCCCGCGGACGGCATGCCGCCCGCCCTGGACGGCGAGGCCGGGTTCGCCGCGAGCGGCCAGTGCCTCGTCACCTCCGGCCCGAAGGACGTCTGGCTGGCCACCGGCGGCGGCGCCCACGCGCGCGTGCTGCACTCCGCCGACCGCGGACTGACCTGGACGGCGGCCGAAACGCCGGTCCCGGCGGGCGATCCGGCCAAGGGGGTCTTCGCGCTCGCCTTCCGCGACCGCACCCATGGCATCGCGGTCGGCGGCGACTACCGCCCCGACCAGCCCTCCCCGCGGGCCGCCGCCGTCACGGCCGACGGGGGCCGCACCTGGACGTCCGCAGCCACGCCCCCGCCCGCCTACCGCTCCGGCGCCGCCTGGCTCCCGCACAGCCGCACCGCCGCGCTCGCCGTCGGCCCCACCGGCACCGACCTCACCACCGACGGTGGCCGCACCTGGCGGACCGTCGACACCGGCTCCTACGACACCGTCACCTGTACCCCCGACCTGAGCTGCTGGGCGGCCGGCGAACAGGGGAGGGTGGCCCGCCTGGAACGCTGACGTAAGTGAGCGCGGGCCGGGTACTCGTTCCCTGCCGCAAAGGAAGGGAGCGATCATGCCAGCCGGTTCCAGCCCCAAGCGCGAACGTCAGTACGAGCACATCAAGAAGAGCGCGCAGGACCGCGGCGAGAGCACCGGGCGCGCCGAGGAGATCGCCGCGCGGACGGTGAACAAGGAACGTGCCCGCTCCGGCGAGTCCAGGACCGCCAGCCGCAGCTCGACGCAGGACATGTCGTCCGGCAAGCGCGGCGGCCAGCGATCGGGCAACCGGGTCGGTTCCCAGGGGCCGACCTACGACCAGCTGTACAACGAGGCGAAGCAGCGCGGCATCGAGGGCCGCTCGAACATGAACAAGAGTCAGCTGCAGCGTGCGCTGAACGCGAAGAAGAGCTGAGCCGTCGGACGGCCCCACCGGGGGGGGGGGGGGGGGGGGGGGGGCAGGGGGGAGGGGGGGGGGGGGGGGGGGGGCAGGACACAAGAGAAGGCGAT